>JBGUKU010000001.1:0-3990 GCA_045114615.1 Anaerovoracaceae bacterium
TCTTCAGAGACAGAGCCTTTTGTCTTATAGCTCCAATTTCCTTCTTTGATGCATCGGACACATAGATGTACCGTCCACCGTCACCGATTCTGGCATCAACATAATATTTCTCTACTCCGGCTTCATCACAGATCCAGTACAGTCCGTCCCAGGCAAAATCATTTTTCAGTACAAGTTTCATAATCCGCTCCGTTTCCCTTCTGTTTTATCTTGATGCTGCAATAACTATACTTTTTTACTGCATTCAATTATAAGGCTTGCTTTGCGTTATGTCGAATTGATTAAACGGACTGCATAAGCAAAAGCTCGCAAGCCATTCTCCGAATAACAGTGTTTACAAGTATAAAAAGAACTTCCGGTATTACCCGAAAGTTCAAAAGTTTGGAGCTGATGGAGGGAGTCTACTGCGGTCAAGGGTCTTCGACCGCTTCGCGGCGCTAAGGCGCCCTTGCCCTTCCATTGCAGTCACCAACTTCCGTCTTGAAGACTTGTTTTCAACGTTTAGGACGGAAGTTTTATTCCATGTGCGCCTGCTGACTTCCGTACCAAGGGCCCATTTTCGGTGTTTAGGGCGGAACTTTTACCTCTTGTATGCTTCCAGACTTCCGTCCCGAAGGCCCGTTTTAAGCGTTTGAGACGGAAGTTTCTCTCTCTGTATTCTTCCAGACTTCCGTCCAGAAGGCCCGTTTTAAGCGTTTGAGACGGAAGTTTTTCTCCATATACGCCTACAGACTTCCGTCCTGCGCGATCGCTCTGATAAACCTCCTGACAGGACTTTTTTTGTCGTAATCATCCATCAGTGTAGCTGCTCCTCTGATCATTTCCAGTCGGTTGTTAACAGTAAACTCCGACAGGACCGGTCTGACTATCATGTGAAGATCAACATAGGATGCGTATTGATTGCCTGAGAGAGCAAGGATAAGGGTCTTCCCATATCTTCCTGCAAGCACTGCGGCTCCCGGTTTCATTCCGACTCTCCAGAATATCCTGTCAACGCCAAGTATTGAAAAGCCCTCATGCATCGTATACACTACCTGGATCACGGAGGTAGCCACAGGCAAACCGGCATCGGAATTCCCGGAAGAAATGCTCGAGCCAGTCAAATTTATCAAGAAATAGAAAAAACTCCGGAACAAGTCCGGAGTCCTGAACCGGAGCACTCACTCAGTAATCAGTATTCCGCTTCTCTTCTTCGCCGTACCTGTCGGCCAGCAGCTTAATTACCACCATCGATGTGACGGATAGTCCTACATAAGCAATTGCCGCTGCGGCAGTCCTGCTTATATTGAGGTCTCCAAGGCCGCGCCCTATCATCGCGTAGAGAATGATGTCCGGAAATATCCCCAGAAGGCTGCCTGCTATGTACTGCGGCAGTTTCACTCTCGCGGCGCCCATATACATGCTCCCTATGTCGTAGTTCATCATTTTGAGGAGTCTGAGCAGCAGCACAAAGATGAACGGCTTCTCGTTCTTCAGTCTGACAAGCCCACGGAGTTTAGAATACTTCTCTTCGATGTCCTGCAGCTGCTCGCCGGCAAGCCTGTTGCCTATAAAATATCCTTCGAACGTCATGACAAGAGCCCCCGCGATGTTCATCGCGATGGCTGCAGGAAGGCTGAACAGCGTTCCGTTTGCCAGAAAGAGAACTCCTGAGTAGAAGAACACCGAAAGCGTTTTCAGCGCAAACATCAGCAGCATCACTATAACTGCCAAATACGGGTCTGAAGGAGTATATGACAGTATGGCACTTAGGGATATCCTGTCATGCAGGCAAAGCGCGACTATCATAACCATTACCCAAAGCGAAATGACGAGCGTCCTTGACACAGCGGAAACATTGGCAGGGTAATCATCACCCCAGACTACCTGCAGATACATACGCGTGTACATCAGCATCGTGAAAAGTACTATGCCGGAGCATGTGATGATCATCAGGTTGGCCGCCGGCCTTGGAATGCCTTGCCACATGATCAGCGCCGCGGTGACAGTAGTCATGTAAGCCTTGCATATCTTTCCATACCACCTTGAACTATACACCCTGTCATATCTTGAGAACAGGATATAACTGTATATGATCTGGCTCAGCTCCCTGAACAACATTACCATCAGAAGGAGCCACATCCATCTGTACTCAGGCACCAGACATATTATGAGCACGGCAATCAGCACCTTGCTTACCGCCGAGTCGAAGAACTTCCCGAAGTCCGTAACGCAGCCTGTCCTCCTCGCGACAGCGCCGTCGATCAGGTCAGTAATTACCGCCACTGCGATCACGGCGAAACTGCCGGCATACATCTCTCCTACGTACAGGCGTACGATCACCGGTATCAGAAGCAGTCTTAACAGTGTTATGGCGTTAGGGAGGTTTACTATATTCTTTCTGCTCATCACCTCTCGAAGCTTGTTACCGACCTCCGGGCTTGCGTCATTAAAGGACAGACCCCATGCGGCAAAGCTGACAGGAAGAGCGACTACTGCGTCCACTATCGAGTGCTGCTTCACAAAGAGCGTGGATACACATATGAAGAACACAGTCACGGCCATTGCAGTCTTAGCCTGGATCGACAGTTTCTCATTTGCGTACATCGCGGCAAACATAAGACCCATAGAGCCGATAACGTGCATGGACGGGCAGACATTGGTTGGTGTGTCGACAAGATATATCATAGAAACTATCCATGTAAGCATGTTGTCACGCTCAAAGCTGTCCGGCCTCAGCGAGTGGCAGCTCGGATATATAAGAAACGCCGCAAAAGACATGATAGCTCCGACGATGAAAAACTGCATCATCTTCCTGAATACTTCCCTGTCATTTCTGAAAAGGTAGATTATCATTGCCACCGTGACAACGTGCCACGAAAGATACGGGATCACAAAAATTTCGCTGAAAGGTATCAGGTCGTCCATGAACATATGGATCGTATGATACTCAGCGCCTATGTTTACCCTCTCCACTATCACGAAAGCGAGAAGATACAGTGGCAGAAACCACAGGTATTGATAATCATTGTCTCTTTTTCCGCCATTCATAACGGATAGTATACCACAAAAGGCACCTCAGTATGCCTTTGCTTGGAGCTGTTACCGGAGGAGCACCGCCGACGAAGGTCAAGGTTCCCGACCTTACGCCAACGGCGTGCAGTCAAGAGGGAACCTTATGGGGGGGAGTCTGCTGCGGTCAAGGGTCTTCGACCGCTTCGCGGCGCCAGAGGCCCCCTTGACCTTGCAGTATCCGGGTGTTCAGATGAGATATCGTACACCCGGATTCTGAACCCCCTTTGATTGTATGCGAGGCGGTTGGGGGTTCGATCCCTCAGTCAATTTCCACAAAAATAGCGGTGGTTTTCACCACCGCTATTTTCGTGGAGCTGATGACGAGATTCGTGTTTTTGAACCCCTTGCAATTACTGGGCTGTAACTTGTGAAACTTCTGTCCACCCACAATTATGTGCAAAAATCTCATTCATTTATGTATTTTGCATAAACTCAACAAATTCTTATCTCAAGTTTCTCCAGTACATTAGGAGAGTCGAAGTTCAACTCTCACACAATTCTCCATATAAAATGAACTCCCAACGCCGATGTGTTCCACGATTTCAAAAGTCACATCATTAGTGTTTGCCATATGAATTTCCTCTTTCCAAATAAATAAGCAGAAGCTGCATTGCTTCTGCTCATGTAATTGCCTTCTGGCATGCGTTATCTTCTATTTTGCTTTATCCAGCCTTACGGCTTTTCTTATAATCGCACCTTTGATCTTCTTCAAAGTTCGTTTATCTTTTACTAAGCCCTTTCAGTTTTGCAGCACAGGATTTCATTTTTTATATGGCAGATCAGGTGGATGAATTTGCTATTCTCAGAGAAATAAATATAATAATTTTTCTCACATGATGTGATTTTTGGAAAGCCGGAATCGTATCCTATATGTAAGCGTTAAAACAAACGGATCCCGGGTCCGTATCATATATACAGAGGAGCAGACAGCTTTGC
>JBGUKU010000002.1:0-16835 GCA_045114615.1 Anaerovoracaceae bacterium
GACGTTAACAAGGACATCAACTGCATGTTCCCTATCACAAGACTTAAGGAACTCGCAGCTGAGGGATTCATCAAGGCTTGCGCACCTTACCATGCAGGATTCATGGGCGGCGGCGGAAACATTGAGAAGTTCACCAACGAGACAGGTCCGGCTGTAGCTCAGATGCTCAAAGAGGAGGGCGTAGATGCGTGTCTCCTCACCGCTGGATGAGGAACCTGCCACCGCTCTGCAACAATCGTGCAGAGAGCAATCGAGTCGGTAGGTATCCCTACAGTTATCATCGCTGCTCTTCCACCGGTCGTAAGACAGGCTGGTACACCGAGAGCTGCTGCTCCTATGGTACCAATGGGTGCTAACGCTGGAGCACCTCACGATGTAGAGATGCAGACTGCTATCGTAAAGGCATCCCTCGAGCTCCTCGAGACAATCGAGACTCCGGGCAAGATCGTTCAGCTGCCTTTCGAGTATCACGCAGTTATCTAGTACTGACGTACAGAGACAAACGAATAGGACATCGGACTATTCCGAAGATGGGGCTGAGAAATCAGCCCCATCTTTACAAAACAGGCTTTCAGGCTATCGCATTAAGCGCAAGAGGATAATATACAATGGAAGACATTGAACTGAGAAGATTAGTGATCAGGGCATTCCACATGGACGATGTTGAGTTCGGTGACGAAAACAAGATCACTACAGAAGGCAAAATGACCATAACAAAAGACGGCCTCGACAAGCTGGCCGCAAAACACAGCGAGGTCATTGAAAAGATAGACATCCAGATCATCAAACCTGGTGATCATGACAGATATACAAACACAATCATGGATATCATTCCGATATCCGTTAAGGTGCTGGGCAAGTGCGGTGAAGGCATTACACACACGATCACAGGTGTCTACGTCATGCCTACGGGTGTTGACGTTGACGGCGAGCAGGCACATGAGTTCGGTTCATCCGAGGGCAACCTCAAAGACATGCTTTACCTCAACAGAGCAGGCACACCTGCTGATGATGACTATATCATCTCATTCGACATTACATTCAAGAAGGGAATGGGTCAGGAGAGATATGCTGTCATCGATGCGTACAGAATGGTAGAGGAGTGGATGAATGAATTCAGACCTCAGCTGAAGAAGTTCGAAGGCACAAAATGTACCGAGAGACATGAGTACTATGACAGGATCCGTCCGGGTCAGAAAAAAGTGCTCGTCATCAAGGAAATGATTGCTCACGGCGCTATGCTCGATACCTGGATCTTCCCTGATCAGCCAAGCGGCGTTGAGGGAGGCAAATCACTTATTGATTACGGCGCGATGCCTGTCATGCTGACTCCAAACGAGTTCAGAGACGGTGCTATCAAGGCGATGAACTAAGGAGGTGCAATATGGGAGTAGGTCCTTCAACAAAAGAAACAAGCCTTCACCACTTCAGAGATCCTCTGATCAAGCTGCTGGGTGAAGACCCGGGCATCGACCTGATGGGAGTGCTGGTATTCGGATCGCCTGAGGGCAACGAAGAAAAAATCAGATGCTCAAGGACTGCAGCAGTCGTAGCCGAGTGCGCGCGTCCTGACGGAGTTATTGTAGAAACAGACGGCTGGGGAAACCTTGACGTTGATTATGTAAACTGTGTCAACGAGATAGGAGAGAGAGGAATTCCTGTTGCCGGGCTCAACTGGAGCGGCACAGCAGGAACGTTCGTTGTAGAGAGTCCGTATCTCGACAACGTAGTCGATTTCAACAAAAACCCTGAGGGCATCGAGTCCAACATCGTCGGAGAGAACAACTACACTGAAGACGATGTAAAGGAGTGCATCAAGAAGCTCAAGATCGCCATGCTCAAGAAGGAGCGCGGAATCAAATAAAATGCAATAAAAAAGCGGCTGTAAAAGTCTTGCCGCGGAGTACGGCTCTCGCCGAGCCTCCGCTTCACGACTTTTACAGCCGCTTTTTATTTTTTGTCATTCTTCGAAGAGCGGGGTGGAGAAGTAGCGCTCTGCTGTATCCGGGAGTACTGTTACTACTGTTTTGCCCGAGCCGAGCTTTTCTGCCAGCATGATTGCCGCGACCACGTTTGTGCCGGATGATATTCCGCACATGATACCTTCTTCACTCGCCAGACGCTTTGCCATGTCGAGGGCATTGTCGTCAGGGATTATGCAGGTGTTGTCATAGACTTCCGTGTTCAGTATGTCGGGGATCAGGCCGTCACCGATACCCATTTGTACGTGCGTGCCGATGCTGCCTCCGGCAAGTATGGCAGCGTCTTCAGGCTCAGCTGCCCAGATCTCTATGTCCGGATTATGTTCTCTCAACACTTCGCCGATGCCTGTGATCGTGCCTCCGGTACCGATGCCTGAACAGAATCCGTGGATCGGTCCGTTGACCTGCTCGAGTATTTCGCGGGCAGTCGTTGTCTTCTGAGCTACGATGTTGTTCTTATTGATGAACTGCTGCGGAACAAATACACGCTTATCCTGCTCTTTCATCCTCATGGCAGTCGCGAGACACTCATGGATACACTTCCCGATATCCCCGTCATCGTGGACGAGAACTACTTCCGCACCGTAATGCTGTACAAGCTTGCGTCTTTCTATGCTGACCGAATCAGGCATTACGATTATTGTGCGGTATCCGCGTACTGCTCCGACGAGAGCAAGACCTATCCCCTGATTACCGCTGGTAGGCTCAACTATGATGGAGCCAGGTCCGACGATACCGGCTTTTTCAGCTGCCAGTATCATCTGATAAGCAGTTCTTGTCTTGATGGATCCACCGACATTGAGGCCTTCGAATTTGACCAGAACTTCTGCGTTTGTAGGCGGGTTGATGTGATTGAGGCGTATCATTGGTGTGTTACCCAATGCCTCAAGTATGCTGTTATATACCATTTTATGTCCTTGACCCTCATATATTAAAAATTACTCAAGTATTGTACAACTAACTGTGGAACTGTGGCAACAAATAGTGTTAATTAATTTGCAAATATCCGAAGTCAACGAGAAAGATATGGTATACTTTAGCCATGTTTCAGAATGATAAAAGGGAAAGTATCGGACACAGAACGATAAACGGTATAATCGTTTTTACGCTGTTACTCACCATCGCAGTCAGTCTGCCGGTGACCTACGGATTTTCTGTGCTGGCAAAGCGCTATTACTATGATAATACACGCGATTATGCGGGTATAGTTTCGCATGTCATAAACGGAGATACCGTCAAGCACTATATAGAGACAGGTAAGAAAGACGAATATTATATTAATACGAAAGTCTTCCTTACTTCATTATGCGATGAGCTTGATCTGACAGATATAAGTGTATTTATCCCTGATGGAGACGAGGAGATATATGTCTGGGATGCTGAAGGGGGTGAAGGAGATTATGATCTCGGAGCCAGAACAAATGTGTTCCGGAATTACAAAATGTTTTATAATCCCGACCCGGAAGAGGATGCACCCGTTGAAATAAATCCGGTCAGGACACAAAATGGTGTAGAGTCATTTATCAGTGTATTTATGCCTCTGTATGACAGTAATTACAATACAGTAGCTATAGTCTGTGTTACACGTCCGGAGATCATGCTGGGAACGGTAATATCTCAGTTCATTCTTGCCATAATTGCCTTGGCGGCACTTGTCTCATCTGTAATAATGCTGATCGTTTACAGGCTGATCAAAGCGAATTTTATACGGCCTATCGGTTTGCTGACCAAAAGTGCAATAGCTATGGTTGACAACCTCGAGGCAGAAGAAGCGGTGAGTATAGATATTCATACAAATGATGAACTTGAGACTTTGGCCGATGCCTTCACGAAGATGGACAAAGATCTCAGGGAATACATAGATGAGCTTTCACAGGTCACTGCTGAGAGAGAGAGGATCAGCGGTGAGCTTGATGCTGCAGCAAAGATTCAGATGGGCATACTGCCTAAGAAAGGCATGCAGTATGACGATATGGAGGAATGTGAACTGGCGGCATCAATGACTCCTGCCAGAGAGGTCGGAGGAGACTTCTATGATATCTTCATGACAGATGACAGGCATTTAGCACTTGTTATCGCTGATGTATCCGGTAAAGGCGTTCCGGCATCCCTCTTTATGGTTGCGTCAAAGATCCTTATAAAATATGGAATGAAGCAGGGGGTGAGTCTTGCGGAGGTTCTCAATACTACGAATGAGAAGCTTATAGAGAGCAATGACATGGAGCTGTTTGTGACTGTCTGGCTGGCGTTGATCGATCTCGATACGGGCGAGTGCTTAGAAGTAAATGCCGGCCATGAGCATCCGGCGGTCAGAAAGGCAGGCGGATCATATGAACTCATCAAATATAAGCATTCTCCTGCTCTTGCAGCCCTTGAAGGGATGACCTTTAAGGAACGCAGCTTTAAGCTCGATCCCGGAGACTCACTCTTCGTATATACAGACGGTGTTACAGAAGCGACTGACAGTGAAATGAGACTCTTTGGAGAAGAACGCCTCACTGCTGCGCTCAATAAAAACAGCGGAGCTGCGCCTGACGAACTTCTGAACAATGTTAAAATATCTATAGATGAATTCGCAGGAGATGCACCGCAGTTCGACGACATCACCATGCTTGCTTTCAGATATAACGGAAAACAATAGTGTTTACACATCTTCATCTGCATACTGAATACAGCCTGCTCGACGGAATGAGCAGGATCTCCGAGCTCCCTTCATACGTAAAGGAGCTCGGTATGGATTCGTGCGCCATTACAGATCATGGCGCCATGTTTGGCGTAGTTGATTTCTATAAAGCGTGCAAAAAGGCGGGCATCAAGCCTGTCATTGGCTGCGAGGTATATACAGCTGCCAGGAGTCTCTATGACAAGGATCCCGACAAAGACCGCGGCTACGGTCACCTAATACTACTTGCTGAAAATCAAAAGGGCTACAGCAATCTGGTAAAAATAGTCTCAAAGAGCTATGTAGACGGTTTCTACTACAAGCCACGTGTCGATAAGGAGCTCCTGAGACAATACAGTGAAGGCCTGATCTGTCTTTCGGGCTGCCTGGCAGGCAACGTGCAAAGAATGCTCCTTGCGAGAGATTATGCAAGCGCAAAAAGGGAAGCCCTTGAGCTGAGAGATATCTTCGGCCATGACAATTTCTTCCTCGAGATACAGAATCACCACCTCGAAGAAGATGTAACAGTCATGACAGGGCTTAAGATGATAAGCGAGGATACAGGTATCCCGATCGTAGCCACGAACGATGCTCACTATATGAGACGTAGCGATGCGACAGCTCAGGATGTTCTGATGTGCATCCAGACACAGGCTAAGGTGACTGACGAGAACCGCATGAGGTTCGAGAATGATGAATTCTATGTGAAATCCGAGGATGAGATGAGAGAACTCTTCCCGGATATGCCTGACGTGATAGACAGGTCGCATGAGATCGCCGAAAGATGCAATGTGGAGTTCGAATTTGGTAACTATCATCTGCCTGAATACATACCTCCGGACGGAAAGACAACAGATGAATACCTTAGAGAGCTCTGCTACAAAGGTCTGGTAAAACGTTACGGAGCCGAAGCTATGGATCATGAAAGTATTTACCGGCAGAGGCTTGAGACCGAGCTAAAGGTTATTGAAGGAATGGGATATGTGGAATATTTCCTCATAGTCTGGGACTTCATCAATTACGCCAAATCTCATGGAATAGCTGTCGGACCGGGCAGAGGTTCCGCCGCAGGAAGTATCGTGGCTTACAGTCTCGATATAACCGAGATAGACCCTATAAAATATAGCCTCATCTTTGAGAGATTCCTGAATCCGGAGCGTGTGAGCATGCCGGATATAGATATTGACTTCTGCATTGAAAGACGTCAGGAAGTCATAGATTATGTAATCCGTAAGTACGGCAAGGATAAGGTATCGCAGATCATCACCTTCGGTACGCTCAAGGCTAAAGCGGCTGTCAGAGACATCGCCCGGGCGCTTGATGCGACTTACGCGGAGGGAGACGCGATCGCAAAGGCGATACCAAACGAGCTCGGCATCACGATCGCAAAGGCGCTGGAAGTAAATCCTGACCTTAGACAGAGATACGAGAACGAGCCGCTCGTGAAGCAGGTACTCGATCTTTCCATGGCTCTTGAAGGCCTGCCGCGCCATGCTTCGACTCATGCCGCGGGAATCGTGATCTCGAAGATGCCGCTCGATGAATACGTGCCGCTCTACTCATCCGACAAGGGCGTTGCGACGCAGTTCAACATGACAACTATCGAGGAGCTGGGGCTCCTCAAGATGGATTTCCTCGGACTCAGGAACCTCACTGTCATACGCGATGCGCTTCGCATGATCAGAGCAAACCACGGCATTGACATCGATTTTTCGTCTATGGATTTCGACGACCCTGAAGTGTACAAGCTGATTTCGGAAGGCAATACAAAGGGTGTGTTCCAGCTCGAGAGCGGCGGCATGACCGACTTCATGAAGAACCTCAGACCAAGCTGCTTTGAGGACATAGTGGCGGGTATTGCACTTTACAGACCGGGGCCTATGGACTCGATACCTAAGTACATAGATAACAAAAAGCATCCGGATCATATCAAATACGTGGATCCGCATCTTGAGCCTATCCTGGGCGTTACATATGGATGTCTGATCTATCAGGAACAGGTAATGCAGATAGTGCGCGACCTCGGCGGGTATTCATTCGGCCGTTCTGACCTGGTACGCCGTGCGATGAGCAAAAAGAAGATGCAGGTGATGCTTGAAGAGAAAAAGTATTTCATCAACGGCAAAACGGATGAAGAGGGCAACGTTGAGATAGCGGGCTGCGCCAGAAACGGCGTCCCTGCTTCGGCTGCGGAGACTATCTTCGAAGACATGGTAACGTTTGCTTCGTATGCATTCAACAAATCCCATGCCGCAGCGTACGCGGTGATCTCATACCAGACTGCTTACCTCAAGGCTCATTATCCTGCGGAATTCATGGCTGCGCTGATGACCAGCATGGCCGGTGACGCTAAGCATACAGCGGATTATGTAAGGAACTGTCGTGAGATGGGCATAGTTCTGGAACCGCCATCAGTAATAAAAAGCGATAAGAACTTCTCAACAAAAAACGGACGTATAAGATTCGGAATGCTTTCGGTCAAAAACGTGGGCGAGGGAATAATCGAAGCCATAATAGAGGGCCGCAGATCTGTCGAAGGAACGCATGACATTTATGAATTCGTTGAGGCAATAGATGCCGGCGAGCTCAACAGAAAAGCGATCGAATCCCTGGTAAGAGCCGGCGCCTTCGATGACATCAATCCAAACAGAGCGCAGCTTATGGCAGTATGCGATGATGCCGTACAGAGAGCTCAGAAGAGGGCAAAACAAGGGGGCAGAGCGCAGATAAGCCTGTTCCAGCTCGAGGACTTTGCGGATGAAGTTATCGCAAGTCCTGATCTTCCGAAAGTGGCGGACTTCAGCAAGGAAACCAAGCTGGCCATGGAGAAGGAGATGCTCGGAGTCTATCTTTCAGGGCATCCGCTCGATGAGTATGCCACGCTCATCCGGGATAATACCAGCGCCGGTACAGCCGAACTCACCGGAGGAGGTGAGGAGTTCACTGCTGAGGGAGACGATGCCGACAGCATGGTGATCAACACATCAACTTTCAAAGACGGAGATGCGGTCATCATGGCCGGCATGATAAGCGGCGTTCGGACCATGATAACGAGGAAATCGCAGGAGATGGCCAGAATGACACTTGAGGACTTTGACGGGGTCATTGACGCAATAGTCTTCCCTAAAGTGTACGAGCGGAAGAGAAATCTTGTCAAAAATGACATGATAGTGGGTATTTCCGGCCGTGTAAGTTTCAAAGATGAGAGCGAAGCTGAAATACTCGTAGAAGATATTGTTCCGATAGAAAACATAGCAAGCCTGAGCAGGATCAGATTGCAGAACGGCAGAGAAACTGAGCTCTACGGATACCCTGACGATGACAGATATGTCCAGGAACCGCCTCGCAGAGCGGATAGCAAGCCTGCACCGCCGCTGAACGATCCGGTCAAACTCCGGATCCCTGAAGCTGTGGTCAGATCACACGGCAGTGCACGTAAGGTACTGATGCATCTGACAGATATGCTCAGCCTGTACCCGGGTGAGCGTGACGTATTGGTATATCTGCCGGGCCAGAAAGCTGTAAGGTGCAATGCTGATAACCGCGTGGCTTTCACCGATAATCTGAAGGCAAAGCTCATAAGGCTCCTCGGAGCGGAGAATGTAAAAGGATAATGGCAAAAAGCATAGTGATTTACACATCAAAAAGAGGCTCGACCAGGCAATATGCGGAGTGGATAGCCGAAGATCTCGGCTGTGAAGCACTGTCTCTTTCTGATGCAAAGGGAATGGATCTTCACGATTACGACTGCATCATCTACGGCGGATGGATACGCGGATCCGGTATAGTCGATTTCGATAAGTTCGCGAAGCTGCTCGATGATGAGCTCATGCAAAAGCTTATAGTTTACGGTGTCGGTTTTGCTGACGAGACAGCAGAGAACTATGCTCAGGTATGGGGCTACAGCCTTGGAAAGATTGATCCTAAGAACGAACACAGAGTACTCATGTATATTCTCGGTGGCAGATATGATCCTGCATCTGTTACGGGCCTCGATAAGTTTCTCATGAAAACTATGAGAGCGGTCCTTCTCTCGGGCAGTACGGCTGATTCGAAGTTGCAGGCAAACATGATGAAAGACCGTATAGACAAGGGCTGCGATCTGGTGAAGCGTGAGAATATCGCATCACTCGTTAAAGATGCTAAAAAGAAAGCAGACCGGCAGACTGTCATGTGATTTTCATCGATAAGCCTTTATAAAGACTTGCTCTAATACGTTCAGCTTGACTGAAAGAATAGTTTACAAACCTCCAGCCCTTATCTATTGATAAGGGCTATTTAATTATCCTAAAATATTGAAAGCGTCTATTTGTTTAGGCAGAAACCTGAAACTACAATGATATTGTAGACGGGGTATTTCTGTATCCCGGCGTTTGTTTGAAAGAAAACGGAGGAAATGATATGTCAATCGAACTGGAATATGCATTAGAACATAAGAATGATCCTGCGGTACTTTGCTGCAGAATGGAGCCGGGCGTGATCGGGCACCACAACCTTGAAGACCCTGCTATTTTCCCTGATCTGGTAGATACAGGACTTCTGAAGCTGGACGGATGCCTGACAATCGCACAGTGCCTCGGTGCTACACTCAAGGAAGTATCCGACTCTCTGACACCGCTCACAGCTGATATCGTAGACAATATTCAGGATCCTGATGCTGGTGAAGAAGCAGCAGAGGAAGCTCCTGAAGAAGCAGCAGTTACTGCAGTAGCAGTTCCTGCCGGCACACAGATGACATTCGGCGGCGGAGTCGTTAAGCTCTACATCGCAGAGGGCAAGGACATCCATATTGAGTTCCCGGTTTAATCAGGAGAGATTGTAATAGATCAGTAAACAAATAGAGGAGGCATCCGTGAAGGATGCCTTCAGTTTTTATTGCCCGGCCGTATGGAAACAGCGTATACTTGAAAACATAGATTAACAGTTCACATCAGACAGGGGACAGGACATGAACGATTTCAGCTGGGAATGCAGAACAAAGGTCAGATTTGGAAAAGATTGCGTAAAAGAGTATCTTTCCGGGTTAGTAAAGGAGTTTGCAGTTCCGGGACGCAACATAATGATCGGCTACGGAAGCGGATCCGTCAAAAGGAACGGGGCCTATGATGACGTCGTAAACGGGCTTGAGTCACTTGGATTCAGCAGGGATGGAAATGCTGTCGAGGGTAATCTCATAGTTGAGTTCCCGGGAATAATGTCGAATCCTACTCTCAGAATTATGCGTGAGGGAGCCGAACTTGCTTCTCAGATGGACGTCGGACTTATCATCGGGATAGGCGGTGGTTCAGTCATGGACTGCTGCAAAGCGATATCTGTGCAGGCGGGATATGGCGGCGATGCCTGGGAGGATTTCTGGATACAGGGCAAGCCTATGACCCATGATGTGATCCCATGCGGAGTGGTAGTGACCATGCCTGCGACAGGAAGCGAAGTGAACGGATGCGCCGTGCTGACAAACGAGGACACGCACATAAAGACCGACCGTGACTACCCGGAGATGAATCCGGTATTCGCGCTCATGGATCCGTCATATACGCTTACGATGCCGCTCAGACAGCTCAAAGCAGGCACTTTTGACATCCTGTCTCATATAATGGAAACATACTTCAGCTATCCTGCAGAAGATAATCCTGCGGATGATGTTTCCGAAGGACTGATGAGAGGACTCATAAGGGATTTCAGAGCTGCGGTCAAAGATCCTGCCGACTATAAGGCAAGAAGCAATATTATGTGGACGGCATCCCTGGCAGAGAACCGCATTATCAAGACGGGCAAGACCAAGGACTTTCAGGCTCACAACATGGAGCATCAGCTTTCGGCATATACAGACTGCAACCATGGTGAGGGGCTTGCCGTACTTCATCCGGCATATTACAGGCATATATGCAAAGATGGACTCGGGAAATTCGTGAGATTCGCGGAGAGAGTATGGGGCCTTGACCACGAAAACTATGACAGTGACGAAGACTTTGCCCTTGCGGGGATCGAAGAGCTCTCATCATTTATAAAGGAAATGGGCCTGCCGACGACACTTCGTGAACTCGGCTTTGGCAAAGAGGAATATAATATGCTGCCTGAAATCGCGGAGTCCTGCTTTATTTCGCAGGGGGCGTTCAGACCGCTGACAACAGAAGAGATACTCGAAATTTATAAAGAATGCTGGTAGGCTCTGCCGACCTGGCTCTCATGGTAATAGATAATGTGGAAAAAGTTATTTGAACCGGTAGATATGACACAGGGCGATCCGGTACGCCAGATCGTCAAATTCATGATACCTATGCTGATAGGTAATGTATTTCAGCAGCTGTACAATACTGTTGACAGTATTGTCGTGGGCAAATATGTCGGAGACAACGCCCTTGCCGCAGTAGGAAGCGCTGGGCCTATACTCAACCTTCTGCTGGTATTGTTCATGGGAATTTCTGTAGGAGCCGGTATCATGGTTTCTCAGTATTTCGGCGCCAGGCAGCGCAAGGCGCTTTCCATGACCATAGGAACATGTATCACGATGACTTTCGTTGCTTCACTGATCGTAATGGCTATTGCTCCGCTCGTTACAATGCCGCTTCTGAAGCTGCTCAACACTCCTGCGGAGATAATAGACTGGTGTGACAGATACCTTATGACTATTTTCCTGGGAATAGCAGGCTGCGCATTCTATAACATATTGGGCGGAATGCTCAGAGGACTCGGGGATTCTGTATCTGCTCTCCTTTATCTCGTGATAGCAACTATACTGAACATATTTCTCGATATCTATTTCGTCGCAAAGCTCGGTATGGGAGTCCCGGGTGTAGCGCTGGCTACAGTCATAGCACAGACCTTCTCAGCCGTTCTTGCATTCCTGAAGCTGCGCAGAAGGACTGACTGCTTCGACATGAAGGCATCCTATCTGAAGCCGACACGGAAGTATCTGAGTGAGCTGGTGAGGCTGGGTCTTCCTTCAGGTGTAACGCAGGCCATTTTCTCACTGTCAATGGTAGTCGTACAGTCACTTACCAACAGCTTTGGCCCTATGTGCATCGCTACAAACGTCATCGTCATGAGGATAGATGGATTCGTAATGATGCCTGCATTCTCATTCGGTGCGGCGATGACCACATTCGCAGGTCAGAACATTGGAGCAGGCAGACTGGACCGCGTTGAGATTGGCGCAAAGAAGGGGACATTAGTTGCGATGGCGACATCTGCAGTGATAACCGTGCTGATACTGCTTTTCGGTAAATATCTGATGATGCTGTTTACCAACACGGATGAGCTGGTAGAGCAGAGTTATCATATGATGATGATCCTGGGCTTTGGTTACATCGCCATGGAAGTGACTCAGTGCCTGCAGGGCATTATGCGAGGAGCAGGTGATACGATGGCGCCGATGTGGCTGTCCATGATCTCCACGGTGGTGATCCGTGTACCGTTGGCATACCTGATGACATGGATGACAAGGTCGCCGGAGGAACCTCACGGCCATTTCTATATGATGTTCGTTTCACTTCTGGTGACCTGGCTGATAGGAGCTGCGATGACATTTATCGTCTACAAAATGGGACGATGGAAAAACAAGGCAATAATATAGCAAAAATCTTTACAGACCGCCTGTTACCGGGGCGGTTTTCTGTTGCCCCATATCTCGTGAATGAAAATTCACTTGACAGCGGCAAGGCATTGAAATACTATGTAGTTGAACTTGTGAACCGATATTCACGAGAGGAAAAAACAGGAGGAAATGAACATGGCATACAACGGATTTGCGATAGATAAGTATCTTGATGCTGATGCGGTCAACGCTCAGCTTGACAGACTCATAAAAAGCCCTATATACGGCGTGCTGCCTGACGCTCTTGAGGAATACGAGAGAGATTACTTTGAGAAAAAATGCGTACGCTCAAAGGCAGAGATAAGTGAAGCAAAGAAAATTATCCCGGGCGGAGTGCAGCATAATCTGGCGTTCAACTATCCGTTCCCTATTGTCATCACCAAAGCTGACGGGGCGAAGCTCTATGATATAGATGGCAACGAATATTACGACCTGCTGCAGGCGGGCGGACCGACTGTGCTCGGCAGCAATCCGGAATGCATCAGGGAGAAGGTCATAGATCTGCTCAACACATGCGGTCCGTCGACAGGGCTGTTCCATGAGTACGAATACAAGCTTGCAAAAAAGATCTCAGATCTTGTACCGTCAGTTGATATGTTCCGGATGCTGGGTTCAGGTACTGAGGCTGCAATGGTAGCTTCAAGGGTAGCCAGACTGAAGACGGGGCACAAGAATATCCTGAAGATGGGCGGAGCCTATCACGGATGGTCAGACATGCTCTGCTACGGAATAAGGATACCCGGTACTAAAGGACTGCAGTCGAAGGGCGTGCCAAATTACGCTTTCAGTCATACCGATGAATACTTTCCGGGAGATCTTGACGATCTCGAGAAAAAGCTCAGAAGAAACAAGCTTACCGGTGGTACAGCAGCCGTATTCGTAGAACCGGTTGGCCCGGAGAGCGGTACATGGCCGGTCACAAAGGAATTCATCGAAGGCACGGTTGAGCTCGCTCATAAGTACGGAGCACTTGTGGTCTTTGATGAGGTGGTAACAGGATTCCGCCTTGGGCTTTCGGGAGCACAGGGATATTTCGGAGTAGACCCGGATCTGACAATATTCGGTAAAGTTATCGCCGGAGGATATCCGGGAGCAGGCGGCATAGGAGGTCACAGAGACTGTATGCAGCACCTTGGAGCCGGACTTGATTCATCAGGCAAAAAGGTCAAAAAGGCTCTCTGCGGAGGAACCATGGCTGCAACACCAATAAGTTGCTGTGCAGGATACTATACTCTCGAAGAGATCGAAAGGACAAACGCCTGCGAAAAGGCAGGACGTCTGGCAGACCGTCTTACAGAAGGAATAAAGGCATCGGTTGACAGACACGGGCTCCCGTTCGTTGTATTCAACCAGGGATCCATTTGCCATGTGGATACAGTAGGCACGATGCACTTTGCGGTCGACTGGAGCAGGCCATGGACGCTGCCAAACGTAATGAAAGAAACATCCAGAAGACAGATAGAGATGGAGCACATCGGAGCGGCATATATGGCAGAAGGAATAATCTCACTGGCCGGATCAAGACTGTACACGAGTGCCGCTTATGACGAAGAGATGATCGATGATGTTATCGCCAGACTCGACAGAGTATTCTCAAAATGCGGAAAGCTGGATAAGTAAGGAAAGGTGACAGGATATGCTCAAACCTTTGACAAAAGAGCAGACCGACAGGATCCTTTCGATCGCAGCTGAGGAATTCGCAGATAAAGGCTTTGCAGGAACCGCCATAGGATCGATCGCAAAAAGAGCGGGGGTCAGTGTCGGTGTCATCTATAAGTACTATGCAGGCAAGGAAGACCTTTTTAATGCGTGCATCAGAAAGAGCCTTGAGTCAATGGAAGAAGTCCTGGACATGACAGGAAACGAGGGCGGCTCACTCATGGACATGATTGGCATTCTTATCAGCCGCTTACAGAGCTTTGCGAAGGAAAAGCCTGAGTATATAAGACTCTACCATCAGATAACGCTATCGGGGCCTTCTGCCGGGAGCACACAGAACGCTGAGCTCATAGAGAGCGGAACTGCACAGATATACAAAGATTTCATCAAAAGGGCATCGGAATCAGGCGAAATAAGGGATGACATCGATCCTGCTGCATTCGCATTCCTTATAGATAATCTTCTTATGATGCTTCATTTTTCCTATGCATGCGGCTATTATAAAGACAGATTCAGGATATATCTTGGAGAAAAAGCTCTTGATGAAGACGAGGCAATCAGGAACCAGATGCTGAAGTTCATCGGAGCTGCCCTAATAGGCTGAAAACAGACAGGGGGTATGGCATGGACGATAATTTTGCAAGAGGAAGATCCGCAGAAGTGTTTCAGGCGGGAGATGGAAAAGTTCTGAAGCTGTTCTTCGATGATTACCCAAGAGAGTACGCTGAGAAAGAGTATAAAAACACAAAAATCGTTTCAGAACTTGGATGCATCTCGATGAAGGTGTATGAAAAAGTTGAAAAGGATGGAAGATTCGGATTTGTAATGGACTTTATTGACGGAGTCTCGCAGAACGACATGCCATCAAAAAATCCTGCGTATATATTTAAAGCAGGCAAGGATCTGGCGAAATGCCACGTGGCTGTTCAGGCCAAACATACTCGTGAACTTGAGGATATCCGCATGTTCTGCAGCGATCTGCTGGACGACAATGTCATGGATTTCCTGACGGACGATGAGAAACAGAGAGCAAGAAAGTACATAATATCTCTTCCGGATGACGATAGCGTGCTGCATCTTGATTTCCATACCGGCAATGTTCTGGTTGATAAAGAAGGCAATTGCAGTGTCATTGACTGGATGACGGCAGCGAGAGGAAACCGTGCGGTGGAATACGCGCTGATGGAATTCCTTTTCTCAGAAGCGGAGCTGTTCCCTGAAGCTTCACCTGCTCAGAGAAAGTTCATGAGCATCATCCGGGGAAGTATCGGAAAGCAGTTCTACAAGGAATATAACAAGCATACTCCTATCTCAGAAGTCGCGGTCGACAGATACCGCCTTCTGGCGCTGATACTGAGGCGAAGCTGGAACATAGAATTCGAGAAACCATATCTTACAAGAAAGATCAAAGATCTGATTGCCCTTTATTGCAAATAGACAGCTGACGGAAAGGAGCAGAGTCAAATGAAGATAGTTTGTATTTGTGACGCCGGCGCACCGGAGATGCTGATGCAGATGATGAAGAAGCTTCCGGGATGTGAGGTAAAGCTGCATGTGGTTCCTGAGATGATGGACATCAGGCATCTCACTGCTGTTGAAAGGGCATCCGAGAAGGGCGGAGCAGAGGTTTATAAGGCAAGTGATGAGCTTATCAGCGCGCTTGCCGGAGCAGATGCGATAGTTACTCATTGTACACCGGTCAACAAGGCCATGCTCGACGCTGCACCGAACCTTAAATATCTTGGCTGTATGCGAACAGGCATCGAGCATCTTAACATGGATGTCTGCAATGAAAGAGGTATATGCGTATTCAACGCAAACGGAAGGAATGCTGTGGCAGTAGCGGATCAGACAGTCGCGATGATGCTGTGTGAAATGCGGAACATCGCCAGAGGCCATGCCGCTTTGATGAACGGCCAGTGGGTCAAAATGTTCCCTAATATGATGTACAGCCACGATATGAAGAACTGCACCGTAGGCATAATAGGTGTCGGAAAGATCGGAAGTCTGGTTGCTCAGAGACTGAAAGGATTCGGATGCAGGATACTTGGCTGTGACTTGTTCCTGACTGAGGAGGAGATTCTGGCGAGAGGCTGTGATGAAGCTGTCAGCAAAGAAGAACTTCTTAAGCGTTCGGATTTTGTGACCATGCACATGGTATATAAAGAAGGAGAACCGCACCTTATCGGGGCTGAAGAGCTGGCAATGATGAAAAAGACCGCTGTGCTTGTCAACTGTGCACGCGCAGGACTCGTAGATACTGAGGCTTTAGTAAAGGCTCTGCAGGATGGAACGATAGGAGGAGCTGCGCTGGATGTATTTGATCAGGAGCCGCTGCCGGAAGACCATCCGCTTCTGAAGTTACCAAACGTGACACTCACGCCACACTCAGCAGGATCAAGCATAGATTCATTTGCAAATTCAGCAGTAATTATGCTTGAGCAGTTCGGCCAGATATTAAAGGGAGAAATCCCTACAAATGAGGTCAATTGATTATTTAAGACAGCCGCACCTTGAGATCGTCCCGGAGCGGAGCAGCGGCTCTTCGATTCATATAATTACATTCCGAAAAATGACACTTATCAGCCCTGTGCTTTCCGTTTTTTTCGCATAACACCCGCTGTCAATTCCGCGAGGGAAATCTCCGGAAAGATGCAGCTGAATTACTAAAAAATCAAGAGAAAACCCCTTGCAATTGCAGGAGTGATTACCTATAATATATGGGCGCGCGTCTTGCGCGCCCATATTTATTTGTCACACTGCAGCCGGCCGCGGTGCCCTGAAACTCAGGGGTTTAAGGCATATGGCCCAAGGGCTGAGGCTCAGTGGAAGTTGATTAACCGGAGGTTAAAAAATGTCAGTAGTATCAATGAAACAGCTGCTCGAAGCAGGCGTCCATTTCGGACATCAGACAAGAAGATGGAACCCTAAGATGGCT
>JBGUKU010000003.1:0-7769 GCA_045114615.1 Anaerovoracaceae bacterium
TGGCAGTGATCAACCTTCTTGGATGCACTGCTATGGCGGGAGCGATAGGCGCAGGCGGACTAGGAGCTGTAGCTCTTCAGTACGGATACCAGAGTTTCAATCTGAAGATAATGTACTCTATCGTAGTCATCCTGATCATTCTGGTAGCTCTCATCCAGTACTTTGGCGACTGGATCTACAGAAAGCTCAAGTAAAACAGGTTATAACGCATTGGGGCGTTTAACATACATTCACATTTTAAGGAGGAAGATCAATTATGAAGTTAAAAAAGTTTATGGCTATGCTCCTGATAGCGGTTATGGCATGCTGCCTTGCAACAGCCTGTGGAAGCTCTGACAGCGGAGAAGAGGCTACTGATGAAACAGCTGTTGAAAAGACAGATGTCAAGATCGGTGTCCGTTCTGACCTGATCGATTACTATAACGCTATTGAGCCGGTTCTCCAGGCAAAGGGATACAATCCTGAGATGGTATCTTTTGACGACAGCATCCAGCCTAACGTTGCTCTCGCAGAAGGAAGCATCGATATCAACTGGTTCCAGCACGAGCCATACCTGACAGCATACAATGCAGAGAACGGCACGGATTTCGTCATGGTACAGCCTAAGACATATGCGCCTCTGTTTGCTATGTATTCAACAAAGCATAAGAGCATCGAGGAGCTCCCTGACGGTGCAGTTATCGGAGTATGCAACGATGCTACCAACCAGGACAGAGGACTCAAGATGCTTGCTGACAACGGCCTGATCACTCTTGATGAGAGTGTTGAAGTAGCTACGATTCACGACATTAAGGACAATCCGCACAACTTCACATTCCAGGAAGCTGAGATGCAGATGCTCCCACAGTCGATCGATGACCTCGATGGAATCTGCCTTGCCGGACAGCACATGGTAAATGCAGGAAACGATCCTTCCGCATACCTCATCAAGTCCAGCGACGAGCAGGAATACGCTGTAGGATTTGTAGTAAACGCTGCTGATGCAGATGCTGCATGGGCAAAGGATATCGCAGCGACAGCTCAGTGCGACGAGCTTGCTGCTGCACTCAAAGAGGTTTCCGGCGGAGCACTGCTGCCAGTATGGGAGTAATTTTTTCTTCATACATTTCTTATCATGCAATGATAATGCATGCCATAAATAACAAGGAGATAATAGGAATTGGAACTGATAATACCTGAAATGACGCCAAAGGAAAGGTCTCTGGCTTATTCCAGAGGTGAGGAAGTAGACCGCATTCCTACATCTCTTAGTGCGGGGGAGACAGCTCCCCCGCTTTATGGTTTTACCATAAGAGATTATTATTTTTCCGCTGATGCCATGGTGGCGGTAGAAAGCGGCCTTGCAGAGGATTTCCAGGCAGACAATATGGGCATAGGTCTGGGACTCAGGACGGTGATCGAAGCACTTGGGACCGAACTAAATTACCCTAAAGACAGCGTGTCATACATAATAAGGCCGAGGCTTGACTCATTTGATCAGGTCTCAGAGCTTGGTATGCTCAATATCGACAGGGACGGAAGGCTGCCGCTCATAGTCGAGGCTTTTGAACGCCTGATGGACAAATACGGAGCAGTCCGCAATTTCGGAAGCGGTCTGGCAGGTCCGTTTACAACGGCCGCCAGCCTGATAGGAACTGAGAAGTTCCTCATTTCAACAGTAAAAAACAAAGAAGGCGTGCACAGGCTTCTGCAGTACAGTACTGACTGCATCGTCGAACTGTGCCGGGACCTCAACAAACGCCTGGGCATAAAGTTCATGCTGTCCGAGCCAATGGGAGCGAAGAACCTCATCAGTAAAAGACAGTTCAATGAATTCTTTCTTCCTTACCTGGAACAGGCTGTAAAGCGCATGAATGAGTATCAGGGAGCAACCTCGATACACATGTGCGGAAACACAAAGGACAGATGGCCTGAAATAATCAATGCCGGAGTTTCAAACTTCTGGGTGGATAATTGCGAAAGCCTGCGTGAGCTGAAGGAAAACTACGGTGACAGGATAGGCATTACCGGAAATGTTCCGCCGGTAGATATCCTCCGGAACGGCACTCCTGACCAGATAGACGGCTGTATCAGACAGTGTATAGAAGATGCGGGAGATAATCCTAACGGATATACAGTCTGCCCGGGCTGCACTACTCCGGTAGGCACTTCAAAAGAGCAGATGGTCATGTTTATGAACGCAGCATATAAATACGGACGCGGCGCCGTGAAAGGGAAACTCCCGAAAGGCGTCCTTGATAACAGATAGAAAACGAGTAAAAGACATGTTAGACAATAATGAGATCAGACAATTAACAGAAAAAGCATACGAAGCGCGCAAAAATGTGCTTCGCATGGCTTACATAGACCGCCGGGGATTTATAGCACAGGCTCTGGGGGCTGCAGACTTCCTGACGGGTCTTTTCTTTCATGCGATGAAATACAGACCTGACGATCCGGAATGGGAGGAGAGAGACAGATTTCTTCTCTCGGCAGGTCACAATGCCATAGCTGTTTATGCCGTCATGGCTGCAGCAGGGATTATTCCTGAGGAATGGATGGATACATACGGACAGGACGGAAGCCATCTTCCTATGGCAAGCATGCCGAAATATACTCCCGGGATCGAGATATCCGGAGGATCGATCGGACTTGGCCTGCCAATAGGAGTGGGAATGGCGCTCGGGCTGAAACGCAAAGGCTCCGGATCAAAGGTGTTCATCATGATGGGCGACGGAGAGATGGCTGAAGGCCCTACATGGGAAGCTGCCATGTCGGCGGGAAACTATCATCTGAACAACATCATCGGCCTTGTAGACGTAAACGGAATACAGGCTGACGGGCTTACGCGCAGTGTGATGGTCACTGAACCGCTTGATGAGAAATTCAGGGCATTCGGATTTGATGTGCAGCGCATAAACGGAAACAGGATGAGTGAGGTAGTTGCCGCTCTCGACAACGCACTCGGATCTAAGGAAGACAAGCCGCATATGATAATCTGCGATACCGTACCGGGAACCGGACTGGATTTCCTTATCGGCAATCCGAAGGCACACTTTATCAGCCTTGATAATGAGGGCTGGGAGAGAGCATTCAGCGAGCTGAAGAAAGGAGAGGAGTAATGAGCAAGGGAGTACAGAGTGTTATAAGTGATTCCAATGTTGTTACATCCCATCCGGTGATGGCGGAACCTTTCGGCAATGCGCTTATAGAACTGGCACAAACAAACGATAAGATCGTCGGGCTCAGCGCGGATCTGGCGAAGTACACGGACATCCATGTTTTCAGGGACGCATTCCCTGACAGGTTCTACAATGTGGGAATGTCAGAGCAGCTGATGATGTGTGCGGCCGCAGGTCTGGCAAAGGAAGGATTCATTCCTTACGCAACGACATATGCGACATTCGCAGCCAGAAGATGTT
This sequence comes from Anaerovoracaceae bacterium, assembly GCA_045114615.1. Lineage (GTDB taxonomy): Bacteria > Bacillota > Clostridia > Peptostreptococcales > Anaerovoracaceae > Crickella. The sequence goes on from JBGUKU010000003.1 coordinate 3,402, forward strand.
ATGACTTTATCTCTCAGGCCATATGTGAACACAAACTGAATGTCAAGATCATCGGGGGACTGCCCGGACTTCAGTCAGGCTACGGACCAAGCCACCAGGCAACTGACGATCTGGCGATACTTGGCGCGATGCCTGAACTTACCATAATAGATCCGTGCGATGCAGTTGAGACGATGCAGGCGACAAAGCTTATAGCGGAATACGACCGTCCGGTGTATATGAGACTGCTCAGGGGCAACAGGGTACCGCTGGTTCTTGACAGGTACAACTATACATTTGAGATAGGCAAGGCAAAGCTGCTAAAGGAAGGCAGTGATGCTCTCGCGATCTCCTGCGGAGAGATGACCATGAGATGTCTTGATGCAGCTGAGGAACTTGAAGAACAGGGCATGCATATCGCAGTACTGCACGTTCCTACGATCAAGCCGTTTGACAGAGAGACCGTACTCAGCGAGATAGGTAAAGTCAGCGGACCTGTATTCACTGCAGAAAACCATACCGAGTACGGCGGACTGGGAAGCCTGGTCGCTGCCTCTGTTGCTCAGGAGAAGATGCAGGCGGACCTTAAAAGGATCGCGCTTCCTGACTGTTATCTTGAGGCGGGCACGCTCGGATTCCTTCAGGATCTCTATGGCATATCGACAAAGACCGTGAAGGAAGCATTTACAGCTGCGCTCAGATAGGTAATGGCTATGAAAGAAATAATGGCGGGTCTGGTAAAAAAAGAGCCCGGCCCGGGAGCTTTTGAATACAGAACTGATCTGCCGGTCCCGGAGATCGGTGACGATGAAGTGCTCATAAAGGTGAAATGCACAGCCATATGCGGAACGGACATCCATATCATCGACTGGGATCCGTGGAGTCAGAAAAGAGTCAAGGCACCGGTCGTTCCTGGGCATGAGACGTCAGGCGTGATAGTCAGAACAGGCAGGAATGTCACTAACCGCAGATCCGGAGACAGAGTCTCGTGCGAACCGCATATTCCGTGCGGAAGCTGCTGGTTCTGCCGCAACGGCTTGCCTCATATCTGCAGTAACATCAGGCTTCTTGGTGTCACTGAAGACGGAGCTTTTGCTGAATACATGAAGATCAGGGCAGACAGCACATTCCTGCTGGATGATGAGATCTCATTTGAGCATGCATGTCTGCTTGAGCCAATGGGTGCCGGAGTACATGGCGCCGAAGCTGCGGAGCCGAAAGGCAAATCCGTGCTTGTCAGCGGCTGCGGACCTATAGGTCTTGCGGCAATCAGCGCATGCAAGACCATGGGAGCGTCCGCAGTCATTGCCTGCGATCTTCTGGAGGAGAAGAGGGACCTTGCTCTCGCGATGGGAGCGGATGTGTTCGTCAACACCGCAGAAAGTGAGATCATAGCCGAAGTCATGCACTTAACAAACAGCATAGGTGCAGATGCGGCTATCGACATAACAGGATCCGGTGCCGCCATCAGGAACGGGCTGAAGTGTGTGAGAGCTGCAGGCAGATTTGTAGGGGTAGGACTTCCGACAAAAAATGTTGAGCTCGACCTTGCAAATGATCTTATATATCGTGAAATTGAGCTCACCGGCATATCCGGCAGGCGCATCTGGAAAACATGGGAAGACTTTGCCATGGTAATGAAGGGACCGTATTTTAAAGCGGATCTGGTGACGGGCAACTCATATCCGCTCAGTGAATATGAAAAAGCATTTGATGAAGTGAGAACAGGTGCTGCCGGGAAAGTCATACTTTGCCCGTGACCATTAAAGTATATTCAGGAGGTAGAACAGGTGAGATCGGCCGAAGGAGGATTCGGGAAGGTACATGTGATCAGATTTGAACCGGGAGAGGATGTTCTGACCGGCATTCAGTCATACTGTGAAGAACACAGAGTATGTAATGGCGTTGTGGTTTCAGGAATAGGGAGCCTTGACGGCTGCACATTCTTTGACCCGATGGAAATACCGGGAAAACCGGGTTGCTATGGATATGTTGAGCCGTTGTTCAGAGGTACACCAATAGAACTGGTGGGGCTCAGCGGTATAATATGCCACGAAACAGACGGAAAGATAGTTCCACATATACATGCCTCGTTTGCCGATAAAGACGGTAATGAATACGGAGGCCACCTTAAAGAGGGGAATTTGGTACTGGTCACAGTAGAGGTAGTGATAGCTGAGATCGAAGGGATCAGCATGAAAAGAGAGCTGGATCAGCTGAAGGGAGTACCGGTCCTGTCTCCGGAGGAGCGGATATGCTGAAAACAGGATTTATAGGACTTGGAGTGATGGGGCTGTATATGGCCCTGAATCTGAACAAATATGAGGGCTCAGAAACGATAGCTTATGATATCCGGGAAGACCGCCGCAGAATGTATGAAGAAGCCGGCGGTACTGCGGTAACAGACATAGAAGAGATATACCGTTGCTGCGATGTCATATTTCAGATGCTTCCGACACATGAGACCATCATAAACTCCGTAAAAGAAGCGATGCGTCTGGGTAAAAACGACGCAGTGATAGTTGACATGTCTTCAGCAGCGCCGGATATAATTATTTCTCTTGAAGAGCAGGTAAGGAATGCAGGCATGCATCTGCTGGACTCACCGGTAAGCGGGGGCAATCCCATGGCCATTGCCGGCACACTGTCTATCATGACAGGGGGAGAACGTGAAGTCTTTGACAGAGTAAGACCGCTACTCGAGACTATGGGATCCGCGACATATACGGGACCATCTGGAAGCGGTGATGCTATCAAGCTTATCAACAATATGATAGGCGGGGCCATGCTTGCAGCGATATCCGAGGCATATGCGCTTGCTGAAAAAAGCGGACTTGATCTTGATACTGTTTTTGAAGCTACTAGAGGCGGCTTTGCGGGTGGACCGCTGTACGAAAACAAAGTACCGAAAATAATCAGCAGGGACTTTGAGCCGGGAGCAAGAATCGCAGTCCATTACAAGGATATACTGAATGTAGTCCACTATGCGGAAAAGGCCGGGGCAGACATTCCTGTTACAATGGACGTAAAAAAAATAATGGGCTGGATGATGGAAAACGGCTATGCGGATGAAGATCAGGCAGCAATGGTCAGGTATTATGAGCAAAGAAATGATTAATCCTTTTTAAAAGGAAGGTAAGTGATACTTATTTGCTGGGTAATTATTGGTAGATTACCCATTTTTTTATCCAGAAGTTGTTGGTGCTGACAAGTATTTCTTAAAGATGGATAAAAAGCTTAGTGTTATTGCCTTTTTTTATTTTGCTTTTTATATGCAACAGCGTTACAATAGCGGGGTCGTTAAAAATAGAACAATATTTAATAACAAAGAAAAAGGAGTAAATTATCATGGAAAATCAGAAGAAGAGCAGCGGTCTGGCTCTCGTGCCATTTGCTGTATTCATCATCATCTACCTCGGCGCAGGAATCATTCTGCAGTCCAAGGGCGTAGAGATGGCATTCTATCAGTTCCCTGCAGTAGTAGCTATGTTCATCGCAGTACTTGTTGCATTCGCAATGAACTACAAGGCAGGAATCAACAAGAATTTCTCAATCTTTGCAAAGGGAGCAGCTAACGAAGACGTAATGGCAATGCTCATGATCTACCTGCTCGCAGGTGCGTTCTCAGCAGTTGCAAAGTCGATGGGCGGAGTTGACGCTACAGTCAATCTGGGAGTATCGATCATCCCTGCATCTCTGCTCACAGCAGGTCTTTTCATCATTGCATCGTTCCTCGCAACAGCTACAGGAACTTCGATGGGAACAATCGGAGCTCTCGTACCTATCGCACTTGGTGTTGTAGACAAGGCCGGACTCAGCCTTCCGCTCGTTATGGCAGCAGTAGTTTCCGGAGCTATGTTCGGAGACAACCTGTCAATGATCTCGGATACAACAATCGCAGCTACAAGGACTCAGCACGTAGAGCTCAAGGACAAGTTCAGAACTAACTTCTGGATCTCCTTCCCTGCAGCGATCGTTACGATCATCCTTCTCGTTATCTTCGGAAGACCTGAAACAGCTCAGGCTCTCGAGGTAGGTGGATTCGACTTCGTAAAGGTCATCCCTTACCTGCTTGTACTCGTACTTGCACTTATCGGAATGAACGTATTCCTGGTACTCACTATCGGTATCTTCGCAGCAGGCATCATCGGAATGGCTTATGGCGACATCACATTCATGGATTTCGCAGGCAACATCTGGGCAGGATTCCAGGGAATGATCGAAGTATTCCTGCTGTCCATGCTCTGCGGCGGTATCGCAGAAATGGCTAAGCATTACGGCGGTCTCAACTGGCTCATCGAGAAGCTGTCGAAGACATTCAAGGGTAAGAAGTCTGCTCAGGTCGGACTCAGTGCACTTGCTGCTCTGACAGACATGGCTACAGCAAAC
>JBGUKU010000004.1:0-96285 GCA_045114615.1 Anaerovoracaceae bacterium
CATCAGTATCCAGGGAATTCCAGACGATCGATACATTTATCGACGAGATAAACAAGCTCACTAAAAGCAAAAAATAACCATATGGGAGACAAATTATGCTCAGAGTTGCAATAGACGGTCCGGGAGGGACAGGCAAGAGCACAATAGCAAAGGCCATAGCTGCCCGCTTCGGACTGGAATACATTGATACAGGTGCCATGTACAGAGCCCTGGGACTTAAGGCACGCAGAAACGGCGTAGATGAGACAGATGAAAATGCTGTTAAAACCATGCTGGCTGATACTTCAATCGACTTTGTCAGTGGGCAGACTCACCTTGACGGAGAAGATGTAAGCGGTCTTATAAGAACGAATGAGATATCGATGGCTGCTTCCAATATCTCAAAACTGGCTGTTGTCAGAGCAAAGGTAGATGAAGTCAGCCGCTATCTGGCATCTACCAAGGATGTCGTCATGGAAGGCAGGGACATAGGAGCAACCGTAATTCCTGATGCTGAAGTCAAGATCTTTATGACTGCCTCACCTGAAATAAGAGCAAAAAGACGCTATGAACAGCTTCTGGCTGCCGGTAAGGAAGCGGATTATGACACAATTTTCAATGAGATCCAGGCCAGGGATTATCAGGATTCGCATCGCGAAGTAAGCCCTCTGAGAGCGGCTGATGATGCTGTTTTCCTTGATACATCCGATATGTCACTGGAAGAAAACATAGACGCGGTGGCAGAAATAATAACCGCTAAAACGGGACGCAGCGCGTAATATAGAATATGGCACATGATCATTTGGCCACGTCCTTGTGGGGGTGGCCTTTTAAGTAGTATTATATGCATGTGTGCTCCGGAAGGGAGTTAATATGCAGATAAAAAAGATGCCTGAGGCTGAAAGGCCGCAGGAGAAAATGCTCTATGGCGGAGCAGGAGGACTCAGCAACTCAGAACTTCTGGCACTTATCATAAGGACAGGGACCGGCGACAAGTCGGCAGTAAGGCTTGCGGACGAGGTGATATCCTATGCCAATGAAAACAGCGGCGGGCTCGGTGCTGCAGAAGTGAAAGAACTTACGGAGATCGACGGCATCGGAGAAGCAAAGGCGTGTTCGATAGTGGCTGCTATGGAACTGTCAAAGAGGATTATATCCGATCATCAGGGAGCTGTCAGAGTCAGGATAAGAGACAGCAGGCAGGTTGCTGAGATACTTATGGAGGAGATGATGTATGAAAAGCGTGAGCTTTTCATGACACTCAACCTTAACTCAAAACTGCAGGTTGAGTCGAAGTCGGTCATATCGATAGGTAATCTTGACAGCGCACCGGTGCATCCGAGAGAGGTGTTCGGTCCTGCTGTCAGAAGAGGGGCGGCTGCAGTAGTAGTTGCTCATAACCATCCGAGCGGAGACCCGTCGCCCAGCCCACAGGACATTGATGTCACAAAACGACTTATTAAAGCATCGGAGATCCTCGGGATAAGACTGCTCGATCACGTGATAGTCGGCAACGGCTGCTTTACAAGCATGAAATCAGAAGGATTCTTCGGAGATTGAACGGAAAAGCATGGAAAGAAAAGTTACGATTCAGGATTTCATAGATTCACTGGGAATGGAGGGGCTTCTTACCAAAATAGGGGGAGAGCCTTCGTGCAGCGCTATCATGGCTTTATACACGGTACCGGGAATGAGAGATCTCGGAGCAAAAGCGGTGAAAGGCGTTACTTATAATTCAAAAGAAGCAGCGAAGGGTTCACTCTTTGTGGTAAAGGGAGCTCACTTCAGAGAGCAGTATCTTAATGACGCTATAGAAAAAGGCGCAGTATGTTATGTCCGGGAAGACCCTGATGAATCGGAGTCAGCCGGGTGCAGAATAGTCAGCGAAGAGGAAGCTCTGGCTGCCGGAGAACGTATAATAGAAAAAGCAAAGGCTTCATGTCTCAATATTTGGGTAAGGGATATCCGTAAGGCTATGCCTGTGATCGCGGAGACTTTCTACGGAAAGCTGTCCGACGACCTGTGCATGGTAGGTATAACCGGTACAAAGGGCAAATCCACCACAGCATATTTCATGAGATATATTCTTGATGATTATATGGCTGATACCGGAGGGCACAGGAGTGCAATCTGCTCCGGCATTGACAATTATGACGGAGTCATTGAAGAAGAATCGCACCTCACCACGCCTGAGATCATGGAGCTCTATCAGCACATGAACAACGCATTGAAAAGCGGCATAAGTCATATGACTATGGAGGTCTCAAGTCAGGCGTTAAAGTATGACAGAGTAACGGGAATCGAATTTGCTGCCGGAGCCTTCCTCAATATCGGAAGCGACCATATAAGCGCAATAGAACATCCTGACTTCAATGATTATCTTGAAGCAAAGCTAAGACTCTTTGGTCACTGCCGCAGGGCTTGCATAAATCTCGATTGTGATGAGCAGGAGCGGATCAAAGCTGCTGCTGCGGATTGTCCTTATGTGATCACTTTCAGCCAGAAAAACGAAAAAGCCAATGTATTCGGATATGATGTAAAGTCCAGTGAAGGAAAGGTAACGTTCAGAGCCAGGGGCAGATCGATAGAAGGCTATGAAGATTTCGATGAGGAATTTGCTCTTGGTACGTTCGGTACTATCAACGTTGAGAATGCGCTGGCAGCTATATCTCTCTCGGCACTTCTCGGCGTTCCGATGAAGTATATTAAGAGCGGTCTTGCCGGGGCCAGTTCTCCGGGGCGCATGGAAGTATTCTACAGTGAAGACGGCAAACGAATTGCGATAGTGGACTACGCTCATAATAAACTCAGCTACGAGAAATTCTTTGAAACTATAAGAGGAGAGTTCCCGGGCAAGAAGATGATGATAGTATTCGGCTGTCCCGGAGGAAAGGCTTTCGCCAGACGTGAGGAGCTGGGTACAATAGCCGGTCATAACTGCTCTTATTCGATCATCACAGAGGAAGATTACGGAGAAGAAGACGTCAATAAGATCTGCAGCGAGATCGCGGGCTTTGTAGAAGCAGCCGGCGGCAGATGCGAGATCATTACTGACAGGGTAGAGGCCATAAAGAAAGCTATTACGCTCATGGATGATGACACCATACTGTTCCTGCCGGGCAAAGGACGCGAGACACGTGAAAAGCGCGGTATAAAGTACATCGATACCCCGTCAGATGCAGACGTGGTAATGCAATATTTGAAGTAAGCGTATCCGGAACTATAAAATACTGCACAAATATAAAAAGAAGCACACCGCGGAAACGCGTACAGTGCTTCTTTATTATTGTGATGTAAACCGGCAATTTCACATGCGGTTCTTTTTTATTGACTGGATTTATGTGTATATGTATAATATCTATGTATGTTTATGTCATCTAACCGCATATATGTTGTATTTATCGGGCGTTATGGCCCCTATATAAAGCTTTTTGCAGCAAAATGCGTAGATAATGTATATATTACAAAATCCAAATAATTGATAAGGAGGTGCTTATGTCACCGGTTTTAACTGTTGTGATCAGCATTGTAGTCCTTATCGTCGGTATAGCAATTGGTTACATACTTCGTAAGAATGTCGGAGAGAAGGCCATAGGAAGCGCAGAACAGCAGGCCAGGAATATGATCCTGGATGCGCAGAATACTGTCGAGAACCTCAAGAAAGAGAAGGTGCTTGAGGCAAAAGAGGAAATACATAAGCTGAGAGAAGAATACGAAGGTGAACTCAAAGGCAGAAGAGCTGAGGTCACCAAGGCTGAGAGAAGGATCCAGCAGAAAGAAGAAAACATCGACCGCAAACTCGAGAGCATCGAGAAGCGTGAAAACGGCCTCACCAAAAGAGAGCAGTCGATGAACGAAAAGCACAAAGAAATCGATGCTTACATCCAGAAGCAGGTAGAAGAGCTCGAGAGGATCTCGGGCTACACAAGAGAAGAAGCAAAACATCTGCTCCTTCAGGAACTGGAAACTGAGATCCGCAAAGATGCTTCTGACATGATAGTCAGCATCGAGAGCGAAGCAAAGGAAGAAGCCGATAAGAGAGCCAGAGAGATCATCACAACCGCGATCCAGAGATACGCTTCGGATCAGGTAACAGAGACTACCGTTTCGGTAGTCAGCCTGCCAAACGATGATATGAAGGGCCGTATTATCGGAAGAGAAGGCCGCAACATAAGAGCCATCGAGACACTGACCGGTGTGGATCTGATTATCGATGACACACCTGAAGCAGTCATTCTTTCGGGATTTGACCCTGTAAGAAGAGAGATCGCAAGGATCGCTCTTGAAAAGCTGATCGTTGACGGACGTATCCATCCGGCTAGGATCGAAGAAATGGTCCAGAAGGCCACAAAGGAGGTCAATACCATTATCAAAGAAGAAGGAGAGAGAGCATGCTTCGAGACAGGCGTGCACAATCTCAATCCTGAGATGGTAAGACTCATAGGAAGACTCAAATACAGGACTTCATACGGACAGAACGTGCTCCAGCACTCCATTGAAGTATCTACTTTAGCAGGCATGATGGCAGAGGAGCTCGGACTTGATCCAAGGCTGGCCAGAAGAGGCGGACTTCTGCACGATATAGGCAAAGCTATCGACCACGAAGTAGAAGGAACCCATGTGGAGATAGGCGTCAATATCTGCAAGAAGTACAAAGAATCCTGGAAAGTAATCAACGCAGTTGAGGCTCATCACGGCGATGTAGAGCCGACTACTCTTGAGGCAATGCTGGTAGCAGCTGCCGATGCACTTTCCGCAGCAAGACCGGGAGCAAGAAGAGAGACTCTCGAGTCATACATCAAGAGACTTGAAAACCTTGAGAACATTGCCAATACAACAAAGGGCGTAGAGAAATCCTATGCTATTCAGGCAGGCCGCGAGATCAGAGTCGCAGTCAAGCCTAACCAGGTCAGGGATGATGAAGTACCTATGCTTGCAAGAGAGATCGCCAAAAAAATCGAGGCTGAACTCGAATATCCGGGACAGATCAAGGTCAATGTTATCAGAGAGACAAGGGCTACTGATTACGCAAAATAGAGGTATTTATAAAGGCTCCTCGCGAGAGGAGCCTTTACGCAGAAAAGGAATATAGAATGGTTTATCTGGACAACAGTGCCACAACAAGACAATACGATGAAGTGACGGATCTTATGTATAAAGTTGCCAAAGACGACTTCGGGAATCCGTCTTCTCTTCACGCGCTCGGTTTTGAGGCCGGTAACCTGCTGTATGATGCGCGCAGGCAGATCGAAGATCTGCTGCCGCCTGCCGGCAATGTTATCTTCACTTCAGGCGGCACCGAGAGCGATAACATGGCGCTGCTCTCATCTGCGCGCAAGCTGAAACGCCGCGGCAATAAAATCATTACAACCAAAGTGGAACACCCTGCAGTACTTGAAACATGCAAAAGACTCAAGGAAGACGGCTTCGAAGTGGTAATGCTTGATGTTGATGTAGACGGATATGCAGAAGAACAGGTTGTAAAAGCGGCACTTGACGAGAACACTATTATCGTCTCAATTATGGCTGTAAACAATGAAGTCGGCACGATCGAGCCAGTAATACCGGTAGGTCGCACTGTGAGGGAGTACAACAGGCAGCACGGAACCGATATAATCTTCCATACTGACGCGGTTCAGGCCTTCGGAAAGCTTCCTCTTGATGATATAGATGCCGATCTCATTTCAGCAAGTGCTCACAAGTTCCACGGACCTAAGGGTATGGGTTTTCTGTACATGAAGAAGCGTCACAGCCTCCCTGCATACATCATAGGAGGCGGACAGGAGGGCGGTTTCAGATCGTCAACGGAGAATACTCCGGGTATTGCCGGAATGGGTCTTGCTGCAAAGATGACATGCGCTGATCTCATGATGAAATCGAGCCGTATGGGTATAGTAAACAACTATCTGCTCAACGGTCTGAGATCCGAGATAAGTGATATCATTGTGAATGGTCCGGAGGATCTGGGATACACTCTGCATGAGCACGGAAAGCGCTGCCCTGGAGTTCTGAATGTCACTTTTGAAGGCACACGCGGAGAAGTGCTTCTGCACACTCTCGAGCAGGACGGCATTTATGTTTCAACCGGCTCCGCGTGCTCTTCAAATAAGACCGGTGACAGCCATGTGCTGCAGGCCATGTCGATGAACCACAAGGAGATAGAGGGAGCTATACGCTTCAGCTTCTCGGAATTCAATACAGTGGAAGAGATGGACTTCGTGATTGAACGCACAAAAGTAGCGGTCGAGCGCTTTCGCAGGCTTGGAAGCTTTCGCTGAAAAGATTCCTGCAATGACAGATATGAGATAAAGAAATGCATCATCACAGAGTATCAGTATCAAAAGCCTTTTTTTCAGCGGTGCTTTGTCTGGCAATGATTACTGCATCACTCACCGCTTTTTCGTCATGCACCGTAAGGGAGGAACCTCAGATTGTCAACACGCCTGAGCGGACTGAAACAGATGATGATAAGAAAAAACAGGAAAAACCTGCAGGTTCAGCAGAGATAGTGGACAAGGCCATTGAACTCGCCTGGCCTTACGGTACAGCTGTAGAAGTCTACAAGTATGATGGCGGAAGACCGAAGGACGAGTTCAAAAGTGCACTGGATGCCGTATATCCAGACAGAAGCGCGTGGGGCAAAAAGCCGAAAGCCGGCGCCTCCTGCGATGTGTTTGTAGGTACGGTGATAAGGGCTGCAGGATTTGATAAAAGATTTCCCCGCGGCCTTGATGATGTAGAGGAGCATATCGATGAACACCCAAATCTCTGGGAGAAGCATTCTTATGATGACCCTTCAGGCTTTAAACTGCTGCCGGGAGATGTAATATTTCAGAAATGGAGCACAAATGGCAGATCTTACGGTCACATAATGATCTATATCGGAAATGGGAAGGTCGCAAATGCCCACTACGGCAGCGGCGGCAGATACGGAATCATACAACTATTGAGAAAACAGGTCAGATATGATACAGAAATACGTACAGTAAAGAAAAGCTATGTATTCAGACCAGTCAGGTAAAGAGAATGGATAAGAATTTATATATAGTCAGGTGCGGCGAGGTCGCACTGAAAGGAATGAATAAGCCGTACTTTGAGCGTGTGCTCCTTGAAAGAGTGAAGAACGCTCTGTCATGCTATGAAGGCGCGGAGGCCAGGTGGATCGAGGGACTGATGTTTGTCAGAGTCCCTGCGAATATCCCTGAGGATGAGGTCATCGCTAAATGCGTAAGGGTATTTGGCGTGGCTTCTGTAAGCCCGGCGGTAGAAGCACCAAAGGACATCAATGAGATAGGCAGAAAAGCTGCTGAATTCATGCAGACGGTCATTGAGACTGAAGATATAAAGACTTTCAAGGTGAAGGGCAAGAGAGCAGATAAATCCTTTGCGATAGAGTCGCCTGAGATCGCCAGACAGGTAGGAGGTATGGTGCTGAAGGCATGCAAGGTGCTGAGCGTAGACGTACACAGGCCTGACTGCGTGCTCACAGTTGATGTGAGGCGCGAAGGAGCATATATATTCAGGGACAAGATCCGCGGTTTCGGAGGACTTCCTCTCGGAACCAACGGAAAGGGACTTATTCTAATGAGCGGAGGCATCGACAGCCCGGTCGCAGCATTTATGATGGCAAAGCGCGGCATGAGCATAGAGGCGGTACACTTCCACTCATACCCTTACACAAGCCAGAGGGCACAGCGTAAGGTCGAGGAGCTTGTGAGAACGCTTGCAGGATACATGGGCACGGTAAAGATGCACGTTATTAACCTGCTTCCGATCCAGGAAGAGATCGTAAAAAACTGTCCTGAGGATGAAACTACACTGCTGGTAAGGCGCTTCATGATGAGGATCGCCGAGCAGATCGCACTGAAAAACCGCTGCATGATGCTCATAACGGGCGAGGACCTCGGTCAGGTGGCAAGCCAGACTGCAGAGGCTCTTGTTGTTACCGACAGCGTGGTGGATATGCCGGTAATGAGACCGCTTATCGCCATGGACAAGGTGGATATAATGGACAAGGCGCGTGAGATAGGCACATATGACATCTCCATACAGCCTTACGAAGATTGCTGCACGGTATTCCTGCCTAAGCATCCTGTGACGAAGCCAAAGAAGGAGCGTATCGAAAAGTCTGAGTCGGCTCTCGATGTAGAAACGCTTGTTAAGAATGCGGTAGAGTCCGAAGAAATAGTTGAAATCAGGCCCTAAAAATTGTATTATAGGCGAGTGAAAACGATGACGAGGACAGTAAGTTCACCAATGGGGCTTGCCAGAGAGGGATGGCAGCTGGAATCATCCTAAGTCCCGGTGTACCGAAAACCACCTCCGAGTGGCACTAATCCTGCCCGCTTAGACCGCGTCAAAAGTCTGAATGAGTGCCGGTAAGAGATCTTGCCGGAAGATGGGTGGAACCACGGATACTCATGTGGAACGAGTATGCGTCCCTTCTGACAACACGTCGGAGGGGACTTTATTTTTTGCCCTTCCGGAGAATAGAAGGAGGAAAACGAATTGATTATCACACTTAAAGACGGAAGCAAAAGAGAATATGATCAGCCGATGTCCGCTTATGACATCGCAAGGGATCTGAGTGACGGACTGGCAAGAGTGGCTTGTATGGCCGAGATCGACGGAAAGGCTGTCGATCTGAGAACAATGGTAGACAAAGATTGTGAGCTCAATATCCTTACATTCGATTCCGATGAGGGAAAGCGCGCGTACAGACATACGTGCTCGCACGTGCTCGCTGAGGCTGTAAAAAATCTTTATCCGGATGCAAAGCTTGCCATCGGACCTTCAATCGATAACGGATTTTACTACGATTTCGACATGCCGCCTCTGACACGTGAAGACCTCGACAAGATCGAAGCCGAGATGAAGAAGATCATCAAGAAGGGCGAAAGGCTGACTTATTTTACACTTCCTAGAGAAGAAGCTATTCAGATGTACAAAGATAAGGATGAGCCTTACAAAGTGCAGCTCATCGAGGATCTGCCTGAAGACGAAGAGATATCGTTCTATCAGCAGGGCGATTTCGTAGAGCTCTGCGCAGGACCTCATATCATGAGCACAAAGCCTATCAAGGCATTCGCGCTTACATCGAGCTCCGGTGCTTACTGGAGAGGCGATGAGCACAACAAGATGCTCACACGTATCTATGGTACTGCATATACCAAGAAGGATGAGCTCGAAGAGTATCTGGCTTACCTTGCAGACATAAAGAACCGCGATCACAATCGTCTCGGCCGTGAAATGGACCTATTCACAACTGTTGACGTCATCGGTCAGGGTCTGCCGCTCTTCATGCCTAAAGGAACAAAGATAATCCAGAAGATGCAGAGATGGATCGAAGACCTCGAGGAGTACGACTGGGGCTATGTCCGCACAAGGACTCCTCTTATGGCAAAGTCAACGCTCTACAAGATCTCCGATCACTGGTATCACTATAAAGACGGAATGTTCCTTCTTGGCTATGACAATATGGACGAGGTCATGGCTGCCGAGGACCGTTCACACGAGATACATGGAGTAGAGGACCTGAATCTCATCGAGAACGATGCAGATGCTGATGTAATGGCGCTCCGTCCTATGACATGCCCGTTCCAGTATTATGTGTATAAGGCTCGCCAGAAGAGTTACCGTGACCTTCCGTACAGGATGGGCGAGACTTCAACTCTGTTCAGAAATGAACAGGCAGGCGAGATGCACGGACTCACGAGAGTGCGTCAGTTCACTATCTCAGAGGGACATCTCGTATGCACTCCTGAGCAGATCAAGGATGAATTCAAGGGCTGTGTTGAGCTTGCTAAGTACTGCCTCACAACTCTCGGTCTTGAAGGAGATGTTACATACAGGCTTTCAAAGTGGGATCCTGAGAATGCCGACAAATATCTTGGCACAGCTGAGGAATGGGAATACAACGAAGGCTTCATGAGAGACATTCTCGATGAGATCGGAATCGAGTACAAAGAAGCAGTCGGAGAAGCGGCTTTCTACGGACCTAAGCTCGATATCCAGGCAAAGAACGTATACGGCAAAGAAGATACAATGATCACTATCCAGCTCGACACAATGCTTGCTGAGAGATATGACATGTACTTCATAGACAAGGATGGACAGAAAAAGCGTCCGTACATCATCCACCGCACATCAATAGGATGCTACGAGCGTACGCTTGCATGGCTCATCGAGCACTATGCCGGCAACCTGCCTACATGGCTCTGCCCTGAGCAGGTAAGGATCCTGCCTATCTCTGACAAGATCGCTGATTATGCTGAGGAAGTACGTAAGGAACTCCGCAGAAACGGCGTCGATGTTACGATAGACAACAGCAGCGAGCGTATCGGATATAAGATCCGCAAGGCTCAGATGGAGAAAATTCCTTACATGCTGGTGCTCGGTGCTAAGGAAGCTGAGGACGGAAACGTCTCGGTACGTTCAAGATACCTCGGCGATGAAGGCGTAAAGCCTCTTGGCGAATTCGTGAGCGCGATCTGCGAGGAGATCCGTACAAAGGAGATCCGCAAGATCGAAAAGAAAGATGCGTAGTGTTAATCCGCCAAACATGGTACAATAAATCTGTTGGAGGAATTTAAACATGGCAATCAAATACAAAAGAGTCCTTATTAAGGTCAGTGGAGAAGCTCTTGCAGGCGATGATCGCTTCGGAGTCAATGACACAGAGCTCGGAAAGGTAGCTGCACAGATCAAAGAGATACGCGATGCCGGAGTCGAAGTAGCGGTAGTAGTAGGCGGAGGCAACTTCTTCCGCGGCCGTACGGGAGGCAATATAGACAAGCCGACCGCAGACTACATGGGTATGCTTGCTACCGTGATGAACGGACTTGCTGTTCAGGACGCACTTCTTGCAGCAGGATGTCCTGCAAAGCTCATGACAGCGATCGAGATCAGAGACATGGCTGAAGGTTATGCAAGACGCAAGGCTCTGGATTATCTCGAAGAAGGCAAGGTCGTAGTATTCGGAGGAGGCACGGGAAGCCCGTTCTTTACCACAGATACTACTGCAGCACTCAGAGCTGCTGAGATCGGAGCGGATGTACTGCTTCTGGCAAAGAACATCGATGCGGTATATTCGGCAGATCCAAAGCATGATCCTGATGCGGAACGTTACACCGAGCTTTCATACATGGACATAATTGATAAAGATCTTAAGGTCATGGATCTTACTGCAGCAACGCTCTGCAAGGATACAAAGACCAAGATATATGTATTTGCACTCAAGGAAGAGGGCAATCTCATGAAGGTTATCAACGGCGAAAATGTCGGAACACTCATACAGTAGGAGGCAAATCATGGCAAAGAAACCACTCGAAGAGAGAATAGAAGGCGCTAAGAACTATCTTAAAGAAAACCTTAACACCGTAAGAGCGGGCAGAGCCAACCCGGCACTTCTTGACAGGATCATGGTGAACTATTACGGATCACCTACACCGCTCAAGGCACTTGCAAACATTTCGGTCCCTGATCCAAGAACACTGATGATCTCGCCGTTCGACCCTAAGTCGGTAGGAGACATCGAAAGATCGATTCTCGAGGCCAATATCGGCATCAATCCGACCAACGACGGCAAAGTGATCAGACTTGCTATCCCTCAGCTCACTGAGGAGAGACGTAAGGAGCTCACTAAGGTCGTAAAGAATTATGGCGAAGAAGCAAAGGTTGCAGTCAGAAATCTGAGACGCGATGTCAATGATGAGCTCAAGAAGGCTGAAAAGGCCGGTGAACTCACAGAGGACGATCTCAAGAAGGAACTCGAAGATACCCAGAAGACCATTGAGAAGGCAATCAAGGATATAGACGGTATCATCGCAGATAAAGAGAAAGAGCTCATGGAGGTCTAAACAGGCGTATTTAATGATGACTTGCGGCGTGGCTTTATGCCACGCCTGCTGTTTGTAAAACGATATGGAAAAGCGACCTATACCTACTCACATTGGAATAATAATGGACGGCAACGGCAGATGGGCCAAAGCGCACGGCGTACCGCGCGTAATGGGTCACAATGCCGGCATGCAGGCGATGAAAAAGATCGTTATAGCGTCGTCAAATCTGGGCATAAAATACCTGACTGTCTATGCATTTTCTACCGAGAACTGGAAACGCAGCACTGAAGAGGTGAGTGGCATTTTCAATCTTATTGTAAAGTACGTAAACTCTGAGCTCGAAGAGCTTGATGAAAACAACGTACATATCAATATTTTCGGAGAATATGACATGCTGCCAAAAGCCTCGGTCGATGCCATAAATAAAATGGTGGGCAGACTTGCTGACAATGACGGACTCATCTTCAATATCGCGCTGAATTACGGCGGCAGGGATGAGATACTCAGGAGTGTAAAGCAGCTTACTGCAGAATGCATGGAGCAGGGAAGAAATCCTGAAGAACTCACTGAGGACGATATCTCAAGATTCCTGTATTCCGGAAGCGCACACTTTGATGTGCCGGATCCTGATCTCATAATCAGGACAAGCGGTGAGGAACGTATGTCCAATTTCCTCACCTGGCAGGCAGCTTACAGTGAGCTGATGTTCACAGACACTCTCTGGCCTGATTTCACACCTGAGGAATATGCTGAGATGATTGATGCATATGCAAACCGCGACAGAAGATTCGGCGGACGCAAGGAGAATGACAAATGAAAACAAGGATCATTTCGGGTTTAATAATGGCACCGCTGCTGATAGTCCTTTATCTGGGCGGCTGGTTTCTGTGGGCTGCAGCGCTGCTGATAGCCATAATGGGGCTCCAGGAATTCTACAAAGGCTGGAACAATCTGGATGTTCATCCGTCAAAAGAGATAGGCTACATCATGACCGTGCTGCTTTTTGTGACTGCGATTCCGTATGGGATCAGTGAAAGCACTGTGCCGCCGTTTTACAGAAATATGGCGGTCATCTGCGTATGGATGTTTATAGCTGTGGCTGCAGGCATGATATATGGCTGGAAAATTGACAGACGCGGTACATACGATGCGGCAGCGACTGTGGCAGGCCTCGTATACATACCGTTCTTCACTTATCATATGGTGCTGATAGATATGACTGAATACAGCCTCTTCATATGGATTGTCGTAATAGCTGCTTTCGGGTCGGACATTTTCGCGTATTTTACGGGATACTTCCTCGGAAAGCACAAGATGGCTCCTAATTTAAGCCCTAAAAAGACTATCGAAGGCGCTGTGGGCGGACTTGTAGGAAGTTCGCTGCTGTCATGGCTCTTCGGATTCATATTCATGAGAGACATGGCTCTGGTGTGCCTCGTGCTGGGGCTCGTAGGCGGAGCTGCAGGAATGGCAGGCGATCTGACCGCTTCTATGTTTAAGCGCAAGATGGGAATCAAAGATTACGGAACACTCATCCCAGGCCATGGCGGGATCATGGACAGATTCGACAGCGTAATTTTCGTAGCGCCTGTAGTGTATTATGCGATCTGCGCACTTACAGGGATACTGAATATATAAAAACAGATGGGAGATAAGAGATAGTGAAAACAGCGATCCTGTTTTTAGTGATGCTCCTCGTGCTGGTGATACCGCATGAGTGGGGTCATATGACCGTCGCAAGATGGTGCGGTGTAAAAATCAATGAATTTTCAGTAGGTATGGGGCCGTTGATATTCAAGAAGAAAAAGGGTGATACACAGTATTCCCTGAGACTGCTTCCTCTTGGAGGTTATTGCGCTATGGAGGGTGAGGAAGAGAGCGTTGACAGCCCGACCTCTTACTCCGGCAAGTCCAACCTTCAGAAAATAGCTATACTGCTCGCCGGAGTCACGATGAACATCATAATCGCGGTTCTTGCAGTGACCATAGCTCTCTGCCTTGCAGGAGTAGTAACTAACTCACTGGATTCGGTTGTTGCCGGATCGCCTGCAGAAGCAGCGGGTCTTAGGGCTGGAGACACCATAATCGCTATAAATGGAGAGAAGACCGGTACCTGGGATAAAGTAGTCGATGAGATCAATTCCAGTAAAGAGGGCGAGTCTCTCGAGATCACATACAGACGCGGAAACGAAACCGGTACTGTATCCGTTACTCCGGAATACAATGAAGAGACCGGAAGTTACATGATAGGCATCGTAGCCGCAACGACTAAAAACTTCTGGAAATGCGCCAGCCTTGGACCGGCTACAACGTGGGAGATGAATAAAAGCCTGATTGAAAGCTTCAGGATGCTGTTCACGGGACATGTCAGCAGGAACGATATCGCAGGCCCTGTAGGCCTTGTGAAGATAGTCGGTACAGCCGCGGATTACGGAATCGCGCCGTATCTGATGCTGCTTGCAATAGTCAGCCTGAATCTTGCGATTTTCAATCTGATTCCGATACCGGGACTTGACGGAGGAAAGGTTTTCTTTATCCTGCTCAAGATCATTTCCGGTGGAAGAATAAATGATGATATGGAGTACAAGGCGACGGCCATCGGAATGATCGCGCTGCTTACTCTGTTCGTACTTATTACCCTTAATGATGTAATGAACCTTTTCGGTTAAAGGAGACGGAATGTCAAGAATGGTCTGTTGCGGCGATGTTGCCATCGGAGGCGGTGCGCCGGTATCAATACAGTCGATGACAAATGTTGACACAAGGAATACTGACCTGCTGGCGGATCAGATAAATGAACTCGCCGATGCAGGCTGTCAGATCGTAAGATGCGCCATACCTGACATGGAGGCGGCTGAATCTTTCGGGAGGGCAAAAAAGCTTGTAAGAGTACCTCTTGTAGCTGACATCCACTTTGACTACAGACTCGCCATCGCTGCGATCGATGCGGGAGCCGATAAGATCAGGATCAATCCGGGCAATATCGGCAGTGTAGAAAGGGTAAAAGCTGTCGTTGATAAAGCAAGAGAGCACGACATCCCTATTCGCGTAGGCGTCAATTCAGGCTCGCTTCAGAAGGACCTTATAGATAAATACGGCGGGGTCACTGCGGACGCTCTGGCTGAGAGCGGTGCAGCCATGCTGAAATATATCGAGGATCTGGGATACGACAAACTGGTCGTCTCGATCAAATCATCCAATGTGCGTATGAATTACGATGCTCACCTTAAATTGAAGCAGCTGACTGATGCACCTATACATGTAGGCATCACTGAGTCAGGTACCCCGCGCAATGGAGAACTCAAGAGCGCCATAGGTATAGGGGCACTGCTGCTTGCAGGCATAGGAGACACCATGAGAGTATCTCTTACCGATGATCCGGTAAAGGAAGTGCTTTTCGCAAGACGCATACTGGAAACTATAGGAATGAGGGAAAAGGCCATTGACGTGGTGTCGTGTCCTACATGCGGAAGGACTGAAATAGATCTCATCGGTCTTGCCAATGAGGCAGAAGACAGGCTCATGCCGATTGCGCAGAAGCGTGCTGATGCCGGGCTCAGGCCTCTTAAAATTGCAGTCATGGGCTGCGCAGTAAACGGTCCGGGGGAAAGCAGGGAAGCTGACTACGGCATTGCCGGCGGAAAAGGCGAAGGACTAGTATTCAGCCACGGCGAGATACTCGAAAAGGTCCCGGAAGACAGACTTATAGACAGACTTATAGAACTTGTTGAAGCTGATTGTGATTAGACAGGCAGAATGATAAAGATCTCTGAAGAAATACTTACTGCCGATGAGCTGAAAGAGGCAAGCGGCAGAGACATCAAAGACATAGACATAGAGATAACGAATGTGGCTGTGTCAAAGGTAAACGGAGGTACGAGCGTGGCGCTGAACATCGACGCCAAGCTCAATTTTGTGATGCCTAAAAAGACCGAGAACCTCATGAAGAGGAGGATCGCGGCAAGAATAGCTTCAGCTGAAAGAGTGAGATTCAATTATACATACACCGGGATCATGATCCCTAAAAAACCTGCAGGGGATGAAAGCTATCAGTCCCAGGGGACAAACGGCAGCGGATATAACGGCGGAAACGGACGGCAGTACAGACAGAACAAAAAGGACAAGCCTGCATTTACAAATGCAAACGGCGAACTGGTACTGCTTGGGGATGACTTTACGGGTGATCCGGTCAGATACAGTGAGCTTGAAGGCTTTGTAGGCAGCAAAGAAAAGCCTGTCATAGAAGGCGAGGTCTTCAGTATGGAATCGATGCCTATCAAGAGCGGCCGCCAGCTCATTACCATACTCATAGCCTCAGAAATAAGGACATTCGGCCTCAAGGCTTTTATATCCGAAGAAAAACTCAAGGAGATACAGGAGAATCTTTCCACGGGAGACATGATACGTGCCCGCGGCAGCATCGAGTACGATACATATGAGCACCAGAACCTCATGATGCTCAGCTCATTAAGGAAGATAGAGAAAAAACTCAAAGAGGATACATATCCGAACGGCCGCAGGGTAGAGCTTCATTGCCACACCAAAATGAGTGATAATGACGGCTTCAATGAGGTGAAGGATATCGTAAAAAAAGCGGCATACTGGGGTCAGCCGGCAGTAGCCATCACAGACCACGGTGTAGTGCAGGCATTCCCTGATGCAGCCAAGGAGGCTGCAAAGCAGGCAAAAAACGGAAGGAACATCAAGGTGATTTATGGTGTCGAAGGCTATCTGTATCCTGATGAAGATGCGACAGCTGCAGACGGTACCATTGATATAAAGAAAAACAGGACATATCACATAATAATCCTTGCTAAGAACCAGACGGGTCTTAAGAACATCTACAAGCTCGTAAGCACTTCGCATATCGATTATTTTTACAAACGTCCGAGGATCCCGCGCTCGGTGCTGCAGGCTCACAGGGAGGGTCTCATCCTTGGTACTGCGTGTGAGGCGGGTGAGCTGTATCAGGCAATAGTCAGAGGCGCTGACGATGATGAACTCGACAGGATCGCTTCTTTCTACGACTATATGGAGATACAGCCTCTCGGAAACAACCGTTTCATGATTGAAGACGGCATTGCCGGAAGCGAGCAGGATCTTATCAACAACAACCTCAGGATAATCGCTGTGGGCGACAGACTCGGAAAGCTCACAGTGGCGACTACAGACTCGCATTATCCGACGCAGGAGGCATCCATATACCGCAACATAATAATGGCCGGCATTGGGTTCCGTGATACCCCGTCCGATTCGCTCTATCTGAGAACGACAGATGAGATGATGGAGGAGTTTGCGTACCTGGGAGACAGGGCAGAGGAAATTGTGGTGACAAACACCAACAAAATCGCTGACATGATAGAGGAAGTGCGGCCTGTTCCTGCCGGAAAGTTCCCGCCAAAGATCGAAGGCGCAGAGGAAACGCTGAGAAACAGCTGTTATGAGAAGGCAAAGTCCATCTATGGGGATCCGCTGCCGCCTGAGATAGAGGAAAGGCTCGAGACCGAACTGAGCTCGATCATCGGCAACGGATATGCCGTGATGTACATAGCCGCTCAGATGCTGGTGCAGAAATCTAACCGTGACGGATATCTGGTAGGATCGAGAGGCTCGGTAGGATCATCATTTGCCGCTACAATGGCGGGGATAACAGAAGTAAATCCGCTTGCACCGCATTACATCTGCCCGGAATGCAGGCATTTTGAGTGGTCGTCCGAACCCGGAAAATACGATGTCGGATACGATATGCCTGAAAAAGAATGCCCCGAGTGCGGTACCCGGATGAAAAAGGAAGGCCTGAATATCCCATTTGCCACATTCCTTGGATTCAAGGGAGACAAGGAGCCGGATATAGACCTCAACTTTGCGGGCGAATATCAGCCGGTAGCCCACAGATATGTAGGTGAGATCTTCGGTGAAAAGAACGTATATAAGGCAGGCACAGTTGCGACTATCGCTGACAAGACCGCTTTCGGATACGTAAAACACTATGTCGAAGACAACCATATAAACGCAAACAAATATGACATCGATTACCTGGTGAAAGGATGTACGGGTGTAAAGCGCACCACAGGTCAGCATCCGGGAGGCATAATAGTTGTTCCGGACGATCATGAGATTTATGAGTTCTGTCCTATACAGAAGCCGGCAAACAAGCGTGATACCGATGTTATAACAACTCATTTCGATTACCACAAGATCGACGAGAACCTTCTTAAGCTCGACATACTCGGGCACGATGTGCCGCAGCTCATAAGACATCTCCAGGTAATGACAGGTGTAGATCCAATGGGCATCCCTCTGGATGACAGAGAAACACTCAGTATTTTTACATCTCTGGACGCGCTTAAAATCAAAAACGAGAACTACAGATTCACTCATGGCACATACGCTATTCCTGAGTTTGGAACAAACTTCACGCGCGCCATGCTCGATGACATACATCCGACCACCGTATCGGCGCTGATAAAAATGTCGGGATTTTCACACGGGACCGATGTATGGACAAACAACGCACAGGATCTTCTGAGAAACGGCACGGCTACTATCGATGAGGTCATTTCGTGCCGCGACGATATCATGAACTTCCTCATCAAAAAAGGGCTCCCTAACGGAGACGCGTTCAAGATAATGGAGATCGTCAGAAAGAACCGCGTGCTGAGCGAGGACCAGCTCAATATGATGAAAGATCATGGCGTACCGGACTGGTATATATGGTCGTGCGAGACTCTTAAATACATGTTCCCGCGCGCGCACGCTGCTGCTTACGTCATGATGTCGATCAGAATGGCATGGTTCAAGGTGAATTACCCTGAAGCATTCTACGCTGCATGGTTCACTTCAAAGGTGGACAACTTTGATGCGGACATAATCGGTCTCGGCATACCGGGAGTAGAGAAGCGGATGGATGAGATAGAGAAACTCGGAAATACTGCTACAGCAAAGCAGAAGGAGCAGCTGACAGTATATGAGGTAATGTATGAGGCTTTCTCGAGAGGCCTCAGCTTCTCGGAGCCTGTGCTTGGAACAGCCGAGCCTTGCCGCTTCTCAGTAGTAGACGGTAAGATAATGCTTCCGTTCAACGCGATCAACGGGATCGGTGACACAGCTGCAGAGTCGCTTGCGTCGGCATACAAAGAGAAGCCATTTAACACTCTGGATGATGTGAAGTCGAGAACGAAGCTTACCGGCACCAACATAGATGACCTTAAAAAGCACGGGCTGTTCAGAGGCCTGCCTGAATCCGCTCAGATAAGCATATTCGATCTGTAGAGGATCACGCACTGCGTTCTATCTCCCAGCGGCATTCGCGGTAGAAGTAGAGCAGCCGGTAGCTGACCAGCCGGCCTTCATTGACTGTACAGCAATCATAGACGATGCGTGATACACCGCCTGCGCCGAGCCACTCAATATTCTTTATGTCCGTTATCCTGACCGTCTTTTTGATACCGGACTCCACCACCTTGAATCTGATAGGGCGGGGAGACATAGCTCCTATATCGAAAACGGCCAGCACATCAACTGCCTGCCTCATAATGCTTCATAGGTCCCGGCAGTATAATAATAACGAACATGTGTTCTATAATCAATATCAGAAGTTGTATTTGCTTGTATAAAAACATAAACGACATGAGTTACAGAATATTTGTCATAAACCCAGGATCAACATCCACTAAACTCGCATATTTTGAAGATGAAAATAAGCTTTACGAAGCCAATGTGTTTCATGACGCGTCTGAGCTTGCAAAATTCGCGAGTGCATACGATCAGCTGGACTTCAGAAAGCAGATGATACTCGAATTTCTCGATGAGAACGGGATAGACCTTCATGGTGTGGACGCTATAGTCGGGCGCGGAGGAAGCACGGCTCCGATCAACGGCGGTGTGTATGCAGTTAACGATAAGCTTTTGGAGGACACCCGCAACAAGGTGACCGGCGTAGACCATCCGGCGAACCTCGGAGTTCCGCTGGCACAGGATCTTACTGCGGAATACGGCGGGATAGCACTTATGGTGGACGGACCCAAGGTGGATGAGTTCATTGATGAGGCACGCATCACAGGCATAGACGGGTTATACAGGGGATCGAGCCTGCATGTTCTGAATCTGAGAGGCACGGCGCAGCTGCACTGCAAAAGACATGGAATAAAATATGAAGATTCAAACCTTATCGTCTGCCACATCGACGGAGGCATGTCCATATCTGCTCATGACCACGGACGCATGGTGGACGGCACAAACAATGCATTGGGAGAGGGGCCGTTTACGCCGACACGTACCGGGACTCTGCCTGTCCAGACAGCTTTTGAATACTTCAGCCGGCCGGAAAACATGAAAGTCGGAGATGCATGCACCAGATCCGGAGGATTTGTGAGTCATTTCGGAACTTCAAATTCAGACAAAGTGCATGAGATGGTCGAATCGGATGATCCAAAGGCAGTACGCGTATGGAAAGCCATGCTCTACAACATCTGCAAGAGCATAGGAGAAATGGCAGTCGTGCTGTCGGGCAATGTCGACGCTATAATCCTCGGGGGAGGGCTCCTGAGATTTGAAGACCTGTGCGAATACATAAAAGAACGCTGCGGATGGATCGCTCCTGTGTACTCATATCCGGGAGAGGTTGAGCACGAAGCCATGGCGGCCGGAGCACTCAGGGTACTTAGAGGTGAAGAAGTGCCGCAGACCTATACGGGGATACCTGTATGGAAAGGATTCAAAGACTGAAATTTTTTCTATAAATGCTTGACTTATAATGAACATATGCTAATATATTCATATGAATATATCGGCATATGTTTTTCTTGTGAAGGGAACAGCAGATGACAGAAAATGACTACATGATAAAAGATCTGGGCGAAGAGGAGCTTCTCGAACTGGCGGAGCTCTTCAAGATGTTCGCGGATTCCACACGCATCAAGATCCTTTACGATCTCTTTGACGGAGAAAAGAACGTCAGTGAGATATGTGAAGACATCGAGATGAATCAGTCCGCCGTATCGCATCAGCTCAAGGCACTTAAGACGGGCAAGCTCATAAAGAGCCGCCGTGAGGGAAAAGCAATCTATTATTCCCTGGATGATGACCATGTAAAAACCATCATAGAGATGGGTAAGGAACACATCGGAGAATAAGGGTTTCTTTAAAAAGAGAAAAGGAGAACTAAAATGAAAAAGAAATTCAAACTCATCGACCTGGACTGCGCTAACTGCGCTGCAAAGATGGAGGAAGCAATAAAGAAGATCGACGGAGTCACGGATGCTTCGGTGAGCTTCATGACTCAGAAGATGATGATCGAGGCAGATGACGCGGTATTCGATAAAGTCGTTGATGAAGCGGTCAAATGCATCGCAAAGGTAGAGCCTGATTGTAAAGTGGTTTTATAACACTATTCGCTGCTGAAATAATGGATAGATTTACTGAAAAACAAAAGAAAGAATTAAAAGAGATCGGTATAGCGTTCATATTGTTCGTTGTACTGATGATCGCTGAGCATATGGGTCTGTTTCCCGATACGACAGGCGGAACGATAGCGGAACTGCTTCTGTATCTCGTGCCTTATTTCATCGTAGGTCACGATGTAGTGCGTAAGTGCCTTATAGGAATAAAGAACAGGCAGCTCTTTGACGAGAGTTTTCTCATGACTCTTGCTACGATAGGAGCTTTCGGATGCAGGGAGTTCGGAGAAGCTGTCGCGGTCATGCTGTTCTATCAGGTCGGAGAGTTCTTCCAGGGATATGCAGTAGGCAAGTCGAGAGGGTCAATAGCGGATCTGATGAGCATGGCGCCTGATTTTGCCAACCGTGAATCGGAAGACGGAAGTGTTGAAGTCATAGATCCTGACGATATCGAAGTGGGGGACATACTAGTTATAAAACCGGGTGAGAAAGTACCTACCGATGGCATCGTTATAGAGGGAAGCGGTCTCGTAAACACTTCGGCACTTACCGGTGAATCACTCCCAAGACTTGTGAGCGAAGGCGAGCAGGTCATATCCGGCTGCATCAATGGTGAGACTCTGCTCAGGATAAAGGCAGAAAAGGAATTCGACGACTGCACGGTATCTCAGATACTTGAACTTGTAGAAGAAGCATCTTCGCGCAAGTCGGTGACAGAGAATTTCATAACGAGATTTGCACATTATTACACTCCTGCGGTAGTAATCGCAGCAGTAATACTTGCATTCATTCCGCCGCTGATATCCGGGAACTTTGTTTCCGAATTTGGGAAATGGGTGCTCAGAGCATGTACATTCCTGGTTATCTCATGCCCTTGTGCGCTTGTCATATCCGTGCCGCTGGCGTTCTTCGGAGGTATAGGCGCTGCATCGTCAAAAGGTGTACTTGTAAAAGGATCAAACTATCTTGAACTCCTTGCAAACCTTGATACAGTTGTGTCCGATAAAACGGGCACTCTTACAGAGGGAAGGTTCAGGGTCGCTATGGTTGAAACCACAGAAGGCTATGATAAGAATGAGATAATCAGATATGCCGCTGCAGCAGAGGCAGGCTCGACGCATCCTATCGCGGCAGCAATAATAGAAGCGTGCGTAGAACCTATAGCACAGTCGAAGATAAAAGATGTCAGGAATGTTGCAGGCAAGGGAATAACCGCAAAAGCAGAAAACGACACCATAACTGTCGGCAACAGAGGATTCTTCGATGAAGAGGGAATAGAATTGCCTGAAATAGCTGCTAAAGTCAGCGGTACAAACTGCTATGTCGCAAAAAACGGAAAATATATCGGTACTATCATAGTCGCGGATGTGCCAAAGAAGGGCGCGAAAGAAGCGATAAGCGAAATGCTCAAGGCCGGTGTAAGATCCGTGATAATGCTGACGGGCGACTCGGAGAAAGTCGCTTCGGCTGTAGCTGCCGAACTCGGAATCACAGAATACCGTGCTGAGCTTTTGCCTCAGGATAAGGTGAGTGTCGTAGAGGAACTTCTGGATGGTCTGAGAAAAGAAGCAGGCTCGGGTGAGAAAGCTGATAAGAAGCGCGGAAGACTTGCATTTGTAGGTGACGGCATTAATGATGCTCCGGTGCTCTCAGTTGCGGATGTCGGTATAGCGATGGGATCTCTGGGCTCCGATGCTGCTATCGAAGCTGCAGATGTTGTCATAATGGATGATGACATCGGAAGGATACCGGCTGTCATGGGAATAGCCCGCAAGACTCTCAGTATCTCAAAGCAGAACATAGCATTTGCATTGTTTGTGAAGTTTGCATGCCTCGTGCTGGGAGCACTTGGTATAGCCAACATGTGGGCAGCTGTATTTGCCGATGTGGGAGTTGCGGTGATATGCATACTTAATTCCATGCGCATGCTGAAAAGGTGATATTTCAATAGTTACCTTAATACATCTTAATCTAAATATAGCGTCATAAATGGATATAATGACAACATTTTGTGCTAAAATGGTGCGGAACTAAAAAGTCCGCACTTTTTGTATTTGAAGTGTAATAATAAATGACTGTCGGAGAAAGAGATGACAACAGATCAGTTCGACAATAATAATAACGACAAGGTCAGAGAGATCACTCAGGACAGCCGAAATGCCTCTGCAAACATGGGAAGAAGGCAGGGTCCGGCAAGTCTTTCGTTTGACTTTGACAATATGCCTGATGACACTGAAGGCCTTTCGTTTGATTTTGACAATAAACCGGATGACCCGGCACAGGAAACTGCGCCGCAAACATCTCCGGAGGAACCGCCTGTTCCTGAAACAACGGAACCTGAAATGCCTGCTGATGCAGAGCCGGCTCCTGAAGAACCAAAGAAAGAGTACGGTCTGCCTGAGGATTACAGCAGGACCAGAGATATGGAGCCTGTAAAAGCCAACCCGCAAAAGGCTGCTTTACAGAACCAGTCTGAATTTTCAAAGAAATTCGAATCTGCAAAAACTGCTCTGAAAAAGAAAATCGCGCAGCAGCAGGATGCGCGCAGAGCAGCTAAAGCTGCTGAGGCAGAAAGACAGAGACTGCTTGCAAGAGAAGAAGAAATAAGGAAAGCCGAAGAGGCCAGAATAGCAGAGGAAGTTGCAAGGCGAGCTGAAGAGGCAAGACAGAAAGCGGAGTATGAGGCTAAACTTGAGGCAGCTATCGTTGCGGAGATGGAGGCAGCGAAAGGAAAGAAAGCTGTTAAACCTGCGAAAGCTGTCAAGCAAGGAGCTTCCGTAAAAGCAAAATCAACCGGGAAGACTTTGAAAGATAAAAAAGCAGTAGCGAATAAAACCGCTGCTGCAAAGAAAGCTGCAGAAGCCAAAGCTGCTGCGGAAGCCAAGGCAGCAAAGCCGTCCTCTGACAATAAGAAACCTGGAGGCAAAAAGCCGGGCGGAAAGAAAAAGATCAAGATCAAAAGGAAAAAAGGCTTCTTCGGATGGCTTCTGGCCTTAATCGAGATAATCATTGCTCTCGGAATTGTTGGCGGTATCGCAGGCGGAGCGTATGCAGCGATAACCATCGCACACGCAGATACAATACATCCGGAGCAGATATATAACACTCTGGATGTCAGCACTCACATTTATGATGACAAGGGAAACCTTACAGATGATATCTACCTGTCTGAGAACCGTGAGATCGCTAAATACGAGGAATTCCCGGAAAACCTGAAGAATGCGTTCATTGCAGTAGAGGATAAAACTTTCTGGACGCATAAGGGGTTCAATTTCAAAAGAATATTCGGAGCAATCTGGAACTCAGTTTCGGGCGGAGGAGAAATCAGCGGTACCAGTACCATTACACAGCAGCTTGCCCGCAACATATTCCTTCCTGAAGAAAAAAGCGTAAGATCGATAAAACGTAAGATAATCGAGATGTATTATGCATATCAGATCGAAGAGTCTCTGGGCAAGGAAGAAATACTGGCAGCGTATCTCAACACTATCTATCTGGGCTATGGATGTTACGGTGTCGATACAGCAGCAAAGAAGTATTTTGGCACTGAAGTAGAGGATCTTACACTTGAGGAATGCGCTGCGCTTGCTTCACTACCTCAGGCACCGGGAGTGTACGCACTTCTGATGACAGAAAATGATGAAGCGGAAACGACTACACAGATCGACGAAGGTCTGTATGCAAATGATATATCCCGCGACAGACGTTATCTTGTGCTCGATCTTATGGCAGAGCAGGGATATATAACACAGGAAGAAGCTGATGCTGCCAAGAGACCTCTGGCAGAATTCATAAACCCCGGCGGAGCGAGCATGAGCTCCAGCTCATCATTCAAGGATTATCTGCTTGATACTGTAAAGAATGACCTCATGGTGCAGTACAATCTCAGTGAAGAACAGGCGGAAAAACTGATATACACTAAAGGTCTCAATATATACTCGACGCTTGACTCGCAGGCGCAGAAGGTGATTACCAAGGAATTCAAAAAGAAGGAGAATTTCCCTAGCGCCAAGAGCGATGATGCAAAAGTAGAGGGAGCCATGGTCATCGTTGAAGTCGGTACAGGTGAAGTCAAAGCGATGGCGGGCACAAGAAAAACAAACGGAGAAAAACTCTTTAACAGAGCAGTAAGTCCGCGTCAGCCGGGATCATCCATCAAGCCGCTTGCTGTATATGCTCCGGCTCTTCAGAAGAGCTTCGAATATGAAAAGGACGGTAAAACGTTCAAGTTCAAGGATACCGGCTACGACAGCCAGGGAACGAGCATGTGGGGAAGCTACATAACTGTCAGCTCCGGAGTAAAGGACGAAAAGATGAAGGTCAAGGGAAAGGAGTGGCCTAAGAATTTCAGCAGGTCATACAGCGGATACAAGACCTTCAGACAGGCTATCCAGCAGTCAATCAACACCTGTGCCGTAAAGATCCTGGCACAGATCGGTACTGACTATTCAATGGAGATGGTAAAGAAGTTCGGTATAAGCACCGCTATCGATGACACGAACGAAGCTTATAATGATGTCAATCTCGCTGCTCTCGGACTCGGAGCCATGACACAGGGAGTCACGCCTCTTGATATGGCTCTCGCATATGCGGTATTCCCGAACGGAGGAGTACGCAATTCCGGAATCTGCTATACAAAGGTAACAGACAGCGACGGTAAGGTGCTCCTTGAAGGCAAATCCGAAGAAACAAAAGTCCTGGACGAAGGTGTTGCATATATCATGACAGATGTACTCCAGACTGTAGTGTCAGACGGTATTGCCTATGATGCTGCAATCGAAGGAGAACAGGTCGGAGGAAAGACCGGTACAACTGACGAGACATGGGATATCTGGTTCGACGGATTCACACCGAAATACGCCGCAGCTCTGTGGATAGGTACTGATAACAATGTAGAACTCGATACGACTTCAGCTACAGCAGCCAAGCTCTGGAGCAAGATAATGAGCAAGGTCAAGAGAGCTAAGGGAGGAGAATACAAGTCAAGACCTGATAATGTCATAGTAAAAAACGGTGAATATTATACTACAGGGACCCAGCCGCCTGATCCACCTCCTGAAAAGAAAGAGCCTGCCCCTACGGATCCGAACGCAGTCATCCCGGTTCCGGACCCGAACGCAGTCATCCCGGTTCCGGATCCGAACGCAGTCATCCCAATCCCGGACCCGAATGCAGTCATCCCGGTTCCGACTCCGGCTCCGGCAAATTAACACAATAAAACAGCCATTTCCGGGCCAATTCAATAAAATACTTGCAATTACTCGGCTTTGGTGGTATAAGTGCAAAGTAAGCTAACGTTTCGAAAGAGTGGGGACTCCCACTCTTTCACTTATGTTTGGATTTTTCTACGGTGAGAACATGGCAAAAGAAGATATCAGCAGACGTGTAACTGAGATGCTGATGCCGTTCCTTGAAGAGAACGGACTTGACATCTATAAAGTCGAATATAAAAAGGAAGGGCCGTCGTGGGTTCTCAGAGTGAGCCTGGATAAGCCGTCTGATGCTGAGTCAGAGTATGTCAGCATAGATGACTGCGAAAAGGTAAACGTATGGCTGAGCGAAATGCTCGATGAAAATGATATCATAGAGCGCAGCTACAATCTCGAAGTATGTTCGGCGGGGCTCGACAGGGAGCTTATTAAAGATTCCGACTATGTACGTTTTGCCGGAAGAGCCGTAGAAGTAAAAACATATGAGCAGATCAACGGCAGCAAGTCACACGAAGGGATACTTTCGGGCAGGAAGGACGGTATCGTATTGATAGATACCGGAGCGGGTGAACTTGCCATCCCTGCCGATAAAATAGCAAAGATAAATTTAGCAGTAGTTTTCTAATAAACAGAAAATCAGGAGGAGACAATGAGCAAGGAATTTCTAGATGCATTTGCAGATCTCAAAAAAGAAAAGAATCTTTCAGAAGAAGAGATCATAGGAGCTATAAAAGACTCTATCGAGAATGCATACAGGAAGAATTACGGAGCATCCAATGTAAGAGTCGATGTAGATATGAGCGAAGGCAATGTCACTGTTTACATGGGCCTGGAGGTAGTTGAGGAAGTCGAAGACGATCTGACTCAGATCTCGATCGAGGATGCAAAGGAGATATATGACGGTTACGAAATCGGTGATGTAGTCGAGTACGAGATCGATCCAAGAGATTTCAACAGGATCGCCGCACAGGGCGCAAAGCAGGTATTCGTTCAGAAGAACAGAGAAGCTGAACGCACTAATTCCTACAATGAATTCATCGAGAAGAAGGGAACTATCGTTACGGGTAAGGTCGAGAGGATCTCAAACGGAACAATGCTCATTTCCCTCGGCAGAACTGAAGGCCGTGTACCTGCATCTGAGCAGGTAAGGACGGAGAACTTCAAACCGGGAGACCGCATCAAGGTCTACGTAATGGATGTCAAGAAAGAGAACAAGGGACCTCAGGTCCTGCTCTCAAGATCGCATCCAGGGCTTGTAAGAGGACTGTTTGAGCTCGAGATTCCGGAGATCGCGGATGGAACGGTAGAGATCAAGGGTACAGCCCGTGAAGCAGGCTCCCGCACAAAAATCGCCGTTTACTCGCATGACCCTAATGTAGATCCGGTAGGTGCATGCGTAGGTAACAGAGGAGCGAGAGTCCAGAACATTGCGGACGAACTCTTTGGTGAGAAGATTGATATCATCGTCTGGGACGAGGATCCTGCAGTCCTGATCAGCAACGTGCTGAGACCTGCCATCGTTGAAGGCGTTTACATCAACGAAGACGAAAAGGCTGCTACAGCAGTCGTACCTGAACAGCAGCTGTCGCTTGCAATCGGACGTGAGGGTCAGAATGTAAGACTTGCTGCAAGAGTCAGCGGATGGAAGATCGATATCAAGAGCAACGATCAGCTCAAAGAGATGGGCTTCGCATTCGATGAATATGAAGATTCCGAAACAGAAGAAGCCGGAGAGGTCACTGAAATTGAGGAGACACAAAACAACTAAGCCGATGCGAAGATGCATTGCATGCAGAGAGTCTAAGCCTCAGGATGAGCTGATAAGATTCGTGCTCAACGGGCAGGATCCTGTTGTCGATACAAACGGAAAGGCAGAGGGAAGAGGCTTCTATCTTTGCAGGAGTGAAGAATGCATCAGGACCGCGGTTAAGCGTAAGGCGTTCAATCGTGTGTGCAAGCGAAATCTAGATGAGAAGGAGATCAGTAGTCTTATCGGGCAGCTGTCCGGTAGCTACCAAGGAGGTATGGATGTCAAAGAAAGTTAGCGAACTTATCAAAGAACTTGACATAAGTATACAGGAACTAAAAGGTTATGCGGAAAAGCTGGGTATCGCAATCAGTTCCGCAAGATCCACAGTTGAGGATCAGGCTGCGGAGAGGCTTACAAGATCCATCAATATGATGAGAGGAACTTCAACGGGATCAAAAGCCGGCGGAAACAAGCCTAAAATCAAAGCTATCCCGGTGGTTCATAAAGAAGGTGCAAAGCCTAAGCCGCCGGTCGGCAAGCCGGTTATCCCAAAGAAGCCGGTGGTTCCTAAAAAAGAAGAGCCTGCGGAAGAAAAAATAACAGCCGCCGAACCGGAAGCCGAAGAGCCAGAGGCAGTGGCAGCTGATATTCCTGTTGCAGTAACAGAACCTGAAGTACCACAGCAGTCTGAAGAAAAACCGGCTGTTCCGGAAGAGCCTGCAGTATCTGAAAAGGAAGCAGCAGCGGAAGAGAAACCTGCAGAGGAAGCAGCCGCTGCAGATGCTGAATCTGAGGCTGAGAAGGCTGAGGTACAAGCAGCTGAGGTTTCTGCTGCAAAAGAACCTGAAACAGCAGAGCCTGAGAAGACAGAACCTGCAAAACCTGAGCCTGAAAAAGAAGAGGAGTATGTAAATGCTCCAGGCAAGCCTATGCGCTTCAAAAAGATTTCAGATGCCGAGACTGAAAAGAAAAAGGCTGAAGAACAGAAGAGACAGATGCGCGAAAAGAGAGCTCAGAGCAAGGCTTCCGACGGTGATAAGAAAAAACCTTCGAGAAACAAAGGCGATGGAGGAAAAGACCGTCAGGATCGCTCCGAACGTAAAGATCGCAAAGAACGTCCTGAACGTCAGGAGCGCCAGGACCGTCCGAGAAAACCTCAGAGTGAAAGACCTGCTCCGACACCTGCTTCAGGCGGCGGAAAGGCTTCCAAAGGCAAGAGCAAAAAGTTCTTTGATAACCGCGACAGAGACAAGCAGTCAAGGTTTGACAGGCGCGAAGACGGTCCGGCAGGCCGCAGAAACAACAGCAACAATATCTATGATGAAGCTGCTCTCGAAAAGCAGGAACGTCATAAGAGAAAATACAAGACAAAAGTCGTAGAAGAACCTACAGCAGAAGAACTCCTGCCTGAAGGAACAATAGCCGTAACAGTTCCGATTACTGTAGCAGGTCTTTCAGAGCAGGCTGAGATCAGCGTCAGTAAAATCATCATGGCAATGATGCAGATGGGGGTTATGGCAACGATCAATCAGACTCTCGACAAGGATGCTGTAGAGATGCTTGCAGAGGATCTCGGGCTTCAGATAGTTGTAACTGAGGAAGAGCCTGAGATCGAGGAGCCTGGTATCGATACACACGAGGATTCAGAAAACGAACTCAAGCCTCGTCCGCCTATCATCACTGTAATGGGACATGTCGACCATGGTAAGACTTCGCTGCTCGATGCGATCAGAAACACAAATGTTACTGCAGGCGAGTCAGGCGGAATCACACAGCATATCGGTGCGTCCGAGGTCACTATCAACGGAAGAAAGATCGTATTCCTTGATACTCCGGGACACGAAGCATTCACAACGATGCGTGCAAGAGGTGCACAGGTCACTGATATCGCAGTACTTGTTGTAGCTGCAGATGATGGAGTAATGCCGCAGACCATAGAGTCCATAAGCCATGCAAAGGCTGCAAATGTTCCTATTATCGTTGCAATAAACAAGATGGACAAACCTGGCGCAAATCCGGACAGAGTGAAGCAGGAACTCATGGAGCACGGCGTACTCGTAGAAGACTGGGGCGGTGATGTAATATCTGTTCCTGTATCTGCAAAGAAAGGCCAGGGTATCACAGACCTGCTTGAGATGATTCTTCTGCAGGCAGATATGCTCGAACTCAGAGCAAATCCTGACAGACTGGCACTCGGAACCGTCATAGAGGCAAGACTTGATAAGGCAAAAGGACCTGTTGCAACTCTCCTCGTTTCCAACGGTACTCTCAAGACCGGACAGAGCGTTGTAGCAGGAACCACATCAGGAAAGATCCGTGTAATGACGGACGACAAGGGCAAGACCATCCGCAAGGCCGGTCCGGCTACTGCTGTAGAGATACTCGGACTTTCAGATGTTCCCGATGCAGGTGACGCATTCAACGTGGTAAGGGATGACAAGACAGCGCGTGAGATCGCAGCTAACCGTAAGGAGAAGATGAGAGAAGAAGTCCTGGCCAAGAATGCCAGCATGACTCTCGAAAAACTCTTCAGCCAGATCCAGGAGGGTGAGGCCAAGGAGCTCAATCTCATCGTAAAAGCGGATGTTCAGGGATCTGTCGGAGCTATCATTACTTCTCTTGAGAAGCTTGAGACTCCTGAGGTCAAGATCAATGTCATCCACAGCGGCGTAGGTACCATCAACGAGTCCGACGTTATGCTTGCCGAGACTTCCAACGCCATCATCATCGGATTCAACGTCAGACCGACTACTGCTGTTACTAACCAGGCACAGGCTGCTGATGTCGAGATCAGGCTTTACAGAGTCATTTACGACATTATAGACGAGATCCAGGATGCTATGAAGGGCATGCTTGATCCTGAGTATAAGGAAGAAGTGCTCGGAAAGGCTGTAGTAAGAGATACATTCAAGGTACCTGGTGTCGGTATAATCGCCGGATGCTATGTGAACGAGGGTATTGTAAAGAGAAATGCCCAGATAAGACTGGTAAGAGACGGCATTGTAGTACACGAGGGCGTTATCAGTTCACTCAGAAGATTCAAGGACGACGTCAGAGAAGTCGCTGCAGGATACGAGTGCGGACTCGGCATCGAGAAGTACAACGACGTCAAGCCTGACGACGTGATCGAGTGCTTCAATATGGTTGAAGTAGCACGTTAATAACGGAGACGAAATGGCTAAATACAGACAGGGCAGGCTCAGTGAAGAGATAAAGAAGAGCGTAAGCGGATTTCTGATCAACGGAGCAAAGGACCCGGCACTTACATCAAGAATAATAAGCATCACAGGAGTCGATGTGACACGTGATCTGAGCTATGCTACGATCTACGTTTCACCGGTGTGCCTTTCAGATGAAGACAAAGAGATGGTATATTCAGGCGTTCTCGCAGGCTTTGAGCGCGCAAAAGGCGCCATAAGAGGTCAGGTATCGAGAGACATCAAGCTGAGACATACACCTGAACTCATATTCAAACTTGACTCATCACAGGATTACGGCAGGCATATCGATTCCATTATCGACAGCCTTACATACAGCAACGAGGAATGAACGACACAATAAAAAGCATTGCAACTATAATGAAAGACCTTGACGGCATACTGCTGTTCCCGCACACCAACATGGACGGGGATGCGCTGGGCTCATGCTCGGCGCTTTGCCTTGCCCTCAGAAGTCTGGGCAAGCAGGCATACGTCATGATCAACGAACCTGTGCCGAAAAACCTCGACTTTCTGGAGTGCGGATGCACCACAACTGATGACAGTGTGCTCGATGATGTACAGCTTTCACTCATGATAGACTGCAATGGGATGAACCGCATCACCGGCAGGGAGAAAGCCTGGGAGAGAGGGCGTCTGAAAGGTTGCTTTGATCACCATGCCACTAAGGCAAAGGAGATCAGGTACGATTTTGCTCGTATCGAGCCAAAGGCCGCCGCTGTAGGAGAGATAGTTTACAACGTGATAAGAGCTCTTGGCGTAGAAATATCACTCGATATAGCAAACTGTATCTTCACGGCCATTACGACTGACACGGGAAACTTCCAGCACAGCAATACGACGAGCCGTTCGCATGAGATAGCCGGACATCTGTACAAGATAGAAGGCTTCAACTCCAAAGTGATCTCAGCACTCATTTACGACCGCAGATCAAAAGAGGCACTCAGGATGGAAAGCGAGGTCATTTCAGATCTCAACTTCTACGCAGACGGCAAACTCGCTGTCGGAAAGGTGACACAGGATCTGCTTAAGGAAAACGGCTGCACTCTTGATGAGGCAGACGGGATCATCCAGAAGATGATGAGTATCGACGGAGTAGAAGGAGCCTGCCTGTTCAAGGAAACTGAGACCAATGTCAGGGCCAGCCTCAGGGGAAGGACCTACGCGAATATGGCGGCTGCTGCAGCGAAATTCGGCGGAGGCGGGCACGTGCTGGCAGCAGGATGCACTTTCTTTGCACCTCTTGAAGAGGCAGAAAAGCTGCTGATTCCGGTGCTCATCGATACCGTGAATGCAAACTGAAAGAAATGACAGACGGGATCATAAATGTAAACAAGCCGGCCGGATGGACATCGCAGGATGTCTGTTCCAAATTAAGGCATGTGCTTAATATCAAAAAAATAGGACACACAGGAACGCTCGACCCGATGGCTACGGGCGTTTTGCCTGTATGTGTGGGAAAAGCCACACGTATCATCGAATACTATGATAAGGATGCCAAGTCGTATCACGCATCGATGAAGCTCGGCATCACGACCGATACTCTCGATATAACGGGCGAAATCCTTGGAACGGCCGGATATTCGAAAATAAGCGAAAAGGACGTAAGAGAGGCATTTACGGCCTATACAGGCCATGTGATGCAGATACCTCCAAAGTATTCGGCACTTAAGATAGACGGCAGAAGAGCATATGATCTTGCGCGTGAAGGAAAGACCTTTGAGATCAGGCCGCGCGAGATAATCATCTACGATAATTCGGTAACGAAAATCGATCTTATAAACGGAGAAATCGAATTTGATGTTACCTGTTCCAAAGGCACATATATACGCTCCATCTGCGACGATATAGGCCGGGAGCTGGGATGCGGCGCTGCGATGACTGCATTGACGCGCACTGCATCTGGATACTTCAGGATAGAAGACTCTTATACGATTGAAGAGATCATCGGGACAGAAGACCCGCTGAAAACAATGCTCATTCCTGCTGATATTACCCTGGAAAAGCTTGGGAGGATATCACTTAACAATAATAGAATTACCGCCTTTCTGAATGGAAACAGTTCCTGGAGCAACGGATTCCGCATAACAGAACCGTCATCTTTTGACAGTCTGTACCGCGTATACGGAAACTGCACTTTCCTTGGGACCGGTGCAGTTGAAAACGGCTCTCTGGTACCGAAAAAGGTAATTAAATAGAAAATCAATGATAGTAATAAACGATTTCAACCAACTGAATCCTGGAAAAAAGACTTCTGTAGCACTCGGAAATTTTGATGGTATACATATCGGACACAGGGAGATTTTCTTTGCGGCGCTTGACGCTGCAAAAGAACAGGGTCTTGATTCCCTGTGCTTTACTTTCTCCAACCACCCGTTCAATTTCATACTCAGACGGGACGACAGTGATCCGGATGCTGTCAAACTCATCTGCACAGAGGAGGAAAAGATTGCACTGATAGAGGAAATGGGCTTCGATATCCTTGTCAATGTACCGTTTGATGAGTATATCATGACGATGCAGGCTCACGACTTCTTCGAAAACATCGTGAAAGACAAACTGAATGCGGGATATGTTTCGGTAGGGTTCAATTACACCTATGGTGCAAGGGCAATGGGCAGACCGGATACACTCCGCAGTGAATGCGAAGCTGCGGGAATAGGGCTGAGCATACATGAAGCCGTTGTAGTAGATGGTGAAGTTGTAAGCTCAACTCTTATAAGAGAAATGATTGCCACAGGCAATATGGAAATGACCGCAAAGCTGCTCGGAAGGCCGTATTCGTTCATGGGCACGGTCAGACACGGAAAGAGACTCGGAAGCAGGATGGGCATTCCTACCATCAATATTCCTGCGCCGGCCAGGCAGATGCTTCCGCCGAATGGTGTGTACTTCAGCCGGATCCATGTTGATGGTGCGGAGTACAACAGTGTATCCAACATCGGTCTGAACCCGACCGTAAATGAAGACAGCAGACAAAAGACCATTGAGACAAACATCTTCGATTATGATGATGATGCTTACGGAAAGGAAGTCACTGTCTTTTTCGACCATTTCTCGCGCGGAGAGAGGAAATTCAGGAACAAGGAAGAGCTCTTTGCCCAGATTTCCCGTGACTGCGAGAATGCCTTGAATTATCGAAAAAAATGATAGACATCACGTTTTATTCGTGTTAATATACCAACGTTGTAAATCAATTCAATATACCCGCGCCGCAGTGGTTCGCATCTCCGACGGCCACGCAGAGCGGGCGAACTAAAGAAAAGGAGTTTATTTTTATGCTTACAAAAGAGAAAAAACAGGAAATCATCAAAGAGTATGCTGTTAAAGAAGGCGACACAGGTTCCCCGGAAGTACAGGTAGCTATCCTTACTTACAGGATCAACGACCTCAACGAGCACCTCAAAGAGCATCATAAAGACCACCACTCCAGAAGAGGTCTTCTGAAGATGGTAGGACAGAGAAGAAACCTTCTCAAGTACCTCAGAGAGACAGATATCGACAGATACAGAAGCCTTATCGCTCGTCTCGGACTGAGAAAATAATAGCAGACATCGAAGCGGGAGCACGCCTCCCGCTTTGTATGTATTTAGTTAATGCCCATAGGAAAGGAATAATTAACAGGAAGGAGTTGTTAATAAATGGGTAGATTTGAAGATTACAGAACATTCAGAACAGCACTTGGCGGCAGACTCCTCGAAGTCGAGATCGGCAAGCTGGCTGAACAGGCAAACGGACAGGCTACGGTCAGATACGGAGATACGGTCGTAAGCTGCACAGTTTGCGCAAGCAAGGAACCAAAGCAGGATGTCGATTTCTTCCCGCTTACATGCAATTTTGAAGAAAAGCTTTATGCTGTCGGTAAGATCCCGGGCGGATACATCAAGAGAGAAGGACGTCCGAGCGAGAAGGCAACGCTCATCTCGAGACTCATCGACAGACCTCTCAGACCGCTCTTCCCGAAGGGCTACAGAAATGATGTAGTAGTAGCTGCTACTGCTCTGTCAGTAGATCACGACTGCTCACCTGAGGTAGCATCGCTCATCGGTACTTCTACAGCGATAGCGATCTCTGACATCCCATGGGATGGACCGACTGCAGGCGTTGTAGTAGGAAGAGTTGACGGAGACTTCGTTATAAACCCTACATTCGAGCAGAGACAGGTATCCGACCTCAACCTTACAGTCTGCGGTACTGAAGAAGCGATCATGATGGTTGAGGCAGGAGCAAACGAGCTTCCTGAAGATCAGATGCTCGAAGCTATCCTTACCGGTCATGAAGAAATCAAAAACATCTGCAGATTCATAAAAGAGATCGTTGCAGAGGTAGGCAAGGAAAAGCAGCAGTATGTAGTATTCAAGGCAGGTGAAGACGTTGACGCAGCTGTCAGAGAATACGCTACTCAGAAGATGGTAGACGCCATCTATACATTTGACAAGCAGGAGAGACTTGCCAACATGGACGCTGTAGCTGTCGATGCAAAGGAGCACTTTGCTGAGGAATTCGAAGACAGAATGTCCGAAGTAGACGAGGTCCTCTACAACATCAAGAAAGAAGAAGTAAGACGCCGCATCCTCGAAGAGGGTGTCCGTCCTGACAACAGAAGGCCAGATGAGATCAGACCGCTCTGGAGCGAGACCGGATATCTTCCGAGAACACACGGATCCGGACTGTTCAAGAGAGGACAGACTCAGGTTCTTTCGATCGCAACACTCGCGCCGCTTTCCGAGGCCCAGTATCTCGACGGTATCGATGATGATGTGACACGCAAGAGATATATGCATCAGTACAACTTCCCTGGCTACTGCACCGGTGAGGCCAAGCCGAGCAGATCGCCTGGAAGAAGAGAGATCGGACACGGAGCTCTCGCAGAAAGAGCTCTTCTGCCTGTACTTCCTGACGAAGAGGAATTCCCATATGCCATCAGAGTCGTCTCCGAAGTAATGTCTTCGAACGGTTCCTCCTCGATGGCATCGACATGCGGATCCACGCTCGCGCTGATGGACGCAGGTGTTCCTATCAAGAAGCCGGTTTCCGGAATCGCAATGGGACTTATCGAAGGATTCAACGAGGACGGATCGAGCAAGTTCGCCATCCTCTCAGACATTCAGGGAATGGAAGACTTCCTTGGCGACATGGATTTCAAGGTAACAGGTACTCCTGACGGTGTAACCGCTCTTCAGATGGATATCAAGGTACACGGTCTTAACAGAGAGATCCTTGAGCAGGCACTTGAGCAGGCAAAGATCGGAAGAGCAAAGATCCTTGAGAACATGCTCGAAGAGATCCCTGAGCCAAGGAAAGAGCTCAGTAAGTATGCTCCTAGATTTATCAGCATGAGAGTAGACCCTGACAAGATCAGACTGGTCATCGGACCGGGAGGAAAGACTGTCAACAGGATAGTTGATGAGACAGGCGCCAAGATCGATATTTCTGATGATGACGTCGGATTCATCGCTATCTACGCAGTTGATCAGGAAAGCGCAGAGGCTGCACGCAGAGAAATCGAACTTATCACTAAGGAAGTCGAGGTAGGCGAGACTTATGAAGGCAAGGTCACAAGGATCATGAACTTCGGAGCATTCCTCGAGATCCTGCCTGGCAAGGAAGGTCTGCTGCACATCTCAAAGATGGCAGATCACAGAGTAGCAAAAGTCGAAGACGTTATGAACATCGGTGACGTGGTACAGGTAAAGGTCACAGAGATCGACAGCCAGAACCGCATTAACCTTGAGCGTCCTGACGTTAAACGCTCTGATGCTAAGAGAAAATAATGCTATACGAAGAAGGCTTCACGCAGAATAGAGAGATCTCATGGCTGAGATACAATGAGCGTGTGCTCGAAGAGGCACTGGATGATACAGTGCCTCTTTTTGAACGCCTGCGTTTTATAGCCATTTTCGTTTCCAATCTTGAAGAATTTTTCAAGGTAAGAGTGGGAAGCCTTCTCGGTGAAGACGACGAGGGCGACGACCTGATTGACGAAAAATCAGGAATGACAGCTGCTGAACAGCTCAGGCGCATACATGATCTGGTACCGGGCCTTCTGATGAAGAAAGATATGGCTTATGGGCTTGTCGAAAGCAAATTGGCTGAAGCGGGAGTCATAAGACTCGAGGCATGGCAGCTCAGCGATGAAGAGCGGGGGAGATGCTTTGATTTCTTCAGAGATGAGATAAAGGACAGCCTTAAAGTAAAGGTTCTTGATGCCGGTGAGCCGATGCCTGATATCGATGAAGACAGGCCGTATATTATGGCTGCTCTTGATGCTGAGCTTGAGGACAAGTTCGGATTAATAGACATTCCGCGTTCACTGCCGTTCATAAAAGTACTGCCTGGAGAGAGCTTCAGATATGTTCTGACCGAAGACATTATAAGGATGTTTGCAGATACTCTGTTTGTTCCGTTTGTGCCGCTCGAGCTCCATGTGATAGATATTGCGCGCAATGCTGAGGCCTCCGGTGGAACAGATTCAGCAAACACCGCGGGAGAAATGCGTGATGCTCTCAGGCGCAGAAAGTACGGCCCGGCTGATAAGCTGATATCTGACGGGCGCCTGGGAAAAGCGCTGAGAGCCTATTTTGTCAGAGCGCTCGACCTGGATGAACGCCAGATGTTCACAACAACGAGAATAGATTTCACATATGTGGAAGAACTTGAAAAACTTCTTCCTGCGGATCTGAAACCGAATATCACATATAAGCCGGTCATTCCTGTTGACCAGACCGAGAATATACGTGGCAATATAATTGATATGGTAAAGAAGAGAGATCTGCTCTCATCATACCCGCAGGATTCAATGGACCTGTTCCTGGGCTTACTGCGAGAAGCTTCTTTTTCACCTGATGTGAGTGAAATACGCATCACCATCTACCGTCTGGCATCAAACCCTAAGATCGTTGATTACCTGATTTATGCCGCAAGGACTGGCAAAAGAGTCAGGGTGGTGCTGGAACTTCGCGCCAGATTTGATGAAGAAAAGAATCTCGCATGGGCAGAAAAGCTTTCTGCTGCGGGCTGCAGAGTTTATTACGGTACGGAAAATTATAAGGTCCATTCCAAGATGTGCCAGATAGTCTTTGAAAGAGCAGGGAAGGAAGGCAGATCGGAAAAGAAATACATTACACAGATATCAACAGGAAATTACAATGAAAAAACAGCAAGACAGTATACAGATCTGTCAATAATCACATATGATCAGGAGATAGGAAAAGCCGCGTCAAGACTGTTCAAAGATATCTGCAGGGACAGGGTCGCCAAAAGGGATCGCAGTTATGCACCGCTTGCAGTCTCACCTCTGAGCATGCGTGAGGAACTGCTTAAACTGATCCGCCGTGAGACAAAAAAAGGAAAATCAGGAAAGATATTCTTCAAGATAAACTCACTGACAGACGAGGAAATGATTGAAGCCCTGATGGAGGCTTCCTGCGCCGGATGTCAGGTCCGCATGATAGTGCGCGGTATATGCTGCCTGCTGCCGGGAATCGAAGGCTGCACCGAAAACGTATGTATAGTGAATAAAGTAGGAAGGTTCCTTGAACATTCAAGGGTATATATATTTGGCGCAGGGATAGACGAAGTAATGTATATCTCTTCGGCAGATCTGATGAAACGGAACCTTGACAGAAGGGTCGAGGTAGCAAGCCCTGTAAAAAGCGGAAAAATAAGGGACCGTATCAGAACGATCATGTATGATGTGTATTGCGATATGGAAAAAGGACGGGTCATGCTTCCTGACGGCTCGTATGCGCTCAAACCCAGATAAAAAGTGAATGCCGGTCAAGGCCGGCATTTTTCAATGTATATTTCTTTTCCTTTTTTCGATTTCGGCATCATCCGGGAAATGCAGGGTGTGTCCGTCTTCATCACGGTATTTTGCATTGATATCATCCGGATCTGCCGAATCTTCATCATCATCAATGATGGTGTAATTTGCGCCTTTTTTCATGTGATCTATCGTTTCATCGATTTTTTCGAAGACATGCGGATAACGCTCGCGCACTGTGCGAGTATCGACCTCTTCACTCTGTTTTCTGTTCGCCAGAGCGTAGATCACTATTCCTATAACGACCAATAGTCCCAGAATGATAAGCGGCATGAGCATCTCCTCTTTTGATGAAACTATTCTATACTGCGACAGGGCGGGGGTCAATGGCATCTTAACCTTATAACCGGGCAAAAGTATGGAAAAACAGGCATTTTATTTGCCTAAAAGAGTTTAAAACCAGAGCTGCATTGTGTTAAAATATTCAAGTTATGAAATCAAGAAACAGGAGATAAAAAACATGTTTGAAAACCTTTCGGATAAACCTGTTGCCGATTATCAGGCGGAGCAGATCAAAAAGTGGAATGAGCTCGACATGCTCAACCTCTGTGTCAAGGCAAGAGAGGGTGCACCATCTTTCGTATTCTACGAAGGACCTCCGACAGCAAATGGCAAGCCGGGCATCCATCACATGATGGCCAGGACTCTCAAGGACTCCATCAACAGATATAAGACTATGAAGGGCTTCCAGGTAAAGCGTAAAGGCGGCTGGGACACCCACGGGCTTCCGGTAGAGATCGAGGTAGAAAAGCAGCTCGGTTTCAGCGGAAAGCAGAACATTGAGAAGTACGGAATCAGGGAATTCAACGAGAAATGCCGTGAATCAGTATTCAAGTACACACAGATGTGGACTGACATGTCCGAGAAAATGGCTTATCTCGCTGACATGGAAGATCCGTATATCACATATAAGAACGACTACATCGAGACAGGCTGGTGGATAATCAAAAACGCTTTCGACAAGGGACTTGTTTATGAGGGATACAAGATCCTTCCTTACTGCCCGCGCTGCGGAACAGGGCTTGCTTCGCATGAGGTAGCTCAGGGATATAAGGATATCAAAGTCAATACACTTACATGCAAGTTCAGAAGAACAGGTGTAGATCATGATAACGAGTATTTCCTTGCGTGGACTACTACTCCATGGACCCTGGCATCCAACATCGCTCTGACTGTCGGCCCTGATGTCGACTATGTAAAGTGCCTTATGAAGTCAGGCGAGAATGAAGGGAATCTTCTCTGGGTTG
Source organism: Anaerovoracaceae bacterium (assembly GCA_045114615.1). Lineage (GTDB taxonomy): Bacteria > Bacillota > Clostridia > Peptostreptococcales > Anaerovoracaceae > Crickella. The sequence goes on from JBGUKU010000004.1 coordinate 40,468, forward strand.
CCGAAGCTCTCGCTGATAAGGTTCTTGCAGGCGAAGAGTATGAAGTCACAGAGAAGGTAAAAGGCCGCGATATGGAATACTGGACGTATGAGCAGATCGAGCCGTTCTGTGTTCCTGAAAAAGGCAAAAATGCATTTATAGTCACATGCATGGACTATGTCAGCACTGAAGACGGTACAGGTATCGTCCATACAGCGCCTGCGTTCGGTGAAGATGACTATAACTGCGGTCGCAAATATGATCTCGCAGTACTTCAACCGGTTGATGAAAGAGGATGCTATACGGAGACTCCTTGGGCAGGAAGATTCGTTATGGAAGACGGACTTGATGTCGACATCATCAAGTATCTTGCTCAGGATGACAAGATCTATGCAAAGCAGAGGATGGAGCACGCTTATCCTCACTGCTGGAGATGCGGCACTCCTCTCGTTTACTACGCAAACAAGTCGTGGTACATCGAGATGACAAAGCTGAAAGACCAGCTTGTAGCAAACAACAATACTGTTAACTGGTACCCGCCTTATGTGGGTGAGAAGAGATTCGGCAACTGGCTCGAAGACGTAAAGGACTGGGCCATCTCCAGATCAAGATACTGGGGAACACCGATCCCTATCTGGAAGTGTGAATGCGGTCATCTGCACTGCGTAGGATCGCGTGAGCAGCTGATAGCGGATGCTGAACAGAACATAGATATGAGCATTGAGCTCCACAGACCTTATGTGGATGATGTGACTGTAAAGTGTCCTGAGTGCGGCAAGAGCATGCACAGGATCCCGGAAGTTATGGACTGCTGGTTCGACTCCGGAGCCATGCCTTTCGCGCAGTGGCATTATCCGTTTGAAAACTCTGAAAACTTCGACGGTGAGCTTTTCCCTGCAGACTTCATCTGTGAAGGCATCGACCAGACAAGAGGCTGGTTCTATTCACTAATGGCGATATCCACCATCGTAAAGGGCTGTGCCCCTTACAGAAACGTGCTCGTCAATGACCTGATCCTAGACAAGAACGGCAAAAAGATGTCGAAGCATGTCGGCAATACGGTAAATCCGTTCGAGATGATGGAGAAGTACGGCGCGGACGCACTCAGATGGTATCTGGTATACGGATCACCTGCATGGACTCCTACAAAGTTCGATGAAGATGGTATCAGAGAGGTCATCAGCAAGGTGTTCAGCACGCTGAGAAACACATACAATTTCTTCTGCCTGTACGCCAATATCGACAAAGTGGAACGCAGACATCTCGACGTTCCTTATGCTGACAGGCCGGAGCTCGACAGATGGATAATCTCCAAATATAACAGGCTCATCAATGTTACGACAGAGGCAATGGATGAATACGATCACATGAAAACAGTCAGAGCGATCGGTGAATTCATCGATGGAGATCTCTCAAACTGGTACATCAGAAGAGCAAGAAGAAGATTCTTTGCCGAGGGAGAAGGCGACGGAATGACTCTCGATAAGAGAGCTGCGTACGCTACAACTTTCGAGGTACTGACAGGCGTTGCGAAGATGATGGCTCCTATCGCTCCATTCATCTCGGATGAGATCTATACAAAGCTTACAGGAGAGACCACAGTACACACAGCTTACTATCCGGAAGCTGATGACAGCCTCATCGACGACCGCACTGAAGAGAGAATGGATCTCGTAAAGATCCTGGTCAACCTCGGACGCAGCACAAGAGAGCAGGAGAAGCTCAAAGTGCGTCAGCCTCTCAGCAAGGTCATCGTTGACGGAAGCTACAGAGACGTTATCGGCGATCTCACGGATCTCATCAAGGAGGAACTCAACGTTCACGAGGTGCAGTTCGAGGACGAACTCGACAAGTACATGGATTTCAGCATCAAGCCGAACTTCAGAGCTGCCGGCCCTGTACTCGGAAAGAATGTAAAGGAATTCGGAGGCAAACTCGCACAGGCTAATGCCAAGGAAATGATAGAAGCTCTTAATAAGGGCCCTGTCACAATGACACTCGGCGGACAGGATTACGACATAGACGAAAATCTCGTAGATGTAAGGATCTCTTCGAAGGAAGGATTCGTAGTGGGTATGGACAACAACGTGTTCACCATCCTTGATACTACTCTTACACCTGAACTCATTGAGCAGGGTTATGTACGTGAAGTCATTTCCAAGATCCAGCAGCTTCGTAAGCTGGCTGACTTCGAAATGATGGATGAGATAAAGATCTACATGAACGCTGATGATGAGATCAAAGCAGCTGTTGAAAGAGCAAAGGACTTTATCATGGACGAGACTATCGCAGTCGCAATAGAAACTAAGGAAGATGCCCCTCTGTTCGACATCAACGGACATAAAACGGGTCTCGCTGTAGAGAGAATCCGCTAAAAAACCAGGGCTGACACAAGCCATTTCTAAAAAATCAGGTGTGTCAGCCCTTTTTAATTCAAATCATTTACATTTTGACTGTTTACTGTGTCAGCTCTTATGGCAGTCTTGAAATAGTTGCTGATTTGAACGAAGAATACAAGAATTAGGTGATTAATCCTGAAAAAACTGAAAATATGAGGAGCTTACAAGATTGCATAACAGCAACACAAAAAACAACATATTAAATTATTCTCTTAAAGAACTTGAAGCTGTTGTTGCTGAACTTGGAGATAAGAAGTTCAGGGCAGCTCAGATCTTCGGCTGGCTGGCAAAAGGCGTTAACAGTTTCGATGATATGAAGAACGTCCCTGCCTCATTAAGGGCTGCACTCAATGAAAGATTCTGCATCGGTTTGCCGGAGGCAGTGCGCAGGCAGGAGTCAAAGGACGGCACCGTCAAGTGCCTTTTTGAGTTTAATGACGGAACGCAGATAGAATCTGTTTTCATGAAGTACGAATATGGTAATTCCATTTGCATATCTTCGCAGTCGGGATGCCGAATGGGCTGCACTTTCTGTGCATCCACCATGGATGGCCTGGAAAGGAGCCTTACAGGCGGTGAGATGCTCGCCCAGGTGCTTGCCATGAGAAACCTGACAGGCGAGGATATCGGGCATATCGTAGTTATGGGAATGGGCGAGCCTTTCGACAACTATGAAGAGCTTTCGAGATTCATCCGTCTTATACATGAAAAGAAAGGATACGGTCTCGGTCTCCGCAATATCACAGTATCTACATGCGGCCTTATCCCTAAGATACGGGAGTTCGCAGTGGATTTCCCGCAGGTCAATCTCGCTGTTTCGCTTCATGCTTCCAACCAGAAACTCAGAGAGCGTACAATGCCTGTCGCAAAAAAATATGATTACGATGATCTCATGCAGGCATGCAGGGAGTATACGGAACTCACAGGCAGGCGCATAACTTTTGAGTATGCTGTTATAGATGGTGTAAATGACAGTGCGTCATGTGCTAAAGAACTCGCTTCAAGAATGAAAGGCTGGCTTTCTCATGTAAATCTCATTCCGCTTAACGAGGTAAAGGGCAGGGAGTATAAAACCGCCAATGAAAAGAGCGTTGCAGCTTTTAAAAAGATCCTTGAGAACAGTGGTGTGGCTGTCACGGTAAGAAGGACACTCGGCAGCGACATTGATGCTGCCTGCGGACAGCTCAGAAGGAAAAAATAAATTTGCAAAAATAACTATATACAGTATACGGAGCATAAATGCTCCGTTTTATATTGTGTACATCTTCAAAATCAGGAGCCTGCAGGGATATTTTATGATATAATACATTGATTATTTATGTAATTAATGTGATTTGATAGATAACTATGTGCTTTTGCACAATGGAGAGGGTTTTCGGAGGTTACTTATGAAAATCTTGATAGATGGTATGGGCGGCGATTACGCTCCGGAAGAAATAGTAAAAGGAGCAATAAAGGCAGCATCCGAAATCAGCGAGACAGTCGTTATTATCGGACCGGAAGAAGCCATAAATGAGCAGCTAAGGGCTAACAGATGGAAGGGCGACAACATCGAGGTCGCAGACGCAACAGAGGTCATCACAAATGAGGAACACCCTGCCATGGCCGTCAGAAAGAAAAAGGACTCAACCATTGTAAAGGGCATGAACATGCTGAAGACCGGCGAGGCGGATATCTTTATCTCGGGTGGAAGCACGGGTGCTCTTCTTTCGGGCGGACTTCTTACACTCGGACGCATAAAAGGCATCAAGAGACCTGCAATAGCTGCATGGTTCCCGCGCGCAGGCAAAGAAGGCGTTACATTGCTTCTCGACTGCGGCGCCAGTGTCGAAGCAAAGCCTGAATACATTTATCAGTACGGAATAATGGGAAGTATTTTCGTGAAGGGCATAACCGGAAATGAAGCTCCTGTAGTCAGACTGCTGAATGTCGGTGCAGAAGAAGGAAAGGGCGATGATCTTCACAAGACCGCATTTGACATGCTGAAGAACAGCGGACTCAATTTCATGGGCAATATCGAAGCGCGTGATGTTATCTTCGGAGAGACTGATGTAGTAGTTACTGATGGATTCAGCGGAAATATATATCTGAAGAGCAGTGAGGGCATGAGCCTTGCCATTATGGGTGAGTTCAAGCGCAAACTGACAGAAGGATTTATCGCGAAGGCAGGAGCAATGCTCGCGTACAGCAAGATAAAAGAAATAAAAGAGGTCTTTGATTATTCTGATGCAGGCGGAGCTCCTATTCTGGGACTCAAGGGAGCGGTGCTTAAGATACACGGAAATTCGAAGGCGACCGAGGTCTATCATGCAATCCACAGAGCAGTAGATTATGTGGACAACGACATCACAGGAATGATAGCCGAGGCGATAGCTAACAGCGAAGAATTCGCTGATAAAGGAGAATGATAATGGCGCAGGCCGTTGATTATGAAAAACTATACAACTTGATCGGATACCGGTTCAGGAATGAGAAACTTGTAAAAACAGCACTTACTCACAGTTCATATGCATCAGAGCATAAGCTCGGATATGAGCGCAACAACGAGCGGCTCGAGTTCATCGGGGACGCTTATGTTGATGCGGTTGTTGGAGCAAGATTGTTTGAGATAATGGGATCAGCTCACGAAGGCATCCTTTCGAGATGCAGGGCAGATGTGGTCTGCGAGGACTCGCTGGCCGGAACTGCATCTGAGATGGGACTCGGAGAGTTCCTGTATCTGGGTAAGGGCGAGGAAGCAAGCGGCGGAAGAAGCAAAGCTTCTATACTTGCCGATGCATTTGAGGCTCTCGTGGGGGCGATAATACTAGATGGAGGCTATGAGGCGGGCCGTGACATCATACTCAGACTTCTCGAAGAGCGCATCAGTCTCGGAGCGCAGGGGAAGCTGAATAAAGACTATAAGACAAAGCTCCAGGAAAAGCTGCAGGAAGCCGACCATAATGTTAAGATCGAATACCGCAAGGTAGCGGAGTCGGGTCCTGATCACAATAAAACATTCACGATAGAAGTAGAAATAAACGGAAAGGCGGCAGGCAGAGGCACAGGTCAGAGCAAGGCCAAGGCAGAGCAGGCAGCAGCAGAAGACGCACTTTCGAAGGGAGTATAACAGTTGTATTTTAAAAGGATCGAAATGCAGGGATTCAAATCATTTGCGGACCCTGTAACCATAGAACTTAATGAAGGTGTGACCTGCATAATAGGTCCGAACGGAAGCGGCAAGAGCAATATATCCGATGCTCTCAGGTGGGTGCTCGGTGAACAGAGCTCCAGGCAGCTCCGTGGTTCGAAAATGCAGGATGTTATTTTCGCAGGAACAGCGACAAGAAAGCCTAAAGGCATGGCAGAGGTCACGCTTGTGATTGATAATTCAAACGGCATACTGCCTCTTGAATATAACGAAGTTGCAGTCACAAGACGCATGTTCCGTTCCGGAGAGAGCGAATACCTTATAAACGGCAATCAGCGCAGGCTGAGAGATATCCGTGAGCTTTTCATGGATACGGGTATTGGCGTTGAGGGATATTCGATAATCGGTCAGGGCAAAATAGCAGATATTGTCAGTACAAAACCTGAGAACAGAAGGCAGATTTTCGAGGAGGCTGCAGGCGTCGTGCTCTACAAGAGCAGAAAGAGCGAAGCTGAAAACAAGCTAAGAGCTGCAACTGTTGATCTTGACAGAGTACGGGATATCATCGCCGAGATAGAAGGGCGTATCGGAGGGCTGAAGGAAGACTCCGAGAAAGCTACTGAGTATATAGGACTAAGGGACAGATATAAAACCCTGGGAATCAATATAATACTTCACAATCTCGAAAACCTTGAAATAAGTGTGCGTGAAGGCAGGGAAGAGCTCGAAGCCCTTCAGGCAAAACTGGATCTCACATCAGCAAGATTAGTTGATACAGAAGAGAAACTCGAAGTTATTAGAGACAGCGAGTCAGACCTTAACGAGGAATTCGGCAGCGCCAACGCAAGACTTCTGGAAGCGATAGATGAACTGGCTGACATAACAAGCGGCGGAAAGCTCAATAAGGAACGGCTGGCCAATATCGGAAAAGAACTCACAAGACTCGAAGAAGAACTGTCTTCGGCAAATGAAAGACTTGGTACAGAAAGAGCTGAGCTTTCAAGGCTTGAAGAAGGCGAAAAGGCGATGAACCGCGATATGGACAAGCTCAGAACGGAACTTGAAGATGCGGTGATGAAGTTCAACGAAGATTCGCGCAGATCGTCATCTATAGCCATGCAGACAGAAGAGATCAAAAACAAACTGATCGACATAAACAACCGTAATGTCACCAGAAATGCGGAGATAAAGACTCTCAGTAACTACAAAACGACTCTCGTTGAACGTAAAGAGACTCTTAAAGAAGAATTTGAGACCAGGGACAGGACTGATACAGAAAACAGAGAGAATCTGAAGCAGATAGAAAAGAAAATCGGTGAAAACGAGGCCGCTCTGCAAGAGAAAAAGAACGATCTGGATACAGTTAACGATAAGATAATTACAGTAGCTACAAAAATCGAGCAAAATATTAAGGAAATCGATGAAATCTCTGTAAGGTGCAACCAGGCAATAGCCCGGCGGAGTACCATTGAAGAGATGGAAGCAAACTACGAGGGTTATAACAATGCTGTCCGGATGGTTATGAACGCAGGCCGCAGAGGAATAATCGGAACTGTTTCAGATATAATCGAAGTCCCTGGCGGATATGAAACAGCTGTAGAGACGGCTCTGGGCAACTCATTGCAGAATATAGTCTGTGAGGACGATGCATCGGCCAAAGAAACTATCGAATGGCTCAAGCAGACAGGTCTTGGAAGAGCGACATTCCTTCCTGTAAAGTCTGTCAGAGCAGAAAAATTAAGAGTAAGTGAGCACGTCAGCTCTGCTGCGGGATACATCGGCATAGCCTCTGAAATGGTGAAATGCGATGAAAAATACAGAGAAATAGTAGATTATCTGCTGTGCAGAGTGATCATCGCAGACGATATGGAAAAAGCACTCCGTATTTCCAAGATGGATATCGGAGGATTCAGGATCGTCACAAAGGACGGAGAAGTAATAAATGCCTTCGGCGCTATTACCGGAGGAAGATACAAAAACAGAACCGCTAATCTCCTGGACCGTAAAAAGGAGATAAGCACTCTTAAGAAAAAAATCGCTGATTACAATGCTCTGACAGCTGAACTGAACACATCAAGATCGAAGCTCGATGAAGAGAGAACCCAGCTGAGAGCCGAACGTGACAATCTTCGGGCAGAGATCACGGATCTGGATATCGCCGGAAATGTTCTCAGAGCTGATAAAGAACACGCTGAATCTCTTGTAAAAGAGGATGAAGGTGCTGCTGAGAGATTCAGGTCAAACATGGAGACCCTTGAATCGGATATAGAAAGAGCAGAAGCGATGATCGCCGGTCACAGGAAGAGCATAGAGGATTCAGAGAAAGAGTACGCTGAAGCTGAAGCGAAGGCTGAGGCTCTTATGAAAGAAGCTGAAGATATCAGACCTGTGATCGAACAGGACAATGAAGCGATAGTAGCTCTCAAGGTAAGGATCGGCGAGAGCGAATCCAGGATGCTTGCTGATAACGAAATGATAGAACGCGTCAGAGATGATGTCATCGAGCTGGAAGCAGCAGTTGAAGACAATCTTGCACTTCAGAAGGAGCTCAATGCTGATAAAGACAGACTCAATGCTTCAAGCGAGGAATCCGGAGATCTTGAGAGGGCTTTAAGTCAGGAAAAAGCTGAACTCGAAGAGAGGATCGCCGATATCACATCAAGACTCGAGGACGGACGCAGCAGGGGTGACGCACTGATGGCTGCGCAGAAGAAAGACAGAGAGGAAATTGAAAAAGTTCGTGATGAGCGTTACAAACTCGAAGTCAGGACAGCCAGAAACGAGACACTGCTGGATACGCAGAAAGACAAACTGTGGGATGAATTTGAAGTATCCTATGCCGAAGCTCTTGACATGAAAGATGAAAACTTCGCTATCACTGCAGGCAACCGTGAGTCCAGAGAGATCAGGCTGCGTCTCGCGGAGCTTGGTGATGTAAATGTAGGAGCGATCGAAGAGTACAAGGCTGTAAGCAAGCGGTATGAGTTTATGACTGCTCAGGAAGCAGACTTAACGAAAGCCATGAACGAGCTTAATGAGATAATCTCGAACATGGACAAAACAATAAGGACAAAGTTCAAAGAAAACTTCGACCGGGTTGTTGTCAACTTCGAGCAGTCATTCAAAGAACTTTTCGGCGGAGGATATGCTGAACTCAGGCTCGAAGATGAGTCAAAACCGCTGGAATCCGGCATAGAAATAACAGCTCAGCCGCCTGGCAAAAAACTGAAAAATATAAATCTTCTCTCCGGAGGAGAAAAGACACTTACAGCTATTGCTCTCATGTTTGCAGTTCTCAAGGCAAAGCCTACGCCATTTGTCATTCTGGATGAGGTAGAGGCTGCACTGGACGAAGTAAATATCGAGAGATTCTCGGATTACCTCAAAAACTTTGAGAATATACAGTTCGCACTGATAACACATCAGAAGGCGACCATGGAGCATGCAGATGTTCTATATGGCGTAACCATGCCTGAGCAGGGCATATCGCGCATGCTGTCGCTTAAACTGGGAGACGAATTCGATCCGGAAGGACTTGAATAAAAAAGAAGGAGACCGATAAATGGCACTGTTTGAAAAGAAATCCGTATTCCGCAAATTCATCGATTCCATTACGATGGCGGTTTATGATAACCCTGAATTAGGTCCGGAATTCCTCGATCAGCTTGAGGAGTCGCTTGTCATGGCCGATGTCGGTATAGAAACATCAGCCAAGATAATAGAGGAACTGAATAAGGCGATAAACTATAAGTACATAACCAGGGAACGCGAGATCAAGAAAGAACTTTCACGTATACTTGAGGAACTTATGGATAAGGGAGAGCGTAATCTCATGACGGATGAGTATCCGCTCGTAATCCTCATGATAGGCATCAACGGAGGCGGAAAGACCACTACTATAGCGAAGCTCGCCAACATGTACATACAGCAGGGAAAGACAGTAATGCTGGCAGCTGCTGACACTTTCCGCGCAGCAGCGGCAGAGCAGCTCGAGCTTTGGGGACAGAGAGTAGGAGTTGAAAAAGTCATCAGGAGAGAAGAAGGCGCGGACCCGACAGCAGTCATATATGATGCGATACAGTCTGCAAAAGCCAACAATGTCGATGTGCTCATCTGCGATACGGCAGGCAGACTTCAGAACAAGACAAACCTCATGAAGGAACTCGAAAAGATGAGCAGAGTCATTTCAAGAGAATGGCCTGAGGCAACAAGAGAGAATCTTCTCGTAGTGGATGCTACTTCAGGGAAGAATGCCGTGAACCAGGCTGAAGAGTTCAACAATATAGCTGATATTACCGGAATTGTACTTACAAAGATGGATGGAACAGCAAGAGGCGGCATAACGGTCACTATCACTGATGAGTTCGACATGCCGATAAAGTTTATTGGAGTAGGTGAGAAAATGACTGATCTCCAGCCGTTCAATGCTCATGATTTTGTGGAGGGTATATTCGATGAGTAAACCCATTTTAGCTATAGTAGGAAGGCCGAATGTCGGCAAATCGACATTCTTCAACAGGCTTATAGGCGAAAGACGTGCGATAGTTGAAGATGTGCCGGGAGTCACGCGTGACAGGATCTACGCCGAGACTGAATGGAACGGTAAGGAATTCGCTGTTATCGACACCGGGGGCATCGAAGTGCGCACCGATGACACCATACGTTCGCAGATGAGAGATCAGGCTGTCATGGCTATGGACATGGCTGACGTGATCTGCTTTATGGTGGACGGAAAAGAAGGCCTCACAACAGCTGACAGAGAGGTTGCAGATCTGCTGCGCCGCACAGGTAAGGAAGTGATCCTTGTTGTAAATAAAGTGGATTCTCCGTCAAAGGCATATGAGACCATTCTTGATTTCTATGAGCTCGGATTCGGCGAACCTGTGCCTATCAGCGCAGCAAATATGACTAATATTGGTGATCTCCTTGACAGGATAGTCGAAGGCTTCCCTGAAGACTCGTTCGGAAGAGCCGATGAAAGCGTTCATATCGCGATCATAGGCAAACCTAACGTGGGAAAGTCATCGCTGGTAAATGCACTTACCAAGCAGAAAAGAGTCATAGTTTCGCCTATTGCAGGCACTACACGTGACACGATCGATACTCCTTTTACATATAAGGACAGGGAATACACTCTTATCGATACAGCGGGTCTTCGCAAAAAGAGCAAGGTTAATGACTCAATAGAAAGGTTCAGCGTTGTCAGAGCCATAGCCGCTATAGAGCGCTGCGATATATGTGTTCTTATGCTTGACGCTGTAGAAGGGCTGACGGAACAGGATAAAAAAATCGCCGGTTATGCTCATGAAGCCGGCAAAGGACTGCTCATAGTTGTGAACAAGTGGGATCTCATCGAAAAAGAGACAAACACCATGCGCGATTTTGAGAGAAAGATCAAAGCCGAGCTGCTGTTTGCTTCATATGCACCGGTCGTATTCACATCTGTTCTCAACAAGCAAAGAATTTTTGACATAATTGACAGATGTTCACGCATTGCCGATGCCAGAAGCGTCCGCATAACTACAGGCAAGCTCAACAGCATAATAGAAGACGCAGTAATGATGAGACAGCCTCCGTCAGATAAAGGACGCAGATTAAAAATCTATTACGCGACACAGATAGGCACAAAACCGCCTCTGTTTTCATTCAGTATAAACGACAGAGAACTCATGCACTTCTCATACGCGAGATACCTTGAGAACAAGATAAGAGAGGCGTTTGACTTTGAAGGTACATCTATCAAATTCGTATGGAGCGAAAGGAGAGGTGAAAGAAGATGAGCAGCCAGGCACTAAAGCTCATTTTTATAGGACTCATTGCTTACGCCCTGGGAAACATCAATCCTTCGATCATCATCGGAAAATTCAAAGGTATTGATATCCGTAAGGAGGGCAGCGGTAATGCCGGTATGACCAACACCATCAGAGTGATGGGGATGGGCGCCGGGATTACTGTATTTATAGTAGACGTTCTTAAGGCTTTCATAGCGGTAAAGATAGGTATCAGTCTTGGCGGAAAGTACGGGGCAATGGTAGCGTTCGCATGCGTGATTCTTGGGCATTGCTTCCCGGCAGCCTTTGGTTTCAAGGGAGGAAAAGGTGTGGCCTCTGCTTTTGGTGCTGCACTCGCACTCAACTGGGCCAGCGCCCTCGCGGCGATCCTGATTGCCGGTGTGCTTTTCGGCCTGACACGCAGGATGTCAGTGGCTTCTCTCGGAGCGGCGCTTGCATATCCTGTGCTGATATGGCATTTCGCCCCTGACTATCTGTACTTCTCTATTGCAGCGGCAGCATTCCTTATGGTAATGCATATGGCTAACATCAAAAGGATAGCTAAGGGCGAAGAAGAGAAGCTTACCATCGGAGGCAACAATAAAACGGAAGATAAGGAGCAGACAAAATGAAACCTATTGATTATTATGCCGGAGTCAGTATACCGGATCTTGGCGATAATGCATTAAATGTAGCTGTTATTGGAAGCGGTTCATTCGGAACGGCCATGGCTAACCTCATTGTTCATAACGGACACAGAGTTACTTTATATGGCCGCAATAAAGCTGCTCTGGATGCTATGAAAGAAACACGTGTCAACAGCAGATATCTTCCGGACGCCATTCTCAGTGACAGAATTGTGTATTCGAATGACCTCGGCGAAGCTGTAAAGGGTAAAGATATTGTAGTGTTCGCAGTGCCTGCTCAGACATTCAGGCAGGTTTCAGCTGATGCATCAAAGTATCTGGAAGACGGTGTTACTGTTGTGAATCTCGCAAAAGGTATTGAAAAGAACACTCTCAAAAGAATGAGCGAGGTGGCAGCAGAAACCATTCCACAGGTCAGATATGTAGCTTTGTCGGGACCTACCCACGCTGAGGAGATAGTAATGAACGCTCCTGCAGGCATCGTGGCAGCATCTGCTGATCCTGAAGCAGCAAGGTTTGTTCAGGATGCATTCATGTCAGAACAGCTGCGTATATATACTCAGGATGATATGGTAGGTGTTGAAATTGCCGGTGCCGTAAAGAACGTCATCGCTATAGCTACAGGTATTTCAGATGGAATGAAGCTCGGAAGCAATGCAAGAGCAGCTCTTATGACACGTTCTGTGCATGAAATAAAGAGACTCGGACTCAAGTTGGGTGCAAACGGAGAGACATTCTCGGGACTTGCGGGCATAGGTGATCTGATTGTTACATGTGCCACAGATCTATCGAGAAACAGACGCTGCGGACTTCTGATTGGAGACGGTCTCAAGGCTGAAGAAGCTGTTAAAAAAGTAGGATCGGTCGTGGAGGGTTACTACACTGCTGACGCTGTTTATGACCTTGCCGGAAAACTTGGCGTCGAGATGCCGGTATGCATGGCTACAAGAGCAGTTCTGAAGGGGAAACTTGCTCCTGAGAAAGCAGTCAGAATGCTGATGTCAAGAGACAAGAAAGACGAGGTTCAATGAGTAAATATCATATAATCACATACGGATGCCAGATGAACGAGCATGATTCAGAGAATATTGCCGGTCTTCTTGAGGCAATGGGCTATGAGTATATCGACGATCCGTATAAGGCAGACGTAACGGTTATAAACACCTGCAGTGTAAGGGAAAACGCCGATAAAAGATTCTTTGGCACATTAGGACAGTTTAAAAAGGTAAGAAAGAACAATCCGGACTTTGTACTCGCTGTATGCGGATGTATGCCGCAGCAGCCGAGAGTTGTAGAAGAGATAAATAAGCGCTTTTCTTGGGTCGACATCGTCTTCGGTACACAGAATATTGCCCGGTTTCCTGAGCTCCTCGAGGAGCGACTCAAGACAGGAAGACGCATGCGTGCAATAATCACAAACAATCCGGACATAAGCGAAGAGGGCATGAAACCGGTCAGAATGCACCGTCACAAGGCTCTTGTCAATATCACATACGGATGCAATAACTTCTGCACTTACTGCATCGTTCCTTACACGAGGGGACGCGAGAAGAGCCGCATGCTCAGCGACGTTTGCAGCGAGATAAGGAGGCTTGCAGCTGACGGAGTCATAGAAGTTATGCTTCTCGGTCAGAATGTAGATTCCTACAGAGATGCTGAAGGCCACAGCTTTGCCGATCTTATAAAGTCTGTAAATGAAATTGATGGCATAGAGCGCATAAGATTCATGACTTCGCATCCGAAGGACATTTCTGATGAAATGATCGAATGCTTCAGAACATGCAATAAGTTATGCCATAACATCCACCTTCCGGTACAGTCCGGAAGTGACAGGATACTGAAGCGCATGAACCGTCACTACGACAGAGCATCATATCTCGAAACGGTAGAAAAACTAAGAAGGATCTGTCCGGACATAACGATATCCACTGATATTATCGTAGGCTTTCCGGGTGAGACCGATGAGGATTTTGAGGAAACCCTTGATATCGCCAGAAAAGTCGAATATGATTCAGCGTTTACATTCATTTATTCGCCTAGAGAAGGGACTCCGGCAGCCAAGTTTACAGATCAGATTCCTGATGAAGTCTGCCACGAGAGATTTGACAGACTTGTTGATGTGATGAATGAGATCAGCCTCAGAAAGAATCAGGCATATAAAGGCCGCATCTGTGAAGTTATAGCTGAAGGTGTAAGCCGCAGCGACGAGAAAGTGCTGGCCGGAAGAACAGACGGATTCAAGCTTGTTAATTTTACATCCGACAAAAGCCCTGAACAGCTCATGGGCCGTAAAGTCATGGTTGAGATCACGGAAGGCAAAACATTCAGTCTTGAGGGAAGAGAAGTGGAATGACGGGCATACTGGAGCAATTCCTGCAGTTTTTCACATTGTCGCATATAATGGCTATCATCTATATTCTGAACGCTCTTATAGCGCTCGGATTGATCTTCTTTGATGATTCGAAATCGCCTTCTGCAACAATGGCATGGATAATGGTATTGTTCATGGTGCCAGCTGTAGGACTGTTCCTCTACATGATCTTTTCCCAGCATATAGCCAGACAGCAGATCTTCAAGATGACTGAAGACGAACAGGAGGGCAAAAATACTCTGATCAAATTGCAAAAGGAAGCGGTGAGGCAGAGCATGACTGTCGATAATGACGCTGTCACAGGACGCTGGAAAGACATGGTAAGCATGAATCTGGAGTATGCCGATTCATTTCTGACCACCAATGACAGTGTTGAGATAATCACTGATGGAAAGGAGATGTTTGAGAGACTTTGCAGCGATATCGAAAATGCGAGGTATACCATCAAACTCTGCTTTTACATAGTCAAGGATGATTTTGTCGGCAGGAGACTCATAGAGCTTCTTACCAGAAAGGCAAAGGATGGAGTCAAAGTAAGACTCCTGATGGATGCGCTTGGCAGCCGCAGCATAGGCTACTCAGATCTGAAGGCTTTCAAAAGAGCCGGAGGAAGTTACGCATTCTTCTTCAAGCCTTTGATAAGGCACATGTACTTCAGGATCAACTACCGAAATCATCGCAAACTGGCAATAATCGATAACGAAATAGGATACATCGGCGGATTCAACATAGCCAAAGAGTATCTCGGATACAAGAAAAAGTTCGGATACTGGAGAGATACCCAGCTGATTATAAGAGGCAATGCTCTCACTACTCTCAACGAACGTTTTTACATGGACTGGCGTTACGCTTCAAAAGAAGACATAGACCTGATCGATCAGTCAGTAAGATATGCGCTCATGAGGGAAACGGGCGAGATACCGGTCCAGATAGTCTCATGCGGACCTGAATCCGAAAAAGAAGAAGTAAAGATGGCATTCATGAAGATGATCACGAATGCCAGAAAGAACATATATATCCAGACCCCTTATCTTGTGCCTGACGAGCCGATGATGGAATCGCTTCGTATGGCAGCAAGATCAGGAATAGACGTAAGAATAATGATACCATGCATGCCGGATCACCCGTTCGTGTACAGGACCACTCTATATAATGCCGGCAGACTGATCAGGGACGGTGCAAAGATATATATCTATGAAAACGGGTTCATGCATGCCAAGACGCTGAGCGTAGACGGAGAGGTATGCACTGTCGGGTCTTCAAACTTTGACATAAGAAGTTTCAGACTCAACTTTGAGTCAAATGCATTTATATATGACAAAGGCGTCACTGCGGATCTGGATGAAAGATTCATGGCTGATATAAACCTGTCACGCCCATATACGCAGGATGACAGAGACCGTATCTCTAAATCAGAAAGAGCTGCAGAATCAATATCGAGACTGCTCACAGAGATCCTTTAGGATTTCAATTTACCGGAAAGGAAAAATCAATTGAACGCAGATATAATACTTACAAAAATACTGATGCTTCCGGGCATCATAATCGGACTCAGCTTCCACGAATTTGCACATGCCTGGGTTTCAGACAAACTTGGTGATCCTACGCCGAGAAGGCAGGGAAGAGTCACGATAAATCCGCTTGCCCACATAGACTGGATGGGTTTTCTTGCACTTCTTCTGGTAGGCTTCGGCTGGGGAAAGCCTGTACAGATCGATTCCGGATATTACAAACACAGAAGAAGAGATGAATTCCTGGTCGGCATTGCCGGTGTTACAATGAATCTTCTGCTTGCCGTGATCTTTTCCATACCTGCAAAAGCGATGGTAAAGGTATTCAGCGGTGCTGCTGCATCTGATCTTGTATATAACATATATCTGATTCTGTTTTATATCGTCAGCATCAATGTAGTGCTGATGATATTCAATCTGATACCATGTCCTCCTCTCGATGGATGGGGGATAATAACCCAGATATTCAGGCTCGACAGATACAGCTGGTGGTATAAGGTATATCAGTATGGTACATGGATACTGCTTGCATTGATCGTGTTCAATGTGACAGATCTCATACTCACACCGCTTGTATCTATGATAGTCGGAATTCTGTTATAAAGCTTATTACATGGCAGCAGCTTTAAGCTGCTGCTTTTCTGATATAAAGAGGAAATATAAATATGAAAGACCTGATCCCCGATAAAAATATTCCTGAAATAATGGACAGGCTGGAGACCATGCATCCTGAAGCTGCGTGTGCACTTGATTTCGGAACACATTTTCAGCTGCTTTCGGCGGTTATGCTCTCGGCACAGACGACGGACGTATCTGTCAACAAAGTGACTCCGGTACTGTTTTCAAAATATCCTACAGCTGAAGCTATGGCGGAAGCAGATCCGCTCGATGTGCAGGAAATCATAAAAACAATAGGGCTTTATAAGAACAAGTCAAAGAACATTGTGGCTCTGTCGAAAATGCTTGTTTCCGATTATGACGGTGAAGTACCTGGACGTTTTGAAGATCTCGTAAAACTCCCGGGAGTAGGCCGGAAGACTGCAAATGTTGTACTGGCCGAAGGTTTCGGAGAAGCCCGCATAGCGGTTGACACACATGTATTCAGAGTTTCAAACCGTATAGGTCTGACATGTGCTAAGGACCCTGCCGGAGTCGAGGACACACTTATGGACAGACTGCCGAAGGATCAGTGGTCAAGGGCTCACCATCTGCTGATATTCCATGGCAGAAAAATCTGTCATGCACGTAAACCGGACTGCGGAAGCTGTCTTCTTTCAGACCTGTGTCTGTATAGTAAAAACGGAGGCGCGAAGTGAGGTTCGTACACCTGTCAGATCTTCATCTGGGAAAGCGGGTCAATGACTTCTCTATGATAGATGATCAGAGATTCATACTTGAACGCATCCTGGAGATAATAGACGAAGAAAAGCCGCAGGCTGTTCTGATAGCGGGAGATGTCTATGACAAACCACTCCCGACGGCAGAGGCCGTGCGTCTTTTTGATGGATTCATAAGCAGACTCTCTGAGACTGATGCTGAAGTGTTTATTATAAGCGGAAACCACGACTCCGCGGAAAGGCTTTCGTTTGGTTCTCAGATAATGGACAGACAGGGTATACATTTTGCGGGAGGTTATGACGGCAGCACTCGCTGCTTCAGTCTTGAGGATGAATACGGAAGAGTGAATTTCTATATGCTGCCGTTCATAAAACCGGTCCATGTAAGGCAGGCGTTCATAGAGGATGAAAAAGCAGCAGAGATATCAAGCTTTACAGATGCGGTAGGCTTTGCAATCGAGAAAATGGAAGTCGATACAGAAGAACGCAATGTACTGATCGCCCATCAGTTCTGTACAGGTGCGGAGAGATCGGAATCAGAAGAGGTATCCGTTGGAGGACTCGACAATGTAGACATCGCAGTATTTAAGCCTTTCGACTTTACAGCTCTTGGACACCTGCATGGTCCCCAGTCCGGAGGAGCAGCACGCCTAAGATATTGCGGATCACCGCTTAAATACTCGTTCTCGGAATCAGATCAGATGAAGTCCGTTACCGTTGTTGAGTTAGGAGATAAGAAAGACGGCGTCTGCAGAGTCCATTTGAGAACTCCTGAACTTGTGCCTTTGAGAGATATGAAGGTGCTGAGGGGAAGTTTCAACGAGTTGACTGATATAAATTATTTTAAACATATTGATAAAAATGATTACATGCGCATCATCCTTACCGATGAGGAGGATGTGATAGGAGCACTAGGCAGTCTCAGAGCTATATATCCTAATATAATGCGTCTCGAATATGACAATACCAGAACGCGCGCTGCAGCGATAGTTCCCGATGCGGAAGGAAACGATGGAAGAACTCCGCTTGAGATATTTTCCAGCCTTTATGAGATGCAGAACGGAAAGGAAATGGACGAAGAGCAGTCCGGACTTGTAAGCAGCCTGATTGAAAAGGTGTGGGGTGACGAGCAATGAGACCGCTGAAACTTAAAATGACAGGCTTTGGCCCATATAAAGAAACAAATGTCATAGACA
The DNA here is from genome assembly GCA_045114615.1 of Anaerovoracaceae bacterium. Classification (GTDB taxonomy): domain Bacteria; phylum Bacillota; class Clostridia; order Peptostreptococcales; family Anaerovoracaceae; genus Crickella. The sequence continues at coordinate 58,809 of JBGUKU010000004.1, forward strand.
TGGAAAGTCTTGGACGTGGTGGTCTGTATCTCATAACCGGGGATACTGGCGCAGGCAAGACGTTTATTTTCGATGCCATAACATATGCTCTTTATGGTGACATGAGCGGTTCCGGACGTGACAGCAGGAGTGTCAGATCCCAGTACTCTTCCGATGGAGAGAAGACCGAGGTGGAGCTTGTGTTCGAGTACAACGGACATAAATACACTGTGACCCGCAATCCTGAATACTACAGAGCTAAAAAAAACGGCACGGGATTTACCAGACAGACAGGGGGAGCGACTCTTATAAAGCCTGACGGCAGCATTATTGACGGTTCATCAAAGGTCAACGAAGAGATAAAAAGCATATTGGGAATTGACAGGGGACAATTCTGTAATATAGCTATGATAGCCCAGGGAGAGTTCAGAAAAGTTCTCAATGCCGGTACGGATGAAAGGCAAAGACTATTCAGAAAACTTTTCAATACACAGCCTTACAGCAGCCTTTCAGATGAATTGAAGGACCTGAGCAGAAGAAACCAGGACAGGTATAACGATGGGGTTCGATCCATTAATCTCTGTCTGTCTTCAGTCAGCTGCAGTTTCGATGAGACTCTTTCGGCAGAACTTGAAGAAATGAAAGACCGTTCAGATAATGAAACAGTCATGTCCGAAGAGATATGCAAACTATTCGGATCGATAATAGAATCAGGAAATGAGATATTCTCGTCCGTAACTGCTGATCTCGCTGAAACAGAAAAGAGGCTTACAGAACTGAACAACATTATAGCGCTTGCAAAGGATCACAGAAATACTGCTATGAGCCTAGATGCGGCAAGGGAAGCGGTACCGATAATTGAGGATGAGATAAATGCAGCAAAAAAAAATCTTGATGCAGCAAACGAAAAGAAACCTGCAATTGAGAAGCTCGAGAACGAAGCTGCTCTGATCGAAGCATCGATGGATTCATACGATGAGCTCGATAATATAAGCGAAGAGATCTCCGACATTAAGAAAGGACTGGAGCAGAAAACATCAGAGCATAAAGCTGCCGGTGCTGAAGCGGAAGAACTTAGGACAAAACTTGCTGACAGCGAAAAACAGCTTGAGGAACTCAGACAGTCCGGTGAGGAGCTTATAAAAATCAGTAACAGCATTGAAAAAAAGAACGACAGAGTCAGTATCCTTGAATCTCTGGTAAAGGATATCAATGCTGCTGAAGTGCTGGAAAACGCGCTGAAGAAGCAGCAGGATGAGCTCAAACCGCTGCTCTCCGGTGCGGAAAAGCTCGAAGCTGAACACAGCAGTATGGTTTCGGCTTATATGAAGGAGCAGGCCGGAATACTGGCATCTTCTCTTGCAGAGGGTGAAGCCTGCCCTGTATGCGGATCCCTTCATCATCCTGCTCCTGCTGAGCTCAGAAAGGATGCTCCATCAGCAGATGACTTAGAGAAGAAGAAGAGAGATGCCGAAAGCGCAAGAGAAAAGGCATCCCGAAAGATGGGCGAAGCCCAGACCGCAAAAGGAAACCTCGATGCTGTAAAGACCAGGACCTGCGCGACAGCTTTGCGTGAGACGGGTACTGAAGATTTGAAAGAAGCCCTTGAGACTGCGGACAAAGAGATAGCCTCACTTAACGAGTCTCTAGCTGATATGCGTGAAAGCGAAAAAGAACTGAAAGAAAAAGCTGCAAAGGCTAAGGAACTGAATGTATCGATCCCTGAGATGCGCAAAGTGTTGGAAGAAAAAAGCGCAAAAGCAGAGGATATCGGGAAGAAAATCAATGAAGACAATGCTTCGCTGGCTGCAGCAATGGCAAGATACCGTCAGTTAAGGAAAGACCTTGCTTTTGATTCAAAAGAGGATGCGGAAAGCAGCAGATCTTCAAAATCTTCCGAAGCGAAACTGCTCAGAGATGATATAGAAAAAGCTGTTAAGAAAGTAAATGATGCTGAAGCAGGAAGGTTTGCCAACGACGCAAAAATTAAAGAACTCGAAAAAGTGGTTTCCGGTTATAAAGCGGTAGATGAGGAGGCAGCAGCTGAAGCGGCAGCTGCTGCATTATCAGAAAAAAAAGAACTCACAGATATGAGTATACAGATCTCTTCTGAGCTGAAATCTGTACGTGCAGCGTTAAGATCAGTGCAGTCAGGTGCTGAAGAGCTCGACAGGATCCGCAGGGAGCATGAGATTATCGATTCTCTCAGCAGAACTGCTAATGGATCACTCCCCGGAAAGGAGAGGATCACTCTTGAGTCATACGTACAGTCATTCTACTTTGAGCGTATCATAAGGCGTGCAAATATCAGACTGAGAATGATGTCGGACGGCCAGTATGAATTTGTCAGAGCAGGAGAATCCGGAGATAAACGTCATCTGTCAGGTCTTGACCTCAGTGTGCTTGATCATTACAGCGGTACTGAAAGGCCGGTAAACACTCTTTCAGGAGGAGAGAGCTTTATGGCCTCACTGTCGCTTGCACTCGGATTGTCGGATGAAGTACAGGCTTCCGCAGGAGGAATAAGACTCGACACTATGTTCGTTGATGAAGGTTTCGGTTCACTCGATTCGGAAACACTTGAGAAAGCAATACGAACTCTAACTGAACTTTCCGATGAAGACAAATTAGTGGGCATAATTTCTCACGTTGATGCTCTAAAAACACGGATCGACAAGCAGATCGTAGTCACTAAAGACCGCGATGCAGGAAGCCGGGCTATAGTTATTATTTAACTCTTTAAACGTGCACTTCATTTTGATAAAATCAAAAAGATAGAACAAGATATTTCTCAGGCATTAATCTGCCATATAAACAAAAGTGTTTCCTGTATAAAAAAAGGAGAGTCATATGAAAAAGACTATTAGAGACATTGACTGGGCCGGCAAAAAGGCAGTTGTCAGATGTGACTTCAATGTACCGCTCGACGGCGACACCATCACAGATGACATCCGTATCAGAGCAGCTCTTCCGAGCATTGAGTATCTTCTCGAGCACGGAGCTGCTGTAGTGCTCATGTCGCATCTGGGCAGACCTAAGGGTGAGCCAAAGCCGGAGTTCAGCCTTGCACCGGTTGCAAAGAGACTGGCTGAACTGACTGGAAAAGAAGTAAAGTTTGTTCCTTCTGATGTAGTTGTGGACGATAATGTAAAAGCTGCGGCAAAAGATCTCAAAGCCGGCGAGATGCTTCTTATCGAAAATGTAAGATACAAAGCCGGAGAAACAAAGAACGATCCTGAATTCGCAAAGGAACTTTCTGAACTCGGAGATATCTTCGTTCAGGACGCGTTCGGTTCAGCACACAGGGCACACTCTTCAACAGCAGGAATAGCAGATTATATCCCTGCAGTATCAGGTTTCCTTATTGAAAAGGAACTTAAATTCCTCGGTGAAGCTGTCAACAATCCAAAGAGACCATTCGCTGCAATTATGGGCGGAGCAAAGGTCAAGGATAAGATCCCTGTAATCACAAACCTGCTCGACAAGGTAGACATCCTCATTATCGGAGGCGGAATGGCATATACATTCTTCAAGTCACAGGGCTACTCCATCGGAAAATCGCTTCTTGACGAGGAAGGCCTTGAACTTGCAGGAGAGATCCTCAAGAAAGCAGCGGAAAAGGGCGTTAATTTCATGCTCCCTGTCGACGTTGTAGCTGCTGATGAGTTCGCTAATGATTCGCCATATGGAGTATACGATGTAGATGAGATCCCTGATGACAAAATGGGCCTCGATATCGGACCTGCAACAATCAAGCTTTACACCGATACTCTCAAAACAGTAAAGACTGTTGTATGGAACGGTCCTATGGGCGTATTCGAGATGGACAATTTTGCAGTGGGTACAAAGGCAATAGCGGATTGCCTGGCAGAGATAGACGCCACAACTGTTATCGGTGGCGGTGACAGCGCTGCAGCAGTAGCTAAATTCGGAGTAGCAGATAAAATGACACATATCAGTACCGGCGGCGGCGCAAGCCTTGAGTTCCTTGAAGGAAAAGAACTTCCGGGAATCGCGGTAATTGATGATAAATAAGAGAGGGGATAACATCATGAAGAAATTTTTGATCGCAGGAAACTGGAAAATGAACAAGACTTCAGCTGAAGCTGTTGCATTTGCTGAAGAACTCAAGGCAAAGAACCTTCCTAATGCTAAGGATGTATGCGTACTCGCACCATTTACAGCACTTGAGAAACTCGGTAAGGCTTTCGAGGGATCCGGCATCGGATTCGGTGCTCAGAACGTTCATTTTGAGCCTAAGGGCGCTTTCACAGGCGAGGTTTCCGTAGCCATGCTCCAGGAGTTCGGTATCGGATACTGCGTAATCGGACACTCTGAAAGAAGAGAATACTTTGCTGAGACAGATGAGACTGTTAATAAGAAACTCAAAGTTCTTATCGAGGCAGGCATTACTCCGATTCTCTGCGTTGGTGAATCCCTGGAAGTAAGAGAACAGGGCGGAGAGCAGACATTTGTTGCAGGTCAGGTCATCGCAGACTTCGCAGGCATCCCTGCTGCTGACGCCACAAAGGTAGTCATCGCTTATGAGCCTATCTGGGCTATCGGCACAGGCAAGACAGCTACACCTGAGCAGGCTGAAGATATGTGCGCATTCATCAGAGGAGTCGTTTCGGGCATTTATGACAATGAAACAGGAAATGAAATGCTCATACTCTACGGTGGATCAATGAAACCTTCCAATGCAAAGGAACTCCTTGAGAAGCCTGACATCAATGGTGGACTTATCGGTGGAGCAAGTCTCAAGGCTGATGACTTCGCAGCTATTGCAGAAGCTGCTGCTTCACTGTAAAAGTAAGCTATATCATTTGACACACAGTCATTGATTATGTTATTTTTAGACGTTCGGATATTTATCCGGGCGTCTTATATTTCAATTAAGTTTTTGGAGGACACAATGCATACCGCTTTAATGGTAATACTTTTGATCTCAAGCCTGGTGCTTATCGTGAGCATCCTTCTTCAGACAAGTAAGAGCGACGGACTGTCAGGTTCGATTGCAGGCGGAGCAGAACAGCTCTTCGGTAAGAGAAAGAGCAAGGGATATGACGCGCTTCTTGCAAAGATAACAACTGTCTGTGCAATCATTTATATCGTCGTATCACTGGCAATCGTTGCTATTTTCAACTAATTTACCGATAACGCAGCCGGAGATCATTAAATGCTCAAGATTTTAACGCTGATTTGCGCTCTGATAGGTCTTCTTGCCGCAATCTCACTTGAGACATGGCTCAGGAGCCGCATAGTCAGAAACGAGACTTCAGCGGAAACATACGCTGAAGTCAAAAGCAGAAATTCAGAATTCTGGTCAATTCAATACGTGCCTCTTATTATTGTACTTGCGATTCTTGCCGCAGTTCTGTTTGTATTTGTGGGGCACCTGAATGCCGCTGTCTTCTTAGGGGGAGCGGCTCTTTGCTTTGTTTCTGTCTTAACCGGAGCCACTACTGTAGTTACCGGAAGCATATCATCTTCTTCTACAGCAGTATCGGGAGATATCAGAAGCGCGCTCAAGACGGCTTACAGATCCGCTTCTGTGATGGGACTAAGCGTTTCTTCAATTGCGCTTGTCGGATTAGGGGTGTTATTCTTCTTCCTCAAAAGAGGACAGCTGGTCGAACTTGTTGCCAGTTTTGCTCTGGGGGCCTCAATAGTATCTCTGATCATAGGTCTCTCAGGAACTGCATTTTCAGGCGCATATGCTCTTACAGTCAGAGGCAATGATTTCACAGACTATACCGGCATGTTCATCGGAAGCGGGGCGGATCATGTGGAAACTTACATACTGTCCGCATGCTCTGCAGCGCTGCTTTCTGAAGTGGCTGTTGATACTTCAGGCGTAATGTCAACATTCACAGCAACATCAGCCGCCAGATATCCACTGATAATATTTGCAGCCGGAATAGTGGCATCTATCATTGGAATAATGACATACAGGGGATATTTCGTTAAAAAACCGGCGGCAGGTATTACAGTTGGTAACTTTATTGCAGCAGTGCTCATCGCAGCAGCGGCGATCTATTTCAGCAATGATTTGCTTCAGTCATATGTCTATGGAATATGTGCTGCTTTAGGCATACTGGCTGCTCTTATTTCAGGTGAAGCATCAAAGGCCTACTCAATAGACGGAGCTGTTTTTAAGCGCTTCCTGCCAGATGTAAAAAAGACCGGCGTCAGCCAGTCAATGATTTACAGTCTGTCAATCGGAATGATCTCAGTAGTGATACCTGCGATCCTTACTACAGTGGCTATGGTACTCGCATATAATTTTGCCAGCTTCTATGGTATAGCTCTTGCTGCAGTAGGAATAAACTCAATGGCCGCTGTTAATTCAGCTGTAAGGGGGTTTTCAATCAATACCGCAAGTGCTTCAGAGATCGCTTCGGTATGCGATCCTGACGCTGAGAGTCCTAATCCGGCTGATGTACTCCTGACTGCTTCTGCTACAGCAGACTCGGTAGGAAAGACTTATTCGGGAGTAGCTGCATATGTGACCCTGGTCGCAATGTTTACAGCTCTTTCTGTAGTTGCAAAAAATCCGGCTATAAACCTTTTGAGTACTCCTGTTTTCACAGGTATAAGCATAGGCGCAGTCAGTGTTTTCGTATGTGCCGGTTTCATCATCAGATCTATAAGGTTAACAAGTCAGGTTCTTGGAGTCAGGCTTGTTGATTCATATGACTCAGAGAAGCGTATAACTTCTCTGAGAGGACTTATACCTCTGTTTATAATATCGATAATCGTACCGCTTGCGGCAGGTGCTGCAGGAGGCGTTAACGGACTAATATCTTTTTCGTGTGCCGCATCTGTAACAGGCATGTGTGTTATTTTCGCATTCAATAACGCAGGTAAGTATTTTGACAGAATGGCGACAGAAACACTTGGCACCATAATAAAGCTGATGCTGGCAGTAACACTCGTTTTTGCTCCGCTCTTTATGAAGTTCGGAGGACTCTTTTAGTGCATGACTGCAGAGCAAGGCTGTATCCGAAACACAAACGGCGGCTCTGCAGAAAGGCCGCCGTTATTTATTAAATAGTCAAACAGAAAAAGGAAGCTTATGAAAAACAACAGATTTCGCATATTTGTGATAAATCCGGGCTCGACTTCGACCAAGCTTGCGCTTTTTGAAAACAATATCAAGATCCTGCAGACATCAGTAACACACGATGCGGATGTTCTGAACTCGTTTCCGATGCCGAATGACCAGTTCGAGTACAGGATGGGAGTTATCAGGGACTTTGTTGAAAATAACGATATAGAGCTGGATAATATCGATGCTTTCGTTGGAAGAGGCGGCGGATGCTACCCGGTACCAAGCGGTACTTTCGAGGTAAACGATCTGCTGCTGAATGACATAAGAAATAATGTGGGAAGGACCATCCATCCGTCAGTGCTCGGTGTTCAGCTTGCTTATGAGATGCAGCAGCAGTATGGCGGAAGACTGTTCATGGTAGATCCGATCTGTGTGGATGAATACACGGATGTAGCCAGAGTCACCGGAGTAAAGGGACTCGAGCGCCGGGCAGAGTCGCACGCTCTCAACCTGAGGGGAACGGCAATGAAGCACTGCAAGATCCATGGGATGGATTACAAAAAATCAAGTCTCATTGTAGCTCATATCGACGGTGGAATCACTATTGCAGCGCAGAAGAACGGTAAACAGATCGATTGCAATCAGGGTGCAGGAGGTGAGGGACCTTTCACTGCTACACGCACGGGTTCTCTGCCTCTCATGGAAGTACTTGATTACTTCAAGGATCATACCGTTGAAGAAATGCGTCATCTATGCACGGGTACGGGGGGATTCGTCTCACACTTCGGCACTTCAGATGCGGACGAGGTGTACATGAGAGTCCTGGAAGGCGACGATGATGCCAGACTGGTATGGGAAGCACTTTGCTATAACATTGTAAAATACATAGGTTCTATGGCTGTTGTCCTGAAGGGCAAGGTCGATGGTATCCTGATCACCGGCCGATATACCCGCTTCCGCGGACTTATAAAATATATAAGAGAGTACACCGGTTGGATCGCTCCTATCTATATATATGAAAACGAGGTAGAGCAGGAAGCCATGTGTGCCGGAGCTCTCAGAGTGCTCAGGGGAGAAGAAGAAGCAAAAGTATATACCGGCAAAGGTATGGTAAGATAATATATTAAAATTTTCAGATACAAAGCTAAGGAGGGTAAGAAAATGTTGGAAAAGCTGGAGAAGATCCGTGAGGAAGGATTCAGGCGCATAGCTGAGTCAACGGATCCGGCCATGCTTGAGGCTGTACGCAAGGAGCTTACAGGCAAAAAGAGCTCACTGCAGGAAGTCCTCAAAAGTCTTGGCGGACTCGATCCTGATATGCGCAAATCCGTCGGAATGAAAGCTAATGAGGTAAAGAACCTCTTTGCAGAAAAGATCCAGACCCGTCAGGAAGAGCTGATAGCGGGAGCATCAGCAGTAGAAGGAGAGATAGATCTGACACTTCCGGGATCAGAGGTGAGCGGAGGCGCACTTCATCCTATAACTCAGATGTGCTACGACCTTAACGATGCCTTCAGATCACTTGGCTTTGAAATATACAGTGAGGACGATATTTCAAGTGAGAAATACGCCTTTGATAATCTTAATTTTGCCGCAGATCATCCGGCAAGAGCTTCAATGGATACATACTGGCTTGAAGGAACTGAAGACAAAAGGGGAAGCGACAGACTTTGCCTTCGCCCTCATCTGACAGGCGGATCCGTAAGATATCTCCTCGAGCACGGTGCACCTGCAAGATTTGTGTATCCGGGCAGAGTATACAGAAATGAAACGACAGACGCACGTCACGAGAGAGCTTTCTTCCAGTATGAGGCTCTGATCGTCGATAAGGATATTTCGTTCAGCTCAGGACGTGTAATGATCGAAGCCATCCTTGAAAAGGTGTTCGGCCGCAAGGTGAATGTAAGGATGAGAGAAGGATTCTTCCCGTTCACAGAGCCGGGATATGAGATAGACATGGAATGTCTGCTTTGCGGAGGAAAAGGCTGCAAGGCATGCAACCATGCAGGCTGGATAGAAGTAATGCCGGGTGGAGTCATCCATCCGAACGTACTCAGAGCAGCAAATCTCGACCCTGATGTCTGGACAGGTTTCTATACGAACATTGGTCTCGACAGAATGGTAATGATGCGCTACGGTGTAGATGACGTAAGACTGTTCCACAGTGCTGATCTGAGATTCCTCAAGCAGTTCAGGTAAAGAAGGAGGTAAGCTATGAATATTTCGATGAAATTCATCAGCAGATATGTCGATCTGCCTGCTGATCTTACATATGATCAGATAGCATATGACCTCACAATGAGAACTGTAGAGGTTGAGGATGTTATCGATACTGCAGCAAAGTTCCATGACATTGTTGTAGGAGAAATCAAGGAAGTCAAAGCTCATCCGAACGCAGACGCGCTTAAGGTCTGCATTGTAGATGTCGGTGAAGATGAACTCAAGCAGATCGTATGCGGAGGAAGCAACCTCACGGCAGGGCATAAGGTCTGTGTTGCAAAGCCGGGCTCCGAAGTCGTATGGCACGGCGAAGGAGAGCCTGTAAAACTCAAGGAAACCAAACTCAGAGGCGTTTCGTCATACGGAATGATCTGCGGTTCCACAGAAGTCTACCTTGCTGATATTTATCCGCCAAAGGATGAAAGAGAGATCGTCGATTTTACAGAACTTGGAGTTAAGTGCGAAGTCGGACAGTGTGTTGCAGCTGCTGCAGGACTCGACGACGTGATCCTCGAAGTTGACAATAAATCACTTTCCAACAGGCCTGATCTCTGGGGACACTATGGAGTCGCAAGAGAACTTGCAGCAATTTACAAGGTGCCTTTCAATGAACTCAGCAGTGAGCTTCCTAAGGGACTTCCTGAGTATCCGGTAGAGATACGTGAGCCTGAAAGATGCAACAGATTCACTGCTACAAAGATCGACAACGTATACGTAAAGGAATCACCTGCATGGATGAAGACTCTTATCACCAATGCGGGAATGAGACCGATCAATGCGCTGGTTGACATAACAAACTTCGTACTCCTCGCAGTAGGAGCTCCTCAGCATGCATATGACAGTACTCATGTTGAAGGCGAGCAGATCGTAGTAAGACTTGCGGAGGACGGCGAGAAGCTTCTTCTCCTTGATGAAAAGGATCTTGAACTTACACATGATCATCTTGTTATATGCGACGCGAATAAACCTTTGAATCTTGCAGGAATCAAGGGCGGCAAGGATGATTCGGTCCTGGATACAACCAATTCCGTCATTCTGGAATGCGCCGTATTCACGGCACCGGGAATCAGACGCACAACGGCTTACTTCAATGAAAAGACCGATTCAGCTCTGAGATATGAAAAAGGCATAGATACCCAGAGAGCAGATCTGGGTGTAGCGATGGCGCTTTCGCTGTTCAGGGAAATCTATCCTGACTGCGTATTCTCTGCATTTACTGATAATTATCCTGTAAAGACTGAAAAGGCTGTTATAGATATCACTCAGGATTTCCTCGACAGAAGACTCGGTGAAGTAATCGAGAGATCCGAAATCGAAGACATTCTTAAAAGACTCGGATATGAAGTGGAATTCGAAGACGGAACATACCACTGCAAAGCTCCTACATGGAGATCCACGGGAGATGTATCGATCCATGATGACATACTCGGCGACATTGCAAGACTGATAGGATATGAATACTTCAAGAAGCAGCCGCTGCCTGTAAAGTTTGAAGAAGCAATTCATCAGGTAGACATGGATCTTGCGAGAAGACTCAGAGAATATCTTGCTTTCAGATGCGGAATGAACGAAATTTTCACTTATCCGTGGATCGATGAAAAATACATCCGCGCAGCCGGGATTGATCTTGATAACTCCGTAAGGCTTGCTACACCTCCGGCTCCGGAGCTCGGATATCTCAGATCATCTCTTATACCGGGTATGCTCGAGACTATCGAGAAAAACCACAGATACTTTGATGAATTTGCGGTATTTGAAGCAACACAGGTGTTCGAGAAGGGTGAATACAGTCCGTCAAGCGATGACGAAGTTCTTCCTGTACACAAAAACATGCTGAGCGGCGCTTTCGCCGGCAAAGATGCCAGAAATCTCTTCTTTAAGGCGAAGGGCGTTATCGAAGGAATGCCGGGATACTGCCACTTCCAGCCTTTCACATTCAAGCAGAAGAATAAGCCGTCATGGGCAGATGAGAAAGTATGGCTCAATGTAGTCGAAAACGGAAAAATCGTCGGATCCATTGGCCTCATCTCCGTACAGGCACTCACAGAGTCAGGCGTAAAGCTTATCAGCGCAGCAGCTTTCGAGATAGATACTGCAATGCTCGAGCCATATCCATCAAGGACCAATGAGTTCAGGCATCTGCCTCAGTATCCGCTCGTAGAGCAGGATCTCTCGCTCCTAGTAGATGAATCGATGACGTGGGGAGAGATTCAGGAAGCTATCAAATATATGGTAAAGGATCTGAAATTCGTTGAAGAATACCGCGGAAAGCAGATCCCTGCAGGAAAGAAGTCGATCATGCTGAGTCTGAAGATCGGAAATGATGACTCAACAATGACCTCAAAGCAGATAGAGAAGAAGATGAACGGAATAATCAAGGTGCTTAACAAAAAGTGCGGCGCTGAGCTCCGTTAAGTAATGGCAAAATACGAACATATTGTTACAACTGAAGAATCAGGGCTGACCATCAATCAGATCCTTAGGATGAATTATAAATTCTCCGCCAGGTTCAGAACCAAGATGAAATATCAGTCGCTGGTAGATCTGAATGGAACACCGACTCCGGGTTATATAAAGCCCGGGGTCGGTGATATCATTGGCGTCAGGCTGCCGGATGAAACAAGTGACTTTGAACCTGAGGACATTCCGCTTGACATAATCTACGAAGATGACGATCTGATCCTTGTGAACAAGCAGCCCGGTGTAATAGTTCATCCTACCAAAGGCCATCCGCAGCATACTGTTGCCAATGGCGTGATGAAATATATGATAGACAGCGGGCAGTCGTTCAAAGTCAGATTTGCCAATCGTATCGATATGGATACTTCCGGGATTATTATAGTCGCAAAAAACGCGAATGCGCAGAATGAGCTGTCATCACAGATGAGGCGTAATACTGTTGTTAAAAAGTATTATGCACTTGTAGAAGGAAACGTCGAAAAGGATCATTTTGAGATCGACCTTCCTGTAGGAAGGCCCGATCAGGTATCCATTCGCCGCGAGGTGATGTATGAAGGCGGAAAGAACGCCCTGAGCGAAGTGAAGGTGATCGAACGATATGATTCCCCGGAGTACGGTGCTCATACTCTGGTTGAGGTCATACTCCATACCGGCCGTACACATCAGATACGCGTGCATCTTTCACATATTGGTCATATCATAACCGGAGACGCACTTTATGGCGGAAGGACACAGCTGATACAGCGGCAGGCACTGCATGCTTACTATATTGAATTCGATCATCCGATGACGAAAGAAAGAGTATGCTTCAGGACAGGTCTTCCTGAGGATATACGAAATGCAATAGACAAATTAAAAAACAGCGCTGAATAAGCGCTGTTTTGGATTGATATACCAAAGGGAGCCATGCTACAGAAGCTTGCTTGAAAGCTTGCCCCAGTGATCGTATGATTTTGTACGGATGAGACGTATCTCTTTATCTGAACGGGTGATCTCCATCCTGAGTACGCCTCCGAATTCATGAGTACGGCCGTCAAAAGATACAAGGACCGTGCCGCCTTCACATCTCCCCGTGCCGGATATGGTGATGATCTCACGTGACGGAAGTATAAGACTTGATTTGAAGCACCGGTAAGCGCTTGTGTTCATAGGCGCGATAGGCGTAAGCTGAAGCACGTTGAGCTCCGGGGAAATCAGCGATCCGCCGAGAGAGTAGTTATATGCAGTCGAACCGACCGGGGTGGATATAATTATGCCATCGCCGGAGAAGTCCTGTATCTTAGTGTTGTCGATAGATACTTCATAATGTGAAGCATGCGAGTAAGGACCTCTTACAACGATCTCGTTAAGTCCTGTACGAAGGAATTCTCCACGGCGGGTGATTATTTTCGCCTGAACGGGACTTATGTGCTGAAGCTGGTATTCACCTTTTGAGATATATTCCATGGTTTCACGCAGATTTGTAGGAAGTGCTTCCTGAAAGAAACCAAGGTGTCCTGTATTGATACCAATAATAGGCACGCTCGGGAAACCGCATTTGTGGACGAAACTCAAGAATGTTCCGTCCCCGCCGATGCAGGCAAGAAGGTCTTCATCACCTGTAAATTCATCTGATGTTTCATAACCGAATTCCCTGACCAATGGCATGAATTCATTGTAAGCCGCCCTGGATCTGTCCTTTTGATTACAGAACACGTATATCTTCATTTTGCACTCTCCGTATGCTATAATAATCTGTCAGAATATGGAATTTGAGCAATATTGCTCTGTCAATAAAACTATTATAGCACTAGAATCAACGTATTTGAATTATAAATGGACAAGATCAGATTTTACCGCATACTCGACATAGACTCCGCAGATGAGTTCCAGTATTTTGAGAATCTGTCAGCTCTTCTCGAAGAAGAAGAATTTATTGAAGAAAACCTTATAAAGGATCTCATTCGCAACGTGGACAGAGAAAAGCTAGCCGAGCACATGAACTCATATTTTGACAGTTTCCTCGATCATCTTCCCGACAATGAGACAGACCTTTATGTGATGGTTGAATCAATGGGGAGAGTGTTTGACGGTCTCATAATGGATGATATGAGTGATGCAGACATAGATGCGCTGGCTTCAGAGATATCGAAGTTCCGCAAATGGTATGTGCATGATCTCAATGCATTTAACAGGCTGACCGGCGAGGAAGCCAGTGTCAGGGATGCGAGATTCGATATTGCTGCGGCAAAGCTTCTGGGGGAGGACTCCGATTACGACTTCAGGCTGGCTCTGGATTACGATATTGATGGATTTGATGTCAGGATCGCCGATATGCTCGGCTCTTCATACGTAACGGAGAACGGGTCCGGAAATGAATAACAGAGAGGCAATCGAGAAAAGGGAATATGAGCTTCTTTCTCCTCTCGCATGCAAAGCAGCAGAATCCAAAGGCAGAAGATTCGATGAGAAACAGTGCGAATACAGAACTGACTTCCAGAGGGACAGGGATCGTATAGTACATTCTAAGGCTTTCAGAAGACTGATACATAAGACGCAGGTGTTTCTTGCTCCGGAGGGCGATCACTACAGAACACGACTGACTCATACTCTAGAAGTATCGCAGATAGCCCGTACTGTTGCGAGGATCCTTGCCTACAATGAGGACCTTACTGAAGCAATTGCGCTTGGTCACGATCTGGGTCATACTCCGTTCGGGCATGTAGGCGAGAAAGTGCTCAACAAGATCCATCCGGGCGGGTTTGTCCATAATGAGCAAAGTCTCAGGACTGTCGATCTTATAGAAGATACATCAAGAAGAAGAGGGCTCAACCTTACGTATGAAGTCAGAGACGGTATTCTCAATCACAGAGGAAGTGTCACACCAATGACGCTTGAAGGGCAGGTAGTGAAGATCTGCGACCGCATAGCATATGTCAATCATGATATCGATGATGCGATCAGGAGCGGAGTCATCACTTTTGAGCAGCTACCTCAGCGTGAGATAGAGATACTCGGCAGTACTCATTCAGACAGGATCAACAATCTGATAATCGACCTTTGCAAGAATAGTGAAGGCAAAGAAGAGATATCCTTATCTCAGGAATTTTCGGATTCGCTCGGAAGGCTCAGGGCGTTCATGTTCAGGAATGTTTATAACTCGACCGAAGTCAGAGGCGTTTCAGACCTTGACAAAGTTGAGAGAATAATAAGCTCTCTATACAGATATTACATAGATCATTCCGACGAGATACCCGGTGTGTATAAGCAAATAGAACAGGAAGAGGGCACAGAGGTCGCGGTAAAAGACCTCATATCCGGTATGACTGACAGATATGCTCTTAATCTCTATGAAAAGCTATTCGTTCCCCAGGGCTGGAGGCAATTGTGATCCATGGCTTATGACAACTTTACTGATGAACTGAAAGCTCAGCTTAACATAGTTGACATAATAGGACGCGAGGTTGCGCTGAAAAAGTCGGGTTCAAACTATATGGGACTTTGCCCGTTCCATTCTGAAAAGACGCCTTCGTTCAGCGTTAATGAAGGCAAGCAGTTTTATCACTGCTTCGGATGCGGAAAATCCGGTGATGTGATCGGATTTGTACAGGAGTATTACAAGCTTCCTTTTGTTGAAGCAGTTGAGAAGCTCGCTGCAGAAAACGGAATAAAACTGCCGGAAAGGCGTAGCAGCGGTCCGAAGATCGATTATGACAAATATCATGGAATAAACGCCAAGGCTGCCAGATTCTTTTACAACTCTCTGGGAACGAAAGGTAACAAAGGCCTGGCATATCTGAAAAAGCGCGGACTCAGCAAGGAGACGATCACTGCTTTCGGCCTTGGATATGCTCCTGCTTCAGGACACGCTCTGGTAGACCATCTTCGAAATGAAGGTGTATCCGATGATGACATGCTCAAGCTGGGTCTTGCAAATAAGGGCAAGGACGGTCTTTATGACAAATTCCGCGACAGGGTAATGTTTCCTATCATCAGCACACAGGATAAGGTGATAGGTTTCGGCGGACGTGCCATCGGTGATTACAAACCAAAGTATCTTAATTCTCCGGAAAGTGAGATTTTCCTTAAGAAGAACAATCTGTTTGGACTGAACCTGACAAAAAAGGAGATAGACAGGGAGCAGCGGGCTATTATCGTCGAAGGATACATGGATATGATATCCCTGTACCAGAACGGCATACGGAATGTTGCCGCATCGCTTGGTACGGCACTTACGATCAACCAGGCAAGACTGCTCTGCAGATACTCAAAGAATATAGTCCTTTCATATGATTCGGATGCTGCCGGTATCAATGCTGCTTTGAGAGGAATAGATGTCATTTATGCAGCAGGCGGCAAGCCGAGAGTATTGAACGTTACCGACGGCAAGGATCCGGATGATTTTGTAAGAGCACACGGCAAGGATGCATTTCTTAAGCTTGCTGACAATGCTGTGCCTGCAACTGAATACAAACTCAGACTTGCAAGACGCGGTTTTGATTTCCGTAATGACAGAGACATACTTGATTATATAGACAGAGTGGTGCCTGTACTCAAAGAACTGGGTCCGGTAGAGCAGGATATATATGTGCGCAGACTCTCACAGGAATTCGGAATATCCGAAAGTGCCATAAATATGGCTGTGAAAGTAAGTGGCGATAATAATAAAACGGTAAACAATAGAATCAGCAGCGCAGGAAATGAGCGTGCTGTCAGAGATTCGGTCAGAAAGGCCGGTAATAAGGGCTATTATGAACGTTTCGAGATGGCTTTCGTGATTCTTGCGATGCATGATCCAGGATATATCAAGCGTTTTCGTGAAGACGGCTTAGTTTTTGGAAGCGCGCTGGCGGATAAAATATTGCTCGTAGAAGAATCGCTCTGCAAAGATAATCAGACGGCGATCCGCGGGATAACAAAGGAAATGATATCCGAAGCGCTCGATCCGGATGAAGAAGCGGAATTCACAAGACAGCTTGGATCCATCCAGATAGGTCCCGATGATGAGGCCTTCTACAAAGAAACGAAGGCAGGGTACCTTGCCGGTAAATACCGGGATGAAAAAGCCGAAGTCACAAACAACATAGCGGTAGCCGAAAAGATGGGAAGGACCGAAGAAATCGAAAGACTTGTGACAAGACTTATGGAACTGGATTCACTCATCAACACGGTTCGCACTGAATGACACGGTATTACCGTGATTCTGAGAACCATTATCTAAGGGGACTGAGACCCAAAAAACGGAGGATAGTAATGCCTGAAAAAAACAAAAGAAAAATCAATGAGTTTAATGACATCTACATCGGTGATGACAGCGATGATCAGTTTGAGACTTCAAAAACTGAAGAAGCAGCAAATGTGATAGTAGAAGCCGCAAAGATGACCGGCAATGAAATCACATACAGTGAGATCAACGCTCTGATTGCTGATTCAAACTTTGACAAGGATGCTCTTGAAGAGATCTATGATCTTGTTGAGAGCAAAAATGTCAGTATTGTAGAAACAAGAGAGCCTGACGCAAACGAGCTGGAGGACGATGATGTAGATGATGATGAGATCCTTGAACTTGAACTTGAGGAAGACGACCTTCTCAACGACGAAGAGGATGAAAAGAAGAGCGGAGTCATTATTAAATCATCAGGAGAAATAGAAGTAAGTGATGCTGCTAAGAACATTCCGACCGACGATCCGGTCAGGATGTATTTCAAGGAGATCGGCAAGGTGCCGCTGCTTACTGCTGATGAGGAAAGAGAGCTCGCTATCAGGATCGAGCAGGGTGATGAAGAAGCAAAGAAAAAACTCTGCGAATCCAACCTCAGGCTCGTAGTTAGTATTGCACGCAGATATCTCAACAGAGGTCTTTCGTTCCTTGATCTTATACAGGAGGGTAATCTGGGCCTTATCAAAGCTGTTGAGAAGTTCGACTACACAAAGGGATATAAGTTCTCCACTTATGCAACATGGTGGATCAGGCAGGCCATAACAAGATCGATTGCCGATCAGGCCCGCACCATCCGTATTCCGGTACATATGGTTGAGACTATCAACAAGCTGATAAGGATCTCAAGACAGCTCCTGCAGGAGTACGGCCGTGAACCGACCAGTGAAGAGATAGCAAAGGAAATGGGTATCTCTGTAGAAAAAGTAAGAGAAATCAAGAAAATCAGTCAGGATCCGGTATCTCTGGAGACTCCGATCGGCGAAGAGGAAGACAGCCACCTGGGAGACTTCATCCCTGATGAAGATATTCCTTCACCTGTTGATGCAGCAGCATATTCAATGCTTCAGAAGCAGCTCCGTGAAGTCCTTGATACTTTAAGTGAGAGAGAAAAGAAAGTTCTCATACTAAGGTTCGGTCTTGACGACGGCCGTCCGCGTACACTTGAAGAAGTAGGCAGAGAGTTCAATGTAACACGTGAAAGAATACGTCAGATCGAAGCTAAGGCTCTCCGCAAGCTCAGACACCCAAGCCGCAGCAAAAAACTGCGCGATTACCTGGAGTAATGAAACTTAGCAAAAGGATATACGCATTGGCAGATAGTGTGATCGACGGTGACAGTATTGCCGATATAGGGACGGATCATGGATACGTCCCTATGATTTTAATTAAACATGGCAGATCTCCGCGTGTCATCATGTCGGATATAAGCGAAGGATCGCTTGCAAAGGCCAGAGAGACTTTTGCCGTATGCAAACTTGAAGACAGGGTGAGTGAATCTGATTTCCGTATAGGTGACGGTCTGCACACGATTGAAACAGCTGAGGTCGATGAACTCATCATTGCAGGGCTCGGAGGACACACTATCAGGAGCATTCTGGCTGATGATGAAAGAAAATCAAAAAGCTTCAGAAGACTCATACTTCAGCCGAGAAAACATTCCGGCACATTAAGATACTATCTTTACACTCACGGATGGGACATTGAAAGTGAGAATCTGGCCGAAGAGGGCAAGTTTGCCTGTGAGATAATCACTGCTGTGCCGTCTGGAGAATCGGTCAGAACGGCAGCTTACCCTGAAGATGATATCCGCTGGAAATATCCGGAAAGCATAATATATGCAGATCCGCGACTTGCCCTGAACAGGATACGCTGGAAGATCAGCAGCCTTGAAGAGCAGGAAGCAAATCTCAGCTCAGCTTATGGCGGGCATAAAGATATTCTGGAAAAAATCAGGGAAGACCACAACTACCTGATAAACCTGGAAGAAAAAGCTGTCAGCGAGTTGAAAACTTTTTGAACATGATTATAATATAGCAGTATTTTGGGCAGACCAGACGATCGCGTGCTTATGCATGAGGAAAGTCCGGGCTCCGCAGGGCATGGATGACGGATAACGTCCGCCGCAGGTAACTGTAGGGAAAGTGCAACAGAAACATTCCGCCGAAACGGGTAATGCCGTGGCAAGGTTGAAATGGTGAGGTAAGAGCTCACCGGGGCTGTGGAGACACAGCTGCCGTGTAAACCCCATCCGGAGCAAGACAAAATGGGCAATCAGCGGTGCGGCCCGTACCCGCCCAAAGGTATGTCGCATGAGACTGCAGGCAACTGCAGTCCTAGATGGATGATCGTCAGATACAGAACCCGGCTTACGGTCTGCCCAGATTATTTAAAAAAGGCAAAGGGACACATTTCTGTAAACGACAGGGAAAACAGGGAAAATATAGAAAATGGTTAGACTGGGAATCGATGTAGGATCCACAACAGTAAAGCTTGTACTTCTGGATGACGATAATAGCATAGTCTATTCGAAGTATGAGCGCCATATGTCAAACGTCTTCGAAAAGGCGGGTGAGCTGATAAAAGAGCTCAGAGAACTCAAAGGCAACATTTCCGTCAAACCGGTAATTACCGGTTCAGGCGGCCTTTCGCTTGCGGATCTTTTCGGAATAAGATTTGAGCAGGAGGTCATCGCATGCAGCAGGGCAGTCGAAGAACTCATACCGGAGACTGATGTGGCTATAGAACTCGGCGGCGAGGACGCTAAAATAACGTTCTATGGTTCAACTGTTGAGCAGAGAATGAATGGCACCTGTGCCGGGGGCACCGGGGCCTTTATTGATCAGATGGCGGTCCTTTTAAATACTGATGCTTCAGGTCTGAACGAGGCGGCAAAAGATCATAAGATAATCTATCCTATAGCTTCCAGATGCGGCGTTTTTGCTAAGACAGATATACAGCCTCTTATAAATGACGGTGCTAAAACTGCAGATATAGCGGCATCTATTTTTCAGGCTGTTGTGAACCAGATGATATCCGGCCTTGCATGCGGACATCCGATAAAGGGAAAGGTCGCATTTCTCGGCGGCCCTCTTGAGTATCTTTCCGAACTCAGAAAAAGGTTTATTGAAACTCTGAGCCTTAATGACGATGATGTAGTATTCCCTGATAACGCAAAATACTTTGTGGCAATCGGAGCTGCATATCTTGCTGAAAAAGAAGAACCGGTTGAACTTGATAAACTTATTTCCAAACTGGAGAATGCTTCTCCTGACGACGTTTCTGATACAAAGTATCTCAGACCGCTGTTCGAAAACGATGAAGAACTTACTGAGTTCAGGAACCGTCATGCAAAAGACACCATAAAAAGAGGAGACCTGTCACAGGCTGAAGGAGCTGTTTTCCTGGGTATTGACGCCGGATCAACGACCACCAAGGCGGCAGTTATCAACAAAGATAAAGAGCTTTTATATGAGCATTACAGCAACAATGAGGGGGATCCTCTTGCAGTAGTAAAGCAGGTACTTAGGGAAGTATATTCCATGCTTCCTGAAAAGGCATTTATCGGAAGGTCTGTAGTTACCGGTTACGGAGAAGGCCTTATTCAGGCAGCGTTTAAAATAGACGCCGGAGAAATAGAGACTATGGCTCACTATAAGGCGGCAAGACAGTTCCTCCCTGAGGTCAGCTTCATCCTGGATATAGGCGGACAGGACATGAAATGCATGCAGATTCATGATGGCGCGATAAGCAGCATCATGCTCAATGAAGCGTGTTCTTCAGGCTGCGGATCGTTCATCGAAACATATGCCAAGTCCGTGAGTATGAGTGTTCCTGAATTCGCTGCCGAAGCACTGAAAAGCCGTAAACCTGTAGATCTCGGAACCAGATGTACGGTTTTTATGAACTCTAAAGTAAAACAGGCCCAGAAGGAAGGCTCCTCGATTGCAGATATCTCTGCCGGACTTTCCTATTCCGTAATAAAGAATGCGCTTTACAAGGTCATAAAGCTCAGAAACACCTCTGATACAGGTGATCATGTAGTTGTACAGGGCGGCACATTCCTTAATGAAGCAGTTCTCCGCAGCCTTGAACTCATACTTGAAAAAGACGTAGTCAGGCCTGACATATCAGGACTTATGGGAGCATACGGATGCGCAATTATCGCCGGCGATGAATATGTCGAAGGCGAGCACTCCGGGGTTCTTCCTCTTGAAGAAGTAGACAGCTTCAGTGTAAAGACATCAAATGCAAGATGTGGAGGATGCGGCAACAACTGCCTCCTTACAATATCGAAATTCGCAGACGGCGGAAGATATATCACAGGAAACCGCTGTGAAAAAGGAGCAGGCGGCGGAAATAAGAAATCAGAACTGCCGAATCTGTATAAGATTAAGAGCAAACTGCTGTTTGACAGACCGGTTCTTGAAGAAGAGGATGCAAAGAGAGGTACTATAGGTATCCCAAGAGTTCTCAATATATATGAGAATTATCCGTTCTGGCATGCTTTCTTTACTAAACTCGGATTCAGAGTTGTCCTCAGTCCTCCGACAAATAAGGAAATGTATCAGAGCGGTATGGATACCATATCTTCTGATACCGCATGCTATCCTGCCAAAGTTGTGCACGGACATATCAAATGGCTCGTTGAGAACGGTGTAAAGAGGATATTCTATCCATCGATCAACTACGAGGCTGTAGAAGACAAAACTGCGCCAAATCATTACAATTGCCCGGTTGTTGCAACATATCCTGAAGTAATAGACAAAAATATGGCCGATTACTTCTTCGATAATAAAGTTGAGTTTTATCATCCGTTTGTTCCGTATGATGATGATCTGAGATTTATACGTCAGATGACGGGATTTTTCTCAGGCAGCCGCAGTGTAGATACCGAAGCAACAGAAAATATCGTAAAGAGCTACGGACTTGGCGATGATGAACGTGAATATTCTCTTTATGGAATAAACACTGATATTCTCGAAATAGAACATGCGCTTCATGCTGCAAGAACAGCTCAGAAAGCTTATAAGAGAAGAGTAGCTGAAGCAGGAGCTGCTGCTATTGATTACATGAGGGAGCATGGAAAGAAAGGAATTATTCTTTCCGGCAGACCTTATCATATCGATCCTGAGATCAACCATGGAATCGATGAGCTAATCACACAGCAGGATATGGTAGTGTTGTCTGAAGATTCAGTCAGCTGGAAGGTAAAGGCTGCAAGACCTGTACGTATACTCGATCAGTGGGTATATCATTCCAGACTGTATAAAGCCGCGATTTTTGCAGGTCAGAACGATGATATTGAAGTAATACAGCTCAACTCTTTCGGATGCGGCCTGGACGCCGTTACAACTGACGAGGTTGACGAGCTGCTCCAGCAGAACAATAAGCTGTACACAGTTCTTAAGATAGATGAGGGAGCCAATCTCGGAGCCGCAAGGATAAGGATCAGATCCCTGAAGGCTGCTCTCGACGAACGTCAGAAACTTGGGACTAAAGCACGCAGAGTAAACAAGCCATACAAGCGCAAGCTCTTCACCAAGGAGATGAGAGATGACGGATATACTCTTCTTGTGCCGCAGATGTCACCTATGCATTTCCAGTATTTCGAGCCTGTATTGAAGGCTGCCGGGTATAATGCTGTGCTGCTGCCTGCTGTTACAAAGGAATCAGAAGAGGAAGGCCTCAGATATGTAAACAATGATGCCTGCTATCCGACCATCGTCACGCTGGGACAGATCATCTACGCCTTGAAGTCAGGTAAATATGATATAAGCAAAACCGGTGTGTTCATGTCGCAGACTGGCGGAGGCTGCAGAGCCAGCAATTATGTGGCACTGCTGAGAAAGGCTCTTAAGGATCTCGGAATGGAACAGATCCCGGTCATTTCTTTCAACATGGTCGGACTTGAACGCAATCCGGGGTTCTCAATAACGCCGAGGCTCGCGCTTTCACTCGTATACGGAGCTCTCTACGGAGATCTCATGATGAAATGCGTATACAGGATCAGACCTTATGAGATCGAAAAAGGTTCTGCACAGGCAGTCATGGATTCGTGGTTCGATAAGATAACGAAGAACTGCATGGATCTTAATAAGAGGACTTTCAGAAAGAATCTGGAACTTATCGTAAAAGATTTTGACAGCATTCCTATCCATGAAGACATGGTAAAACCTAAGGTTGGTATAGTAGGAGAGATCCTTGTAAAGTATCACCCTAACGCTAATAACAATCTTGTTGAGACCATTGAAGAAGAAGGCGGCGAGGCAGTTGTTCCGTCATTCATCGACTTCTTCGAATACGGATTCATAAACAAGGTGTTCAACTACAATAATCTTTCCGGAACATGGAGAGATATGGCTGTCAACAAAGCTCTTCTGAGTTTCATTGAATCATACAGGAAGTACTCAAGGGAAGCTTGCAGGAAGAGCAAGCGCTTCGAACCGGACTGCCGCATAGAGGATACAGCGAAGAATGCTGAAAGATTCATATCTATAGGAAATCAGTGCGGAGAAGGCTGGCTCCTGACAGGAGAGATGGTCGACCTTATTGACAGCGGTGTGAAAAACATCCTGTGCCTGCAGCCGTTCGCATGTCTGCCTAATCACGTTGCGGGCAAAGGAATGCTGAAGGCGCTGAGACAGTATGATGAGAAAGCGAACATCGTTGCGATCGACTATGATCCGGGAGCTTCGACTGTAAACCAGCTCAACCGTATCAAGCTTATGATGTCTACAGCATTCAAGAACCTTGAAGATGAAAAGGCCTGAGCGTATAATAAAGGCATAAAAGAACAATCATTAAGTAAGGAGGCTACTACCTATGGGTAGACACGGGACAATAGCAAACAGAAAATCAGCACAGGACTCAAAGCGTTCTGCGATGTTTACCAAGTATTCAAGACAGATCATCGTTGCAGCTAAATCAGGCGGGGATCCTGATTTCAATCCATCGCTCAGAGTAGCGATAGATAAAGCAAAAGCGATCGGAATGCCTAATGACAACATCAACAGAGCGATCAAAAAGGGTACAGGAGAACTTGGCGGTGAGCAGTACGAAGAACTGCAGTTTGAGGGATATGGCCCAAGCGGTGTTGCAGTTATCGTAGAAGCCCTGACAGACAATAAGAACAGGACTGCATCTTTCGTCAGATCCGTATTTGATAAAAACGGGGGCAATCTCGGAACACCGGGCTGCGTTTCATATATGTTCAGCCGCAAGGGTGTTGTAATCATCGACTCAGAAGACCTTGATGAGGACGAAGTAATGATGGTTGCACTTGATGCCGGTGCCGATGACATGATAGTCAACGAGGATAATTTTGAGATCAGAACAGATCCTGCAGCTTTCAATGATGTGCATCAGGCTGTCAAGGAAGCCGGATATGAGATCTTCGAAGCTGAGATCGAGCAGATCCCTTCGATGGAGGCTAATGTTACCGATGAAAGTGCAATAAAGTCTCTTACCAAACTCATCACTTCACTCGAAGACAACGATGACGTTCAGAAGGTCTATTTCAACTGCGATCTTGATCTGGAATAAAAAAATCTGCATATTAATTCCTGGGATATGCGTTAAAGTCTTCATAATTGAACCTACACATACTTAAAGGGATTCCGATGCGGAAGCGTTATGTAAAGCCTCCTCAGAGAGGACTACAGAAGCCAGGCTCAGGAAGTACCCACCTTATCAATACTGATAGGGCGTCAATTAAAGGCTTAACGGTATTCCGGGTTTTTATTTGCAAAAAAATTACAGTATCTGAGCTGTGATCATTATGCTGTAAAGGCTGTATGCTGAAATAATTAAAAAAAGCTTTTAATTATGGTATAGTTAATAAAATAAGCCGTCTTTAGAACCAAAGGATTACATATGGCTATGAAAATAATCAGTGTTACCGATATAGGGGACTTTAAACTCGGTAATGCGGAGAACAGTGAAAAGGGTACAGGCTGCACCGTAATCATATGCGAAGAAGGTGCTGTCGGAGGTGTAGATGTCAGAGGCGGAGGCCCTGCTACAAGAGAAACAGATCTTCTCAGAAGTGAGAATACTGTGAACGCCGTGAATGCAGTTGTTCTGAGCGGAGGATCCGCATTCGGACTTGAGGCGGCTTCCGGTGTAATGAGAGAACTTGCAGATATGAAGGTCGGGTTTGACGTCGGTGACGACATCGTTGTTCCTATTGTGTGCGGAGCTTCATTATACGATCTGCCTGTGGGGGAGAAAGCCTTTCCTGATATCAACATGGGGATCCAGGCTGTCCGCAATGCTTTTGAAGGATCCTTTTCAAATGGTAACCATGGAGCAGGCACAGGAGCCACTGTCGGTAAACTTAAGGGATACGGCAGAGCCATGAAGTCCGGTCTTGGAACTTTTGCCTGCGGTGACGGAATCATTGAAGTAGGGGCAATTGCTGCTGTCAACGCGGTAGGTGATATTTATAATGGTGCCGGCAACATTATAGCAGGTCTCAGGTCTGAAGACGGAGAGTCTATTTTCGGTACGATCAAGACACTTAAAGGCATGGTGCACGATAATATCAGAAAAACTGATGAAAACGCAGCACATATCACTAAGGAAGATATAGAAGAAGCTCTTGCAGCTGTGGCAAAACAGTACAAAGAACAGGAAATGCAGGATGAAAATCAGGATAATGCAAAGCCGGCAGAAGAACCTGTAGAGGCGTCAGAAGCACCTGCTCAAGAGCCTGTGACGAATTTTGTCTTTGAAACGCCTGCTGAAGAACCAGGCGAAATCTTTGAAGAACCAGCGGAGGAGATCACGGAAGATCCTTCTGAAGAAATCACAGATGAACCGGAAGCAGCCTTTGAAGAGCCTGCAGAAGTTTCTGAAGAGTCTTCAGAGGAGCCCGCAGAACAGACTGAAGTATATGAAACGCCTGAAGAGACTTCAGAGGAGGTCGAGGAACAGATCAAAGTCCTTGAAGAGCCTGTGGAAGAATTCATCCCTGAGACCCCTGCAATAGACAACTCCGAGGACAGCTACAGAGAATATGCAGAGATATCTATACCGGCAGCAGCAGAACCTGAAGAAATATCTGAAGAGTTCATGAAAGAAGTTACTGAAGCAGAACCGGAATACGAAGAAATGCCTTCTGAAGAGACTGTAGAAGAACCTGTAGGGGAAGTCGAAGAGTTTACGGAAGAGGTTCCTGAATCAAAAGCTTCAGAGGAACCGGCGGAAGCTATGCTGGAAGAACCTGCGGAGGAATCCGAAGAATTTTCGGAAGAGGCGCCTGAAGCAGAGCCTATAGAAGAACCTGCTGAAGAAACAATCGAAGAGCCTCAGGAAGTATTCGAAAAACCTGTGGAGGTATTCGAAGAATTCACAGAAGAAACAACTGCAGAAGAAGACGAAGCCTCAAGTGAAGTAATAATAGCAGAAGAAATCTGCGAAGAGCAGGCGGAGGTTCCTGTCTTTGAAGAAATCGAAGAAACAATTGTCGAAGAAGAGGAGCCGGCTGTTCTTACCCGTGAGGAAATGGGTTACGATATAGTCTTTAATACAACAATATCCTGCCTCATAACCAATGCTTCTCTTACGAAGTCTCAGGCGAATAAGCTTGCATCAATCCTTCACGACGCATATGCAAGGGCTATAAAGCCTGTTCACGGAACACTCGATGGAGATACGGTGTTTGTTCTGGCAACAGGCAAGCAAAAGGTCAACTTTGATGCCTTTGCAGCACTTGCTACGGACGTCATGCAGTACGCGATAATCGACGGCGCAATGTCGGCAGAAGGGGCATATGGCCTGCCTGCTGCAAAAGATATGCGATAAAGCGGAGAAATAATATGAAAAAGCTAATTCTCATTGACGGTAACAGTCTGCTCTTCAGAGCATACTTTGCGATGAGACCAATGGTAACTTCAAAAGGCATGCACACTCAGGGTGTGTTTGCCTTTGTTAATATGCTCACTAAAATCCTGAATGACTACGAACCGTCTCACATAGCTGTAGCATTCGATCTCAAAGGAGGAACTTTCAGACATGATGTGTACAAGGACTATAAGGCAGGCAGGCTTAAAACTCCGCCTGAACTGCTTTCGCAGATACCTATGCTGCACGATGTGCTGGATGCAATGAATATTGCAGTCCTTGAAGTTCCTCAGTATGAAGCAGATGATATCATCGGTACAGTAGCCGCAAGAGCAGAAAAGGACGGAATCGACACTCTGGTTATATCGGGCGACAAGGACGAACTCCAGCTCGTAGGGCCTCATGTAAACGTGCTTATCAATAAACGGGGCATGAGCGAATTCGATCTTTACGATCTCGATACCATGCGTGAAAGATATAACCTTACACCGGAGCAGTTTATTGATCTTAAGGGTCTGATGGGAGACAGTTCCGACAATATTCCGGGGGTACCGGGAATAGGGGAAAAGAAAGGCATAGCTCTTCTTGAACAATACGGAACGCTCGAGAATCTTATCGATCACGCAGAAGAAATAAAAGGCAAAATGGGAGAGAAACTGCGTGACAATATAGAAACTGCGCGTATGTCAAAGTGGCTTGCAACTATAAATACCCAGGCGCCTGTGGATTTTGACTGGAAAGATCTTGAACTTACTGAACCAGATATCGAGAAGCTGATCGCTATATATACGGAACTTGAATTCAATTCGTTCATCAAGAAACTCCAGGCGGGCATGAACGGCAGCGACATTACATCTGAAACTTCCGCTTCACTAAACTTCGATGAAGAATTCAATGCGATAAAGTATACAGACCTTGATGGATTTCTTAACGAAGTAAAAGAAGGAAGCGAGGTGTACGTAGAAGCCGCTGCAGATGCAAATCATATTTCAGAACCTGATATCAGATTTATCTGCCTGTATAGCAAAGAAAAGAATCTCGGCTGTATAAGAGAACTTACTCCTATGGACTGTTCAATTGTGGTGGATCAGATTTCCGAAAGGGAATACAGGCTCTGCGGATGCGGACTTAAGCGCATCATGTATTCTATGCTCTCAAAGTCTGATAACGATCTGAAACCATACTATGATGTCATGATAGCTGAGTATCTTCTTGATGCAAACAGACAGAAGTATACGCTCGATAAGATGCTCCTCAGGTATGCGGGATACGCTGCAAAAGAAGCTGAGTCTGTTTTTATGGCAGATGAAATCTCATATTATTCACTTGAAACAGCTCCTGAAGATCTCCTTAAGAGAGCATTCTATGTTTCCAAAGTAAGACCTGCACAGCAAAAGGCGCTGGCGGAAAACGGACTGGCTAAACTTTTTGATGAGTGTGAGATGCCTCTGGTACTGACTCTTGCCCGTATGGAGCTTGAAGGCATAAAGTGCGAACCGTCTATACTGACGGCTATAGGTGAAGAGCTTACAGAAAACATTTCCGCTTTAGAAAAGGATATATATGACGGGGCAGGAACTGCTTTCAACATCAACTCACCGAAGCAGCTGGGTGCAATATTATTTGAAAGCCTGAAGATACCATACCCGAAGGCAGGGAAAAGCAAAAGCGGATCTTATTCTACCGCAGCGGATATTCTTGATAAGCTTAAAGATGATCATAAAATAGTTTCAGATGTGCTCGAATACAGAAAACTTGCAAAACTCAGGAGCACTTATGTTGACGGGCTCCTGCCTTTGATAGGGTCAGACGGCAGAGTAAGGCCTCATTTCATGCAGACTGTAGCTGCTACCGGCAGACTGAGCTGCACGGAGCCGAATCTTCAGAATATCCCTATCCGTGATGATTACGGAAGACTGATCCGCAAGGCATTTGTTGCTGAAAGCGGTAAGCTTTTTACAGGCTCTGACTATTCACAGATTGAGCTGAGGATTCTGGCGGCACTGAGCGGAGATGAATCTCTTATATCGGATTTCCGCGCCGGCAAGGATATCCACAGAGCAACTGCATCCAGAGTATTTGATATTCCGGAGGATGAAGTAAGCTCGCTGGACAGGACCAGAGCAAAGGCTGTAAACTTCGGTGTAGTATACGGCATGAGCGGTTTCGGACTCGGAGAGAGCCTGAATATCACAAGAAGTGATGCACAGAGGTATATCAATGAATATTTTGCAAAGCATAAAGCTGTAAAGGAATACCTTGATAAGCAAATTGACACAGGTGAAGAGAAGAGGGAAGTAAGGACTCATTTCGGAAGAGTGCGCAAACTGCCGGAATTCGCCTCACGTAAATTCATGGAGCGCGAGCTTGCAAAAAGACTTGCGATGAATACCCCGATACAGGGTACTGCAGCGGATATAATTAAAATCGCAATGAATTCAGTAACAGCTGAACTCCGGAGAAAAGGCCTGGAGTCCAGGCTTATCCTTCAGATACACGACGAACTTATAGTTGAGGGACCTGAAAACGAAGCTGAGAAAGTAAGTGAAATTCTTGAAAAGTGTATGATGGGCGCGGCAGATCTCGCGGTAGATCTGGCCTGTGATATACATACAGGCAAGACCTGGTACGATCTGAAATAACAATAACGGAGATGTAAAATGATCACAATAGCAATAACCGGCGGAATAGGAGCCGGAAAAACAGAAGTAACCAACTACCTGACAAGCAAGGGCTTTACTGTAGTTGACGCAGACAAAATGTCGCGGGAAATGACTTCAGCGGGAGGAAAAGCGATTCCGTATATTGTGGAACACTTCGGACCTTCTTTTATCCTGGAAGACGGAAGCCTGGACCGTGCGGCCATGAGGGATCTTGTCTTCAAACATCCTGAAATGAAGCTCCTTCTTGAGGAAGGGACTACTAAAGTAGTGCTTGAAGACATTGAGGCTATAAAAAAAGAAAGAGCGGCAAGTAAAGACAAAGCTCTGTTCTTTGATATCCCGCTTCTTTTTGAGACAGGAAGTGAAGATGATTATGATGCAGTATGGGTCATTACAGCTGATTACGAAGTGCGTAAAAACAGGGTTATGGCAAGGGATGGAATAGATCCGTCCATAATCGATCTTATTATGGATTCACAGGCAGATGAGGAAAAGAAGGTACAGCTGGCTGATCAGGTTATATATAACAACGGCTCTCTGGAAGATCTAAGAAAAGCTGTCGACAGCACTTTAAAATCATATGATTTATTATAATTAAATCTTCATTTCAAAAAAATTTGAATTTAACACTTGCAAAATGATTTGAAGATGGTTATAATCCATAAGTGCCGTGTGGATGTGGCGGAATTGGTAGACGCGCATGGTTGAGGGCCATGTGGGTTAAACCGTGCTGGTTCGAGTCCAGTCATCCACACCATTTTTTTAGCCAAAATTGCCATGTGCCGGCGTGGCGGAATTGGCAGACGCGCGGGATTCAAAATCCCGTGATAGTGATATCGTGTGGGTTCGACCCCCACCGCCGGCACCATTTTTTCCAGTTAATGTTTTAGGAGGGTATTATGAATCCAAGCAGTCCTGCATTCAGTTTAGTTTTGATGGTACTTCTGATCGCTATGATCTATTTCATGATGATCAGACCTCAGAGAAAGAAAGAAAAAGCTGACAAGGAAATGAGAGAGGCTCTCAGAGTAGGAGATGAAGTCATCACTATCGGCGGGATCATTGGCAAGGTAGAGAAGATCAATGAGAAATCCATTATCATCTCAACATCTGCCGGCAAGAACAAGATTGAGTTCCTCAAAAGCGCTATCGCAAGCGTTAGTTCTAAAGATCCTGGCGCTGCAGCAAAGACTGCGGCAAAGGAAGCAGCTAAAGAAGCAGAAGAGGAGAAGGCTCCTTCAAGAGACAAAAAGGTTACTCCTAAGAAGCTCAGCAGAAAATCTGACGACGCAGAATAAAATACGTCAAAAAAGAACTGAAATAAGTACATCCGAAAGCCCTTCGGATGTGCTTTTTTCATTGAAAAATAAAGCTTAAACGAGTACAATAGATTGAATAATTATTTAATGTCGTATTTTGCGCTTTTTTGAAAATGCGGCTAATAATTGAAAGGTATTTAGGAGTTATGAAATCAAAGAAAACAGGTAGAAGAAAAGTATTTGCGGTATTAATCGTAATCCTGCTGGTTGCGTCATGGCTGATATCTTTTTTCGGTCTAGGCAGCAATTTCGGCAATCTCGGAAAGCAGCTCAAATATGGACTCGACATCAACGGCGGAGTCTATGTTTTGCTCGAAGCTGATACACCGGAGACCGGAACAGAGCTTGCGGGAATAATGAACCAGACAAAGAGCGTACTCGAAAACAGAGTAAACGCCATGGGTATAAGTGAAGCCCAGGTTTCTATAGAGGGAGACAGACGTATCAGAGTTGAGATGCCTGGCGTTGAAGACGCTGAGGAAGCCATCTCGCAGATCGGCCGTACTGCGCAGCTGCAGTTCTTCCTTGCTGACGGCAGTCTTGCCCTCACAGGTGAAGGAATAAGTGATTCACAGCTCGCAAATGATACAGAAAACGGCGGTTATAAGATTACAATCGACTTCACTTCTGAAGGAAGCAA
Source organism: Anaerovoracaceae bacterium (assembly GCA_045114615.1). GTDB lineage: Bacteria > Bacillota > Clostridia > Peptostreptococcales > Anaerovoracaceae > Crickella. The sequence continues at coordinate 90,187 of JBGUKU010000004.1, forward strand.
TCTCTTCGCAGCTGCCACAGAAAAAGCATATCAGGGTCAGGTACAGGCCACAATGACTGACGAAGAGGGCAACCTCGTAGATCCGAGAGCAATAGTTATAGCACTCGATGATGAGGTTATTTCGGCACCGCTCGTTCATGAGAAGATCAATTCAAGAACATGTGAGATCACCAGGGCCGGTGGATTCAGTGAGACAGAGGCATCACAGCTTTCAGCTCTTATCAGAGGCGGTGCTCTTCCGGCAAATCTGACAGAGATCAACTCTTCTGTACAGACAGCGACCATCGGAGCCAATGCTCTTCAGCTTTCGGTAAAGGCCGGAGCGATAGGACTCGGACTCGTACTCATTCTCATGGTTGTTGCATACGGAATGCTCGGTGTTATCGCAGACCTTGCACTCCTGCTCTACATCCAGCTCGTACTCTGGATCATGGTAGGAATGGGATCCGTACTCACTCTTCCTGGAATCGCCGGTATCATCCTGTCTATAGGTATGGCGGTTGACTCCAACGTAATCATCTTCACCAGAATCAGAGAAGAGATCCAGAAGGGCAAGTCCGTGAGAGTTGCGGTAGATATGGGATACCGCGCAGCGCTTTCGACTGTAGTTGACTCACAGACTACGACACTCGTTGCTGCATTCGTGCTCTACATATTCGGAACAACATCAGTAAAGGGATTCGCACTTACGCTGATGATCGGTACTGTAGTGTCCGTTATAACAGCTGTTTTCATAACACAACTCTTCGTAAATCTCCTTGCTGAAAGCGAAAAATTCGGCACAAATGCTATGTTCGGCATCAAGGAAGACGGCACTCCGAAGTTCAGCTGGAATTTCAACATCAAATTCATTGAAAACAGAAAGAAATTCTACGCACTCAGCCTTGCTGTTATCCTTATCGGTCTGGCAGCATTTGCATTTAAAGGGTTCAACTATGGTATCGATTTCACCGGCGGTACCATGATGCAGATCGAGATGGGCGAGAAAGTAGACATCGATGAAGTAAAAGAAACGATTGCCGGCTATGAACTTAATCCGACCATCGTGTATGCAGGTGAAGGCAATACCCAGATAGTTATAAGAACCATCAAGGACCTCAAATCAGCTGAGCGTTCAGAGGTTATAGGCACCATAGCTGAAAAGTACGGAATAACTGATGATGATGTACTGGCATCAGAGGAATTCGGACCTACAGTAGGCAGAGATCTCAGAACCAACGCTACTAAATCGATCCTGATTGCAGCACTGTGCATGCTCATCTACATCAGATTCAGATTTAAAAACTGGCAGTACGGACTTGCTGCTGTATCAGGACTTGCACACGACGTTCTCGTTGCTCTCTCGCTGTATGCTATTTTCCGTATTACCATCAACAACCCGTTCATAGCAGGTATCCTTACTGTAGTAGGTTACTCGATAAACGATACTATCGTAGTATTTGACCGTATAAGGGAGAACTCAAAGTTCTTCAAACGCAAACAGGCTGCACAGCTTATAGATACGAGCATCAACCAGACACTGTCAAGATCACTTATGACATCGCTCACAACCCTGCTCGTTATGATCCCGCTGTTCATCATGGCATCTTCGGAACTCAGGTCGTTCCTCATACCTCTGATGATCGGTGTGTTCACAGGTACATATTCATCGATATTCCTCTGCAGCCCGGTATTCTATGAGCTTACAAAGAAAGAGGGAATATCCAAGTACGAAGACAATAAAGCAAAGGCTGACAAACAGAGAAAGAAATCTGTCAAAAGAAGAGACGACGAGGGAATAAGACTCTGAGTCCATGTATCGAATATCAGGAGACGGAATGGCCGCACCAAAAGTATTAGATCTGTCAACTGAAAAGTTCATAAAGGATATGACCGAGATCAATCCGAAATACGATGATTCTGTCATTATCAAAGCATACGAAATTGCCCGCAGTTTACACGACGGGCAATTTCGTAAGAGCGGAGAACCTTATATAATCCATCCGGTAGCTGTAGCAAAAATACTGGCTCAGTTTGGCATGGATAATGAGACGGTCATTGCCGGACTCCTTCACGATGTAGTCGAAGATACCAGGTATACAAGAGAACAGCTTGCTGAAGATTTTGATGAAAAAATAGCCGATCTTGTAGAGGGCGTAACGAAGCTCACTAACATAAGCTATGATTCCAGCGAAGCGGCTCAGGCTGAAAATTTCAGGAAGATGTTTCTGGCCATGTCAAAAGACATAAGAGTACTTATTGTCAAGTTGGCGGACAGACTTCACAATATGCGCACTCTTGAGTATATGCCGACCGAGAAGCGTAAAACAAAGGCGATGGAGACCCTGGAAATATACGCACCTCTGGCTGGCAGACTCGGAATATTCAGCATCAAATTCGAACTTGAAGACCTTGCGCTTAAATACCTGCATCCGCTCGAATATAAAAAACTGGTTGCAGCTGTTGACCGCAGAAAGTCTGAATACGCCAGAAATCTTAAAGTTCTGACGGGTACAATCTCAAACATTCTGGACGAAGCAGGTATTCAGCACGATGTAAAGGGAAGATCCAAGCATCTTTACAGCATTTATCGCAAGATGATCGTCCAGCAGAAGCAGATAGACGAGATCTTCGATATCCTTGCTGTCAGAATACTTGTATCGAGCGTAAAGGACTGTTATGCGGCACTTGGACTCGTTCACAACAGATGGAAGCCGATCCCCGGCAGATTCAAAGACTATATTGCGATGCCAAAGCCAAACATGTATCAGTCGATACATACAACGGTTCTTGGAGATAACGGAGAGCCTTTCGAGATCCAGATAAGGACATACGAGATGCACCGCATAGCCGAATACGGTATCGCAGCACACTGGAAGTACAAAGAAGGAAAGGTATCGGGAGCTGTTGATGACAGCGAGCAGAAGCTGGCATGGCTGAGACAGGCTCTTGAATGGCAGAAGGAAGCCGATGATTCGGTGGAATTCCTCAATACTGTAAAAGTGGACCTGTTCGATAATCAGGTGTTTGTATTCACTCCGGGCGGTGATGTCATAGAACTTCCGGCTGAAAGTACTCCTCTCGACTTCGCATTCAAGATCCATACAGATGTTGGTATAAGATGTGTCGGCGCCAAGGTAAACGGAAAAATGGTCACTATCGACCATCCTCTCCAGAACGGAGACATAGTTGAGATCGTCACATCTGCCAACTCATCAGGGCCGAGCGTTGAATGGCTTAAGAAGTGCAAGACATCCGGCGCAAAGAATAAGATCCGGAACTGGCTGCGTAAGGCTGACAAGGATTCCGACGTAAGCAAAGGCCGTACGAACATAAACAATTATATAAAAAAGAAAGGGTATGATCCGGCGCTTGTTACCAAGAATGCATACATTCTTAAGGCAGTAAAGGACTTCAACTGCAGTAACGTAAACGAGCTCTTTCTTCAGATCTCCAGAGGCGGAAGCACCGTTTCAAAGCTCGGTCAGAAGCTGATCGAGTATTACGAAGCAGACAATCAGACAAAGGAAAAAGAGCCGGAACAGATCGAAGTCAAAAAGAAAACGGTCACCAGATCCTCCGGAAATTCTGAGAACGGCATAATCGTCAAAGGTGCCGACAACCTTCTTATCAGGAGAGCTACATGCTGCAATCCTGTTCCGGGAGACCCTATTATCGGATACATCTCAAAAGGAAAGGGCATTACCGTACATCGGACGGACTGCGCAAATATCCGCAATATCAGGGAAGAAGACCGCGGAAGACTTATTGAGGTGAACTGGGATTCACCTAATGAAGAAAGAAAATACTATGCAGACATTCAGGTCGTTTCTGAGGAAAGGAAAGGTCTGTTCAAAGATATATCAAAGGTTTGCGACGATTACGACCTTGAAGTAGTCGGTCTGAACCTCACACCGGGAGAGCCGGGGACAACCAATACACTTCTGACTGTAGAGATCACTGATATGCACCAGATACAGCGGCTGCTGACGGCTCTCAGGCAGGTTGAAGGAGTTATCAAAGTCTTCAGACCAAGATAAGGAGAAAACAATGGGACTTGATATCAAATGCTACCCTGACGGGATGTACGGGGAAAATACATACCTTATCACCGATGATGCAACAGGTTTCAAAGCGATCATAGACCCGGGCTATTACGGGGTGGATGTAAAGATGGATATCCTGAACAACGCTTATCTGAAGTATGTGCTACTTACGCACGGTCATCACGACCATTTTCTAGAGGCTAAGGAGTATGTTGAAGAATACAGTTCTGTAAGATTCGCGGTCCCGGAAAAAGAAATGGCTCTCATAAATGGACAGCCATATGAGTGCCCTGAACCGACCATGCTTTTAAAAGATGGCGACGTAATCACGCTGGGTGAAACAAAGCTGCGTGTAATCGAAACTCCGGGTCATACCGGTGGAGGAGTATGCTTTGCCACTGATAAAGAGATCTTTACAGGCGATACACTCTTCAGACTGAGTGTCGGAAGAACGGATCTTCCTACAGGAGACTGGTTTACGCTTTTACATTCAATTAACGACAGACTGTATACCCTGGATGAAAACCTTATTGTTTATCCCGGGCACGGCGCACCAACTACTATAGGATACGAAAAGAGGGCGAATCCGTTTGTATAGGTTTTATATAAATAACATTGATGATGATTATCATTTTATGGAGCTCGCCAGAGTCTTTCTTCCGGATGACAGCTTTGAGACCATAGCGTACAGCGGCAGACCTGTAGCACATCTTCTCGGTACTGACAGCTATTTTGTGAATGAAAAGGGCAGCAATGACCGGGAAGAGATCAAAAGGGAGTTTTATGAGCTTCTGTCAGGCATTACAGGAATGAAGCCTCCATGGGGCACTCTTACCGGAGTCAGGCCTCTTAAACCTGCTCTGGATATATGCAGAGAAAGCTCTGTTGATAAGATGAAGCACATAATCAAAGACAGATACCTCATGTGCTCATCTAAAGTTTCTCTTCTTGCTGATATAGCCGATTATCAGATAAGCCATGTAAAAGGTATTCCATGGGAGAGAGCTTCAATGTACATAGGCATCCCGTTTTGTCCCACCAGATGTGCTTACTGCAGTTTTGCATCCAATGTAGCACCTGCTGAAGAACATGAGGTTTATCTGCAGAATCTTCTGAAAGAAGTCTCATATGCCGGCAGACTTGCTGAACAGAACGGTACAGAACTCGAAAGCATATATATAGGAGGAGGCACACCAACCACACTGAGCAGCACGCAGCTTGAAAGGCTTATCGGCAGTGTGTCCGAAGCCTTCCGCATCGATCCATCCGGGCTTGAATTCACAGTTGAAGCGGGCAGACCTGACACGATAACAAAGGAAAAGCTGGATACGCTCAGCAGGCTGGGAATCTCACGTATCAGCATTAATCCGCAGTCAATGAAGGATAAGACACTGAGACTGATCGGACGTGACCACAGTGCTGATGATATACGTGAAGGCTTCCGTATAGCCCGCGAGACCGGGTTTGATGTTATAAATGCAGACCTTATAGCCGGACTTCCTGAAGAGAATGAAGATGACTTTGAGGCAAGCCTCAGAGAAATAATAGGTCTTGGAGCCGAAAATATCACCGTACATACGCTTTCGGTGAAGAGAGGCTCCAGACTCCGTGAAAACGATCCCGCATATTTCAGACACAACGCTGATACTGTAAGCAATATGCTCGATCTGTCAAGAGCCATGCTAAGCTCAGCCGGATACAGGCCATATTACATATACAGGCAGAAGCACCAGATAGGTGCTCTTGAAAATGTCGGATGGTGTCTGCCCGGGAAGCATTCGATATATAATATCCGAATCATGGAAGACAAGCAGACGGTAATAGGCCTCGGAGCCGGAGCTGTCGGGAAAGTATATTATCCTGACGAAGACAGGCTCGAGCGCATAGCCAACGTCAGCAACTATAAAATATACAGCGAGAGATTTGATGAAATGATTTCCCGCAAAAACGAATACTATAAATGATCCGCACGAAAGGATGAAAAAATGGCAATGAAAGCGCCTAAGGGCACTAAAGACATGCTGCCGCAGGATGCATACAGGTGGCAGTACATAGAAGAAGAATGGGCAAAAAT
>JBGUKU010000005.1:0-10054 GCA_045114615.1 Anaerovoracaceae bacterium
TAAGAGCGGATCATATGATGACCATGCACATAAGGGAGCTGATCTGGCAAGAGAGATCCTGATCGAACTGAAACTCACGGATGAAGAAGAGGCAGAGATCATCTGCTCAGCCATTTATCATCATGACGATAAGCTTGTTACAGATGGACCGATGGATGAGGTTCTTAAAGACGCAGATGTCATACATCACTGTATGAACGATCTGTCAAAATCCATAAAAGAAAAGGAGCAGGTGCGCTTTGATAAACTGTGCGAGGAATTCGGGATGCGCACAGATCAGGACTAAAACATGGACAAGAAGTATGACAAACTGGAGATCTACATTCCCGAATCACACTTTGAGGAGCTGAGAAAAGCGCTTCAAAGTGTTGATGCCGGGCACATCGGCAATTACGATTGCTGCCTGTCGTACAGCAGAGTCATTGGTACATGGAGACCGCTCTCCGGTACTGATCCGTTCATTGGAAAAGAAAATGAAATTAGCGAGGAAGAGGAACTCAAGGTTGAGGTAACGGTCACAGGAGAAAGACTTGAGGAAACGATCGTTGCAATAAAAGCTGTTCATCCGTATGAGGAGCCGGTTATCAATGTAATCGAATTGTACAGAACAGGAATATAGGGCTTTAGTAATGGGCATTACGGGAATCATAGCATTAGTATTATTAGCACTGTTGATTGTAACAATATGTGTTGTTGTATCAGGAATCCGGCAGAAGAACTGGAAGAAGATAGTATTTCCTGTCATAGCTTTTGTTGTTCTGATAGTAGGAATATATCTGGCGCTGGTTCATTTTATAACCTCAATGTAGTAATTCATACAGATGATATACAGGGAAGTGAAACCAAGTGAATATGACTTGCTGAACGAATCGGAACTCTATAAAGAGCTTGGAATACTGACAAAAGACAGAAGCAGGTGGGAAGAGTGCATTCCATATGTTGCAACGCTCCTCAGCCATGAGTCTGTAAAGATACAGGCAAAGGCGCTCTGGCTGCTTGGCGAGATGGGACTTGCATTTCCTATGTCAGTGCAGACTATCGTTCCCCAAATAGCCGCTTTCCTAGATAACCCGTTGCCGCTTTTGCGGGAGCGTGCGGTCAATGCTCTCGGAAGAATCGGGCGAGGCAACTATCAAGTAATAGAACCGTACTGGGCGAGCCTGTTTCGTTTTGCTACTGACGAGGACGCGAAGGTCAGACTGAGTTTCATATGGGCCGCGGAAAACATCGCCACTAACACACCGGATATTTACGGGAGCTGCATGCCGGTATTCGAGAAACTCCTGTACGATGAGAATGACAAGGTAAGAATGGAAGCACCGGAGATATTCCGTGTTCTCGGCAAACGCAGGCCTGCGTTCGTCAGACCTTATCTGGGGCAACTGCGGCAAATATCTGAAACAGACAATAATGATGTTGTAAGGATTCACTGCTTAGGAGCGATCAAGGCTGCAGAACCGGTCTTTGAAGACTTCGATGACGACATTCATGATCCATGTCTGCGCTTTCAAAGATAACAAGGGGAGGGATTAACATGAGATCAATACTTATCAAAGATACGACCCGTGAGGAGAGAGAACGGATAGTTAATCAGGCATTGTGGGGTGCGTGCGGAATCGATTGTGAATTCTGTTCCGGATGTGACAATCGCGGCGGCGGACGAATAGAAACAATATACAAGCCTTACATTGATGGCGAAAAAGAGATCATTGAGATCAACGCAGAGTATCGTTCACCATTTGTATACGGGTAGATCATTACGGATCCGGAGGGATGGATAAGTTATGTATCGCAAAGCAACTTCCAATGACTGCGCACAGGTCTATGATTTGATCTGTGATATGGAAAACAGAGAACTGCAATTTGATCGGTTTAAGACCATCTATAATAATCAGCTGCATAGCAGTGACTACTATTGCATTGTCAGAGAGCAGGATGGTTATGTCATTGGTGCTCTGAATATGCGGTTTGAGGAACAGCTTCACCATGCGGAGCGTATTGCAGAAATCATGGAATTTGTAATAGCTTGCGATTTCAGGAATCAAGGAATAGGAAAAGATATGCTTGAGCAAGCCTGCAGAATAGCAAAGGAGTATGGTTGTTCACAAATCGAGGTAGACTGCAACCAGCTCAGAAAAGACACGCATCGTTTTTATATCAGAGAAGGAATGCACAATTTTCATTATAAATTCTCAAAATTGCTTACAGGGGACGATACTCCGGATAATTCAATAGGCAGATAAATTCCGGTCTGCAGGGATGGAACTATATGAGTGAAAAGAGTGAGTTACTGTATAAGCTAATGCTGCGAAAGGGATATCCTGAAGAATTCTCCAGGTTGATTTGCATGGAGATGAATACGGACTTCACAGCAGAAAAAATGATGAACTATGTGTCTGGTGAGAAGAAAAGACTTGAGAATATTGCAGATGAAATGGTCGCCATCAAGGATTTCAGAGACCGTCTGATCAATAAGCACATATCGGAACACGCAAATATAAGCATCAACAATCTTTACAGAAACATAAATGAAGACTGAGGAAGGCTATGTGCGTATCGAGCACATGGACGTAAAGACAATACCTCTGATAGATAATGAGCATGGCTTTCGACCTATATGAAAAATGGGAGACTTGAATGAAGAAGATTACGATGTTCCATATTGAGGAATGCAAATACTGTGATTTCGCAAAGCAGGCGATAACCGAGTTGAGGGCAGAAAACCCTGAGTACGGGAATATAGAAATCGAGATGATCAATGAGAATGAACACCCTGAGATCATAGAAAACTATGATTACTGGTCGGTGCCGAGCCTTTTCATCGGTCACGACAAGATATTTGAAGCGGCACTGTTCACGCCATATGAAACCATCAAAGAAGGCGTGAAGCTTGCATTCGATAAGGCGCTGGAGGATTAGAGATGGAAATGAAGGACGTACTTAAGCAGGTCGCCTTGCAGAATGGTGTCTCTGAAGAAGAAGTCAGAGAAGAAATGGAAAAAGCTATACATGAGACATATCTCCAGAAAGCGCCAGCTTTTGTGGAAACATATGGAGACCGTGAGCCGACTGTAGAAGAATTTCTGGAGAACACGGTCAGGCAGGTAAATAAGAGAATGTCGAACTAGGCTGCGGAGCTGAAACACTCATAGGATAAACCTTCAGTTGAGTGAAAGGTGTGCGCGAGCTGACTATACTGATTCTGAAGGGAGAACATTGAAGTGAAAGTACTTGTAATACCTGATGTCCACCTTAAGCCGTGGATGTTTGACAGAGCCGCAGAAATAATGAAATCAGGCGCAGTAGAAAAGGCGGTCTGCCTGATGGACATACCCGATGATTGGGGCAAAGAGTATCAGCTGGATCTGTATGAAGATACCTTCGATGCAGCGATACGGTTCCAGAACAAGTACCCGGATACGCTCTGGTGCTATGGCAATCATGATCTCTCGTATGAGTGGGGGCAGTATGAAAGCGGCTTCTCGACACTTGCGATACCGGTCGTAAACATGAAGTTAAGCGAGTTGAGAGCCGTTCTTCCTGACAGGAACCAGATGGCATATATCCACAGAATAGATGATATTCTGTACCTTCATGGAGGTCTTACACACGCTTTTGTAAAATACTATGCCCCAGATACTGACTACGATGATACCGATGCCGTAGTTGAAGAGATCAACAGCCTCGGTATGCGGGAGATGTGGGATGATGCATCGCCGCTTTGGTTCAGACCGCAGTTCTATCCCGAGAAGATGTATAAAGAAACAGAACTCCTGCAGATAGTAGGGCATACCCCGGTGATGCAGATCGACAGACTTGGCAATGTGCTGTCCTGCGATTTGTTCTCAACATACCGAACCGGAGATCCGATCGGAACATGTGAATACCTGCTGATAAATACAAAGACTTGGGAATACGAAGGAATCAAATAGAAGGATGATCATCAATACAGGACAGCGTACGGATATCCCGGCATTTTATTCAGACTGGTTTGCCAACAGGCTGAAAGAAGGTTTTGTCTGTGTCCGTAATCCATATGATCCGAAGCAGGTAAGCCGCTACCGGTTGGATCCTTCCGTTGTAGATGTGATAGGTTTCTGCACTAAGAATCCTGTTCCGATGTTCAGGTATATGGATCTGCTTAAGGACTATGGACAGTACTGGTTCGTAACGATAACTCCTTATGGCAAAGATATAGAACCGAATGTACCGGATAAACACAAGCTGCTAAAGGAATTCGTTAAGCTTTCCGATACGGTTGGCGTGGATTCTGTGGGCTGGCGGTATGATCCGATCTTCATATCTGAGCGATATACAGAAGAATATCATCTCCGCGCTTTTGAGCAGATGGCTGCGGCACTTGATGGTTATACGAAAACTGCTGTGATAAGTTTTCTGGATCTATATCCTAAGGTAAGACGCAACTTCCCGGAAGCCAGGGAGGTTCAGAAGGAGCAGCGGCTTAGACTGGGAAATGCATTAGTGAGGATAGCTACAGAACATGGTATGACGCTCAAACCATGTGCCGAAGGCGATGAACTTGCAGTATATGGAGCCGACTGTAGCGGATGTATGAGAATCAGCGATTACGAGCAGGCAATCGGTAAAAAGCTGAAAGCCCCGAAGAAGAAAGGTGCTAGAGCAGAATGTGCCTGTTACCTTTCCTGCGATATCGGGGCGTATAATACATGCAGGCATCTTTGCAGGTATTGCTATGCCAATGCAGAGCCTGAAAAGGTTATGGCGCATAGCAGGCTGCATGATCCGAAATCACCATTTCTGATCGGGAATTTTAAGGATGATGATATTATCCGCGATGCAGTGCAGCAATCATGGATCGACGGGCAGGTGACCTTAAGAGACCTATGTTTTTTGACATGAGATAGCCCTAAATAATGAAAGTCATATTAAGCAGAAAAGGATTTGACTCAGCAAACGGCGGTATCGTAAGCCCTATCTTTGAAGACGGGACGATGATTTCGATGCCTATTCCTGCATCAGAAGACTTCTATACTTACGATGATCTGTGTTATTGCGAATCTACTTACCGTAACATTATTGATGACCTGAAATACAAAGGCAGCACATATCATTGCCATGTTGATCCGGATCTGGATCCATGCAGAAGGAAGGATTCTATTCCGGGATGGTTCCCGGCATTCGGACAAGTCAATGCGGCAGCCTCGTATCTTAGAAATAACGACATATCTGCAGGAGATTTGTTCCTGTTCTTTGGAAATTTTCACTTTGTCGAAAGAAAGGACGGGCACTACAGATTCAAACGCAGAACCGGCGATTATTACAGAGACAACGACCTGCAGATCATATGGGGATATCTTCAGATCGGTGAGGTAATAAGTGATCCGGACGAAATCAGGAAAGTGTTCTGGCATCCTCACTCTGCAGACAGATTCAACCAGAGCAAAACAAATGTATTATTCAAAGCAGCTGATCGCTTGTCGTTCGATGACGGCAGATCGGGAGCCGGCCTGCTACGCTTTGACGAAAAGCGAGTCCTTACGCTCGAAGGTGCTCCTAAGGCGACATGGAAAATGAATCCTGTATATGATACTCATCATATATGCAGCAATCGGAAGAATTTGGCAAAAGACCCGTCAAAAGGCATATATTATGCAGGTATTTGGCAGGAGCTGTGCCTGATGGAATCCGAGGAATGCGCTGAGTGGGCAAAGAACATCATCGAGTAAACTGCGCGATATACGACTGAATAACTCATAAACATCACAAGCTGAATACATTGCTGCAGGCAAATACGTCTGCAGTTTTTTTATGCAGCAAAGGATGGTGAGATATATGAGTTATAACAGAAACAGAAGTCCTGACAGGAAATCTCAAAAGGAACGAATAAAGGAACTGACCGAAGAACTGGAGAAAGGTGTTGTCGAATGCTATAACAGCGAATCTTTTCAGACGGTCATAAGAACCTTTTCACGCTTTCACAATTATTCTCTGAATAACTGCCTGCTCATCGCATTGCAGGCTCCGGGCTCGACCTGTGTGGCAGGCTACGTGGACTGGCAGAAGAAGTTCGGCAGGCAGGTAAAGAAAGGCGAGAAGGGAATCAAGATCCTGGCTCCCTGTAAGTATAAGGTTGAGATCGATGACATGGACGATCCCGATGCCGACAGCAGCGGAACAGGATCAGAAAAGAAGAAAACAATAGAGCGAGTCGGCTTCAAGATCGCATATGTATGGGATGTCTCGCAGACAGAGGGCAGGGAACTACCTTCACTGGATATCCATGAGCTGACAGGCGATGTCAAAGAGTATGAGCGATTCTATAAGGCGCTTGTGAGTATAAGCCCGGTACCGATCACCTTTGAAGACATCGAAGGAGGAGCCAAAGGTTACTACAACGATGCTGAAAAAAGGATAGCGATCAAGACAGGAATGAGCGAAGCTCAAACAATCAAGACCCTGATCCACGAGATAAGCCACGCCACATATCACTCAAAGGAAGGCCGCGACAAGGACTTTCCTCTCGACAGAAGACACATGGAGACGGAAGCTGAAGCTATAGCCAGTGTTGTAGCCGGAGCATATTCAATTGATTCTTCCAACTATTCATATCCCTATCTGGCTTCGTGGGCAAGCGGAAAAGAAGTCAAAGAACTGAAGGATTCTCTGGAAAGGATCAGGTCTTTTGCCGATGAAATGATAACCGGCATAAATAAATCTCTGGAAAAACAGATCCGGCGTGAGCAGAACCGTGCTTCCCGCGACGAAGCGAGGTGATGATCATGCCTTACTATACCGAAGAACAGATAAAGCAGGCCCGGTCGATAGATCTGATGACATATCTTCAGACATATGAACCAACAGAGCTTGTGCATGTGCGGGGAAATACCTGGTGTTTACGCGAGCATGACTCCTTAAAACTGTCTAACGGTAAGTGGTTTTGGTGGAGCAGAGGCTTCGGCGGCACATCTGCGCTCGATTATCTGATCAAAGTCAAAGGCCTTCCGTTCATTGAAGCGATGAATATCCTGACAGATAATTCCAGAGATTTTCAGTTTGAAACTCCCAGGGTTTTCAATCGGGACAACAGCAGTACAGAAAGAAAGCTGCTCTTGCCGGAAAAGTGCGAGACGAATCTTGAAGTGATTCACTATCTGACCGGCCGGGGAATAGACCGGGAGATCATCAGAGACTGTATTGATGAAGGTCTGCTGTATGAGTCCCTGCCGTATCACAACTGCATTTTCATTGGCTATGATGAGTCAGGTAAAGCTGCCTATGCATGTTATCGCGCAACAAACGGTCAGAGGCTAATGGGCGATGCAGCTGGGTCAGATAAGCGATATGCCTTCAGAGTCGATTGCGCTGGCAGCACACTGCACGTGTTCGAGAGTGCCATAGATTTGCTCTCACACGCAACGGTCATGAAGATGAGAACCGGTGAATGGAGATCTGAACCGATGGTATCTCTCGGCGGAGTGTACGCCCCGAGTCCTAACAGGCCAAACATAAAGATCCCGGCAGCACTGGATAATGCGCTTCAGAACCATCCTGAAGTGAAGACGATCGCCCTGCATCTTGACAATGATTATGCAGGCAGGAGTGCCGCAAGATCCATCGCGGAGCAACTGCAGGACAGATATGTGATAAGAAATGAGCCTCCAACTATCGGGAAAGATTGCAACGATTTCCTGATGGGCATCCGCCAGCGGAGCAGATCAAGACGCATGGATGCAGCCAGATATGAGCACCCCAGATGAATAAAGAAGTAATACCATATTTAATTCTCCACTATGACAACAGCCATGAGGGATTCTCTATATCCTTCATGGCTGAAACGTCATAGGTATTTGTATGGAGTATTATGAAGAAAAGTTGTTGTCTCTCTGTTTGACAATGACAGGATACTGCAGGAAGCTTAATCGAACCTAAATAATCATATTTTTCAGTGTTCTATTATGAAAATAGCCTGCAACTATTTCCGCTTGCGGATGTTTATACTATAATCCACAGATGTTAATCTGCGTTGCTTGCTTTAGGATGACTGTAGACCTACTATAAAAGCAGAAAATCAGAACATACTGGGGTGGCGGCTATGCTAAATGAGAACATTAGGACTATCAGGAAGAATAAAGGATTTACACAGGAAGAATTGGCAATCAGGCTGCATGTGACAAGGCAGACTATATCAAAATGGGAGAAGGGCCTTTCAGTTCCGGATGCTGCACTTTTATCTGATATGGCCGAGATTTTCGAAGTGTCAGTCTCAGAATTGCTGGGAGAAAAGCCTGTCGAAAGTCATGATCAGGATGCGATAATAGAGCAGCTCTCCAGGATCAATGAGCAGATGGCGATTCGCAATCGCAGGGCAAACAGGACTATCAGGATAGTGGCGTGCCTGTTGTTGGCGCTGATAATAGTTGTGGCAACTGTTATTGTGATGAATATCGCACCTCGTAATATACATATACTTCTTAGTGACCATATAGGCAATCTGACATATACCATGCCAGATGAACGCTTTACACATGATAATGATGATATTGGGGTTACGATCGGTGATGATGGCAGGGAAAGAATCAGCGCGAAGTCATATAAATGCATAGATGACATGACAGAGATAACGATATGGGAGTATGGTAACTATGATACTGAACTGATACAGGAGTTCAAAGAGAAGCATAAGAATGACCTTGTTGATTTTTCAGATGAGCACGGACCATTGCCTGACTGCATTGATGAGATAGTGGCTGCGACAGATGAAACCGATGAATATGTGGGAAGGTATTATGAGGCTTTTGTCGTTATAGAAGGCAAAATGTATAACATAGAAGTTCAGAATGGTGACGATCCTCTTGGATGCGGAGAGTTAGTGATCAGCTCTATGGAAATAGATAACGAGCAAAAGGATGAATATATATAGCAAAAGATGTGAGTAACCACCTCAAAAGCAGCTTGTATTAAATACGAAATAAACGTATAATGCATCCATATCACGAATAAAGCTGGTCACCGGAGGATAGTGTGCCGTAGCACAGGGGATCGTGGACAGAAGTCCGCAGGCCGCCTATCAGATAAGGTGTCGGGTGAGCCCGGTAAGATGTTGTTGGCATCGCCGGGATTTTTTGTTCCGGCGCCGGACAGGAGGTGGAGCAATGAAGAAAACACAAGTGAAGCTGATCCCTTTGCAGGAAGACGACAGAGAGCAGTTTATCAAAGACAATCAATGGGCATTTAAATATGGATCCACAGAAGAATTTGGTATGCGCAATAATCAGTTCGAGGAAGAGGGCGAGATCATATCCCGCAGAACTATAGAGGACAGTATAGATAAGGGAGAGGCATATAGGATCATCTGCGATGGCGAAAGGGCAGGGGGCGCGGTAATCCATACAGATGGTACGCGGGGAGAATTGGATCTGCTGTTCACTTTGCCTGAAGTGCACAGCAAGGGAATCGGCTATACCGCGTGGTGCGAGATAGAAAGACTGCATCCGGAGGTCGAAGTCTGGGAAACACTTACACCATATTTTGAGACCAGGAATATCCATTTCTATGTCAACAAGTGCGGATTCCATATTGTGGAGTTCTTCAATCCTTTCCATCCGGAGCCGTGTCATACGGATTCTAAGGAATGTGATGAAGACGGGCCTGAAGATGATGGAACCGGCGGAACGGGTCTGGATTTCCGCTTTGAAAAACGAATGAAGTAGTATAATAGATATCAAAGAGAGGTTTAGCGACATGACAATAGAAATAAAGGAAGGATAGTTGTTTGACCGATGGATAATCAGAAGAAAGCCAGTTTCCTTGTATTATTGATCTCTCTTGTTTTAGCTTTTGCCGGCTGTACTGGTACAAATGATAAGAAGGTCGATATTCCTGAGACAGACAGGATAGACAGTATTGAATTGCAGTTTTCTGACGACTCATGCACTGTTTCTAAGATCGTAAGTATTGATGGCGAAGATAAAGATACGATCACAGAGCTGATAAGGACGACCTGTAAAAAATGGAGGGAATCAGTCAACGACAATCCGCAGGAAGTACCATATGTCATCGTTAACTTCCATAC
>JBGUKU010000006.1:0-56949 GCA_045114615.1 Anaerovoracaceae bacterium
ATTGAATGCCTAACAAAAATTACGAAACATGCAGAAGAAAACCACGAGCATGTTATTGCGTTTGTTACAGGCGTACCTGGAGCAGGAAAAACCTTCTTAGGGTTGCAGTATGTATATGATATTTGTAAAAGTAACAATCTTGTCAACTCGGTATATCTTTCCGGCAATGGACCTCTGGTAGAAGTGCTTACAGATGCACTCCATAGTAAAGTGTTTGTTAGGGATCTTCATACTGTTATAAATGAATTCCTGCAGCACAAGGCTAAAGATTTCCAGAAAAATGTCATTGTATTTGATGAGGGCCAGCGTGCTTGGGATGTTCAGCAGATGGCCTCAAAGAATAAGTCAGATACCGAGTCAGAGCCAGATGTAATGGTTCGTCTTTGCGAGGAACGTCTAGATTGGTGTGTGCTGCTTATTCTTGTTGGAGAAGGCCAGGAGATATACAAGGGTGAGAATTCAGGTATAGAACAGTGGAATACAGCACTGAATAAAGGCTCTAAAGAATGGAAAATAGTTTGTCCTGGTAAGCTTAAACCTGTTTTTAGAGAAGACCAGAATATATTAGACATAGATGAAGCTGCATCTCTGGATCTTACTGTATCGCTACGAACGCATCTTGCTGGCGATGTGAGCAATTTTGCCAATTGCCTGATTGATGGTGATATTAATATGGCCAGGTCATATGTTGAGCCAATATACGAAGCAGGATTCTCAATGGCTATTACCCGGAACCTTGATGCTGCAAAGAATTATTGTATTCAAAGATATGGTGAAGACCCAGATGCAAGATATGGACTGATAGCCTCATCAAAAGGTAGAGACTTACCAAAGTATGGCGTAGACAACTCGTTCTTTGGAGCTATTAATAGGGGCAAGTATGGTAAGTGGTTCAACACATCTAGAGGAAGCGGGTACTCTTGTTGCGATCTTAATACTGTTGTTACGGAGTTTGGAATTCAAGGCTTAGAGCTTGACATGCCAATTGTTTGTTGGGATCGTGACATGGTATGGAACGGTGAATCATGGGATAAGTTTAAGCCGAATGAACCTTTCACAAGTGACAATAACGTTTATCGTGTCAACAGCTACAGAGTATTACTGACAAGAGGTAGGGACGGATTCATAATATTCGTACCACCTACGGAGAAGCTTGAAAAGCTTTATGTAATGCTTAAGGGATTAGGGCTGAAAGAACTTTAGTTTTATGAGTGACAAAACCACCAGTAAATTTATTAGCCTCATCTTGCGACATCATCCGGAAGTCATTGGCATCTCTCTGGATGAGCATGGCTGGGCTGTGGTCGATGATCTGATCAGGGGCGTAAATAAAACGCATCCTCTGGACATGGAGTCTCTTGAGAGGATCGTTGCTCAGGATGAAAAGCAGCGTTACTCCTTCAATGAGGACAAGACTCTCATCAGAGCCAACCAAGGGCATTCGATCCCGGTCGATGTAGAACTGCCTGAAGTGATACCTCCGGCGGTTCTTTATCATGGAACGGGACTTAAGTATAAGAAATCTATAGATGAAGAGGGACTCATTCCGAAGTCCAGGCTGTATGTACATCTCTCAGGAGATGCAGAGACAGCCTTGAAAGTAGGGCAAAGACATGGTAAGCCGGTGATCTACACTGTCGATGCAGCGGCAATGCATGCAGACGGTTACACATTCTACCGGTCGGTAAACGGGGTCTGGCTTACTAAGAAAGTCCCTGCAAAGTATTTGTCTGTAATCAAATGAGGAGAATGCGTTATGACGATTCCTGAAATAAAGCTTATGAATGGCCTCAAGCTGCCGGGCATAGGATTCGGAACATATAAGGCTGGGGAAAAGAGCTTTGAGGCCGTTTGCTCTGCGCTTGATGCCGGCTACAGGCTCATAGACACCGCTTCGGTATACGGCAATGAAAGAGAAGTGGGAGAAGCCGTAGCTTCAGGAAATGTTCCCCGTGAGGAGCTGATCATCACCACCAAGGCGTGGAGGACCCAGCTCGGATATGATAATGTGCTCCGGGCGTATGAGCAGTCTCTGAAGAAGCTGAAAATGGACTACGCTGACATCTACCTGCTTCACTGGCCTGCGAGAGATTATAAGGTCGACAGAGACAGCTGGCGGGCGATGGAACGCCTGTATGACGAAGGCCTGGTAAAGGCAGTCGGTGTCAGCAACTACCTTACGCACCATCTCGAAAATCTGCTCGCGGTCTGCAATGTATCGCCTATGCTGGACCAGATAGAGTTCCACCCGGGATACACTCAATGGGACACTGTATCATTTGCACAATCTCATGGGATATGCGTTGAGGCATGGAGCCCGTTTGCCAGGGGCAGACTCAATGAGGATCTACTGCTTGTGACGCTGGCAGAAAAGTATGATGTTTCAGTACAGACGATATGTCTCAGTTTTGCATGTCAGTGCGGGGTGATACCTTTGCCTAAATCCACTGACCCCGGCAGAATAAAACAGAACCTTGCATTGGTAAAACTGGATGAAAATGACATTGAGAAGATAATGACAATGCCTCAGACCGGCTGGTCAGGGCATGATCCGGATGTTGCACCTGAAAAAGACGTGCAGGTACCGGACTAGGATAAGGTGAAGCAGATGATAGATGCAAAACAAGCTAAACAGAGGCTTATAGCCGGCAATCAGAAATATATGGGTGCACTTACTCCGCATGGGGACATCTCGACAGAGATCCGCAAGGATACGGCTCAGAATGGGCAGCATCCTTATGCGATAGTCATTACATGCTCGGATTCGCGTGTCATACCGGAGAGCATATTCTCCGCCGGCATAGGAGAACTGTTCGTGATAAGAGTTGCCGGCAATGTTATAGATGATCACCAGCTCGGAAGCATCGAGTACGCGGCAGACCACCTGGGCACCAAGCTCATACTGGTGCTTGGCCATACCAGATGTGGCGCAGTCGATTCGGCTATAAAAGGCCACGCCGGCGGATTCATAGATTCGATCATCAGGGATATCGAGCTCGCTATAGGTGACGAGAAAGACCCGTTCAAAGCAAGCTGCCTCAACGTGAAGCACGGAGTGGAGGTAATAAGGCATGAGCTGGAGATCCATCCGGTGCATGACCCTGAGGGACTGGTGGTCGCGGGAGCGATATACCATATAGAAGACGGAAGGGTGGAATTCCTTGACTAGTTCTATGAAAGTTTCAGTTCTTGTAGATAACAATGACGGAGCGGGCCTCAAAGGTGAATGGGGCCTCTCATTCTATATCGAATATGCGGATAAGACCGTGCTGCTGGATGCGGGTCTTTCGCCGCTGTTTGCGGTAAACGCAGAGAAGATGGGACTCGATCTCAACAAGGTTGATCTTGCTGTCCTTTCACATGCTCATGATGACCATGCAAACGGACTGGACAGATTCTTCGAGCTGAACGATCACGCAAAGCTTTATGTTGCACAGGGCTGCGAAGAGAACTGCTACGACAGACACGGCATACGGTTCAAGTACGCAGGTGTTCCGCGCGGCATAATGACCCGTCATGCAGACCGGATCGTAAAGGCCGGTCCCGACATGATGATATCGGATGGAATAAGACTGCTTGGTCACAGTACTCCGGGACTTGAGAAGCTGGGCAGGATGGAGAAGATGTATCTTAAGCAGGGATTCATGCGGTACATTCCGGATGACTTCAGGCATGAGCACAGCCTGGTATTTGAGATGGGTGATGGAGTTGTCGTTTTCAACAGCTGCTCACACGCCGGCGCGGATAATATAATAAACGAAGTGATGAAGGCATATCCCAGCAAAAGGATCAATGCCATGATCGGGGGCTTTCATCTGTTCAACAAGAGCGATGATTATGTCAGGGCGTTTGCCCGCAGGGTAGGAGATACCGGTGTCGAGGCTGTATATACTGGTCACTGCACGGGACAGAAAGCCTGGGATATTATGCACGAGGAACTGGGCGATAAGGTGCACGCACTGCAGACCGGTCTGGTATTTGAACTTTGACAGAAGCAACATTGGGGATAGGGGGCTGTTATGTGCGATACAATAGGCAGAAGGATCGGTGAAGGTCATTCGATTTTCGCTAAGAACTCCGACAGGAGCCCGAACGAGCCGCAGATCATCGAGTTCATTGAACACAAGAAGCATACTGAAGATACTCTCAAATGCACATACATAAGCATCGATCAGGTTGAAGAGACCAATGCAATGGTCATCTCACGTCCTGTATGGCTTTGGGGAGCCGAGATGGGAGTTAACGAGCATGGCGTCTGCATCGGCAATGAGGCTGTGTTTACCAAGGGCAAATACGGTGAGGACTCGCTGATTGGAATGGATTATGTAAGGCTCGGACTGGAAAGGGGCAATACCGCATATGAAGCGGTCCGGGTCATAACAGAATTGCTGGAAAAGCACGGTCAGGGAGGCAACTGCGGCTATGACAAGAACTTCAGGTATGACAACTCCTACCTGATAATGGACCGGCAGGAGATATATGTGCTCGAGACCGCAGGCAGGGAATGGGCAAATAAGAAGTACGAGCATGCATCCATATCGAATCGCCTGACACTTGGCGATGACTGCGATGCGTACTCCGGAGAGCCTTGCGATTTTGCGAAGAAGCACTCGGACTTCCTGTACTCGACATTCTCGGCCGCCGCAAACCGCAGAAAAATGACATGCAGCAGCAGGCTGGACTCCATATACGACGCATTCGCGGCGCTTAGACAGCATACGGTAAAGGATCCGATGTGCAGGGCAAGCGTTTCTTCCGTATGCATGCACGCCGGAGATATGTTCGCTGATCAGACTACATCATCGATGGTCGTCGACCTTACCGACGAGATAAAGATCTATGTCACGGGAAGCAGCAGACCGTGCATGTCTATATTCAAGCCGCACGGTTTCTGCGCGGGAGGGGTCATCCGCCCTGAGAATGCGAAACATGCCGATGAATACTGGAAGAGAGTTGAGCTCCGTCAGAGAGGCCTGCTGGGCATGATAGTACCGGACGTATTCTACGCAAAGAAGGATGCGCTGGAACGTCATATTATCAGTAATCCGGAGGCGGACTTCTTTGCCCTGGAAAGAGCTTTTTATGACAGTTTTGAGGTTCTTCCATTCGAAGAAGGGAATCCTTCCGGATCTTTCATGAGATACTGGGAGAAGAAAAACGTAAAGCTGATGCAGGGCAGAGGAGACAGATAGATGAAATACACCGGAACTACATTCAGGCCTCCTTTTGAGGCAAATTCACTGCTCCTGCAGGTGACGACAGGCTGTTCACATAACAAATGCTCATTCTGCACCATGTACAGGGATACACCGTTCAGTGTCGAGTCCATGGAGCAGATCGAAAAGGATCTTGCCGAAGCCAGGGCGTTTGCGCCACGCGCGAGGAGGGTGTTTCTGGAGAACGGTGATCCGTTCGCTCTCAGCGCAGGCAAGCTGGAGGAGATAGCGTTGAAGATACACGAGTATCTTCCATACGTGCAGACGATAGCCATGTATGCGTCGATCAACAACATCCGCGGCAAGACTGATGCAGAGCTCGTTCGCCTGAGAGAGCTTGGCATCAACGAGCTGAATGTAGGCATCGAGAGCGGGCTTGATGAGGCTCTTGCTCTTATGAACAAAGGTTACGACAGCAAGGAGGCTCTGTATGAGCTCGGAAGACTGAGGGCTGCGGGCATGAATTACGGAGCCAATGTCATATTCGGAGGTGCGGGTCCGGGCAGGTCGAGAGATAACGCAATAGCCACTGCGGAGATCCTCAACAGGACCACTCCGTATCTCATTTTCACAGGCACGATCCACGCGGACCCGGGCTGTCCGCTTTATGACGATATACAGGCAGGCAGATTTATCGAGCCGACTATAGGAGAGCACATCGACGAAGAGGAACTTTTCCTTCAGATGCTCGAATTGGATAACTGCCTGTACTTTGGGCTGCATCCGTCCAACGTGGTAAGGATGCAGGGCTGGCTTCCAAGGGACAAGGAAGCCATGCTGGACGAAGTAAGACAGACCAGGGCACGCCTCGCGAAGCGTCTCAACGAGATACCGGTGAGATACGGCGAAGGCGCGATCCTGCTGTAAATAATTGGGAGATAACACTATGAACATACTTGTACTTAACGGCAGCCCGAGGCCAAATGGAAACACTGCGCAGATGATAAACGCATTCCGCGAAGGAGCCGTTTCTTCGGGCAATAAAGTGGATGTAATAAATGTTTGCAGAAAGAAGATCGCCGGCTGTCTCGCATGCGAGTACTGCCATACCAAAGGCAACGGACAGTGCGTACAGAAGGATGACATGCAGGAGGTTTATGAGCTCCTGAAAGAGGCAGAGATGCTGGTGCTGGCTTCACTTGTCTATTATCACGGACTGTCCGGCCAGCTGAAATGCACCATAGACCGCTTCTATGCGGCTGCATATCCGGAGAAGCCTGCGCACTTGAGCAAAGTGGCCATGTTCCTCAGCTCCGGAGATCCGGACATGTATGACGGAGCCATGTTCTCGTATAACGGGGACTTCCTGGGCTACCTCAAGCTGGAGGATATGGGAGTGTTCACACATAACGGATATGACCCGGGCATGTCGGAGGAAGAACTCCAGAAACTGAGAAAGTTCGGAGAATCGTTATAGCTGAAATGAAACAGATCATCATTCACGTGGATATGGATGCGTTTTACGCGTCGGTCGAGGTGCGGGACGATCCGTCTCTTGCCGGAAAGCCGCTCATAATAGGCGCGCTGCCGACAGAGCGAGGTGTGGTTGCTACCTGCAGCTATGAGGCGAGAAAGTACGGTGTCCATTCCGCTATGAATATAAAGGAGGCATACAGGCGCTGTCCGCACGGCCTCTACATGCATCCGAATTTTGAGAAATACAGGTCTGTATCCGCTCAGCTCCGTAAGATCTGGTACGACTATGCGGTCAAGATGGAACCCATAGCGCTGGACGAAGCCTATCTCGATGTGACATACAGCGCCGGTGACTTTGAGCGGGCAGGAGAGATGGCTCGTGAGATCAAGGCCCACACAAGAAGTGAACTTGGACTTACATGTTCGGTAGGTATCGCATATTCCAAGACGGCGGCCAAAACAGCGAGCGAAGAGAAGAAGCCGGACGGATACTTTGAGATCAGGACGCCTGAAGACTTCGTAAATCTCATGATAGACCGCGATGTAAAGTCGCTTTACACGGTAGGAGCAAAGACAGCGGAGAAGCTGAACAGGCTCGGCATTTATACAGTCCGGGATATACGGGATCGTAAGGACGAGATACTTGATCGCTTCGGCAAGCACGGGCAGCTCATAACAGAGCTCGCGTTCGGTATAGATGACCGCAAGGTGATAGAATACAAGCCTGAGGACGCCAAGTCGCTCAGCCGCGAGGTCACATTCCAGGAAGATACTGACAATTACCGGATGCTTGACGACGTGCTGGTGCTGCTGGCTCTGTCAGTCGAAGAACGGGCAGGGAGGCATAATCTGCACGGAAAGGGAGTCACGCTCAAGCTGACATATGCGGACATGCAGAGTATCACAAGGTCAAAAGCCATCACAACGGAATGCAATTCGGCGGCCATATACAGCGAAACTTCGAAGTTGCTGCAGCAGGTAGTGAAGCGGCCGGTCCGGCTCATAGGAACGGGCATTTACAATCTGTCCGCTGAAGAAGGCCGCCAGATGACACTCGACGATTACCTGAAAGACCCCGGAAAAGGGGATCAGGAGCTCATAGATAAGCGACTACAGGAGATGCAGGTAAGATACGGGCTCGACTTTGCCGGACATCTTGAAGATATCTATCACGGCAGAGTCCTGTACCGGACGATAGAATACATGCGGAAGCATTATAAAGACTGAACCGCTAAAAACCGCCAAAAATGACCTGCCCCCGGAATGGGGAACTAACTCAGGAGGTAAAAAATGGGTATATTTGATGAGTATTTTGAAAAAGCCAAGGATCTGGCAGAGGATGCGAGAGACGGAGCTAAGGATGTATTTGACGAAGTCGCGAGCAGAGCAAAAGAAGTTGCCGGTGAAGGCAGCGAAGCCAGAAAGATCGTACAGAGCGCAAAGGAGCAGTCAGCAGCTGCTGCAATAGGAGCAAAAGAGAAAGTTCAGGGGATGATCCAGGATGCTAAGGCCATCAAGGAGATCAAGCAGGGAATCGCCGAGCTTGAGGCACTGCCTGAGATTGACGGGTCTATCATTTATACGATGGAGATCCAGACTCTTGTAAATAATCTTCGCGCTTTGTATCTGCTTGTAGACGATAAGCGTCTTGATGATGAAACTGTGGCAGGCGAGATCAGGAAAACCATGGTCAAGGTAGTACCTGATGCTGAAACGCAGACAGGAGAAGCGGCTCAGCAGAAAACAGAAGAAGAGAAGGCAATAGACAGCGCTAAGGTCATAGCTTACAATGCCTGCGTAAGAGCACTGGAATCACTGAAGCTGGACAAGTAAGCCGGAATAATGGATCTTAATCAATTCAAATGGACAAGAGAACCTGCATCGTTTGAGATGGCAGGAGATAAGATATATATAACGAGTGCGCCGCACACTGATCTCTGGCAGCGCACATATTACCATTTCCGTAATGACAATGCGCCTGTATTGCAGATGGAGACGGAGGAGAAATTCTTCAGCTTTGTTGTGAAGACATCCTTCAGGGAGAGCCATCACCGATTCGATCAGTGCGGTATTGTCATGCATCTCGACGGCGAGAACTGGCTCAAGGGCTCCATTGAATATGAGAACGAGGAGTTCCAGCATCTCGGCAGCGTAGTTACGAACCACGGATGGTCAGACTGGGCGACTACGGAGATACCTGCGGATATAAAGGAGATGTGGTACCGTCTGAGCAGGAGGGAGGATGACTACCGGATCGAGTGCTCAGAGGACGGCTCCCACTGGAAGCAGATGAGGATCTGCCATATGCATGAGGGCGCAGGCAAAGTGAGATTCGGCATATATGCGTGCTCGCCGGAGGACTCGTCGTTCACGGCGGTTTTCAGCGATTTTAAGCTGACAGAGTGCGCATGGCAGGCGCATGACGGCCAGCAGCCGGATCAGGAATAAAAGGGACTTAGAGAAAAAGGGGAGACAATGAATCCGATTGTTGTAAACGAGGAGAAGTGCATAGGTTGTGAGCTGTGCGTTAAGGACTGTCCGAGCAGCTATCTGCACATAGAAAACGGCAAAGCTCATACGAATACCGGCGGCTGCCTTGAGTGTGGGCATTGCTATGCGATCTGCCCGCAGGCTGCGATCACAATGACAAACTATGATTGCACTGATGAGCCTGTAGTACCGATGTCAGAGCTGTCTTCTGATACGCTTCTGGCAACGATGAAGAGCAGAAGGACGGTAAGACAGTTCACGGATCAGGCAGTAGAACCTGAGAAGGTGCAGAAGATCCTCGAAGCCGGCAGATACAGCCCGACCGGAGGTAACAGCCAGAACGTCTCATATACAATCCTGGGAAGCAAACAGGCGGAAGCGGAAGCAATGTGTGTCGACCTGTTCCGTAAGGGAACGAGTCTGCCGCGGCGCTCCAAAGCATTTGCCGAGCGCTTCAATATAACGGATAATTTCTTCTTCAAGGGAGCGCCGTTTGTGATCCTTGTAAGCAGCAGGAGCAGTGTGGACGCCGGACTCGCAAGCGCATATATGGAGCTAATGGCTGAAAGTCTTGGTCTGGGAGTCCTTTACAGCGGATTCTTTGTGATGTGCACAAGGCTCAGCAGAAAGCTGCGCAAACTGATCAGCCTCCCGAGAGGCCATAAGGTTGTGACTTGCATGGTCATCGGATATCCTGCAGTGAAATATCGGAGGATAGTGCCGAGGAAGCCTCTGCAGTCAAAGACTCTGTAACGGAAGAGGACGATCGATGCGCCGCGAACTTGAGCATTTTATGATCGGCAATTCATATGGAGGCAATCAGGACTGGTTCCGGACCTTCATGATGCGTATAGGCGGCTGCGGGGCTGAGACAGCCTGTGACAGCAGCCTGTATTTTGCGATCCACAAAGGCGTTGAGGGTATTTATCCATTCGACCATAAAAACCTCTCTAAGGGCGATTATGTGGATTTTGCGCACATGATGGAGAAGTATCTGTGGCCCAGACTGTCAGGGATAGACAAGCTCAGCATCTATATCGACGGATATTCAAAGTATCTGAACGACAGAGGGGTAACCTGCATAAGCATGGATACCCTGGACGGAAGCGAGCCATATGAGAGGGCTGCAAAAGCTGTTAAGAAACAGATAGATGCGGGATATCCGATTCCGACCCTGATCCTCAATCACAAGGACCGTACGCTGAAAGACTATGTATGGCACTGGTTTCTGATCAACGGATACGATGAGAAAGACGGCGAAATGATGGTCAAAACCGTGACATACAGCGGTTACTGGTGGTTCGACCTCAGGAAAATGTGGGATACAGGGTATAATAACAAGGGCGGACTTGTTCTGTACGGGCTGCAAACAGACTGAAACCATAAATATTTATTGGTGAACATAAGCTAAATCAAGGCTAAAATTCGGGAGCGATCCCCACAAGGTGTGTATAACTACATGGGAAATCCTATAATAACCATAGACCTCCACGGAATGTTCCGTGATGAGGCAATAAAAGTCATCGATAAAGCGCTGAAAAACACAGATTCCGGCACTTATCAGATAAAACTGGTCCATGGCTACAACCGCGGAACCAGCCTCAAATCCATGATAATCGATGAGTACAGGTATCATCCGAAGGTGCTGCGCGTCCAGCCGGGCGACAACCTCGGAACGACCATACTTGTGCTGCGTGAATTATGACAATGGATGGTTCTCATATGAAACCTAATTACGAAGAACTGGAAAAGAATATATGCTATGTGATCAAGGAACAGCACATCAAGCTCGGTTTCAGCGAGAACAGCAGATGGCTGTATTACCCTTTGAGCGCTCTCAACCACATGCTGGGCACGGACTGTGACCTCGATGAGATGGAGAAGACGCTTGAGGGTTTCTTTGATTACGCTGAAGATAGATTAGGCCCGGGCAAGGTGACGCACAAGGGCGAGAGATTCTGCCTGCACATGGATCCGAAAGCATCCGTGTATGTGCGCGACAATGTGCCTGAGGAGCCGTTCCTCGTGGAGCTTATCGACACGCTGGAGAAGCACGGCACGACCATGGAGCAGGTCGTTGATGTGTTCCGCAAGTATTCAGACAAGGTCCACGCTGAGCCGGCAGATAACGATGAGTTCGACATGCTTGTGTACTTCGAGGACGGCAAGCCGGATCCATTCGTATACTGCCTGGCAGACGAAATGGGACACGTGACTTACCACAGGATGATAATGTCTGAACTGAAAGAGAGAATTTAAGAAAAGGGGTGCGATATGCAATTTATAATCACAGCTTATGATGGCGAGAACATGCTGGACAAGAGAATGGCTGTAAGGCCTCAGCATCTCGAGGGTATGGCAAAACTCGGCGAACATGTTGTTTGTGCCGGCGGTCTCACTGACGAGGAAGGCAAGCTGAAAGGCTCCGTGCTCGTAGTTGATTTTGACGAAAGAGCAGGGGTCGACGAATACCTCAATAACGAGCCTTACGTTGTCAATCATGTATGGGAGAAGATCAACGTCGAGCCGATAAACGTAGTCATCCTGAATGGTCAGAAAGTCGGGAAATAAGGAGTTGACCGGATATGAGCTTTAAGGATTTCAACGACGAGGGACCGGGAACATTCGGATGGGACTACGTGCTCGGCGGCAATACGACCGGGCTCTTTCCGGATGAAACATACATCGAAGTGGACGGAGATACCGTGACCGAGGTTACGTATACCCACACAGGCGGCGGCAAATATGAACCCGTGCGCATCAACACCTACGAGACCGGTCCGGACAAGGAAGATGATGACAAGTAATGATACAAAATACGCAATACTCGTTCCGTGGATAGAAACAGACTCCGGGTACGCGTTGCTCCTTGAGGTGCGCTCGCAGCTGGTGAAGCAGCCCGGAGAAGTTTGCTTTCCGGGAGGCAGAGCAGAAGCGGGCGAGTCGGTTATTGAGGCTGCAGTCAGGGAAACCTGCGAGGAGCTGGGAATCGAGCCGGATGCAATTGATATGATCTCGGAGCTTGAGCCGCTTATAATGGGTGACGGCAGGTCGGTATTCCCGGTATCTGCCACCCTGCATATAAAAGACATAGAGAGCCTCGTGCTTTCTGAAGATGAGGTAGCGGAAGTGTTTCTGCTTCCTGAAAACTGGCTGGAGGAGAATCCTCCGGAGCATTATGATCTTGCTGAAACACCGGATGAAGATCTTCCTGAAAAGCTCCTCAGCTATCTGTCACATTACGGCGAATACCGCAAGACCGGTCAAACGGACTATTTTGAATACGACGGTCACGGCATCTGGGGACTGACAGCTAGGATAATAAAGAATTTGATTCAAAAGTGAGTCACAGTATGTGTATTGCAAAAGAAAAGAACGTTAAACTGATCAATGAGAGGCTGGAGGCCGGTCTTGCGCTGCTGCGCAAGTACTATGAGGTCGAGGAGCAGCCGGTCGATGCTGTTCTCGCAAATCCAGTAATTGGCGGAAGACCGCATCACGCAAGACGCTTTGATATCGATGGAGTCGGCAATCTGCTTGTTATGACGGTCACCGAGGCCGAGGAGAACCAGCTCAGCTCGTTCGTGATAATGCCGTACTTCAAGAACCTGCCGCTGTTTTCTACGGACTATGTGTATTCCGGAGAGAAGCGGTTCTTTCTGCTTGAGATATACGATTTGTCGGTCAGGCACGATTGTATATTTGAGGCAGGTATAGAAAGTTTCAGGGCATTCGGAGCTGAGATGACAGAAATGCAGGACATCCCGACAAGGCCTGCGTGGTATGACGATATCCGCCCGGTATGCCACGCGAAGGCGCCGGACGAGAGCCAGGACGAACTGGCGATTGAGCGCTTTCTGGCATTTCTGCAGCTCTTTATCGACATGGAGCAGGCATCGCCGTTTCTCGGTTCTGAGGATCTTAAGACCAAGTGGCAGAAGAACAGGGAGTATGCTGACCGTCTCATAGATGAAGGCGGCGTATCCACGGATCTGTTCACGGCAGCCCTCGGAGCAGAGAACACCCGCAGGTTCTTCCACGAAGTGTTCTTCGGCGCAGACTGCTACAAACCGCTGGACCTTGAAGGAATCAGCATATTCCTCAGCAATGAGGATGCTGACGGTAAAACCAACCGTGAAAAGATTATAGAGAACCAGCGAATTATCCGCAGGATAGCCACGACTGACAAGTCAAAGAGCTATGAGGATTCCGATCAGAAAGGTCAGGCAGGCAACTATCCCGCGGGAGTAGTGATGCAGGATGGAAAGCTGATCGGCTTCGGCATTCATATTTTCAACGAAGACGTGTATCCTCTGCAGAGTTTTGAGATATATCTGAGAAACTGCGGACTGTGCGGTCCGCTTGACCTCTCGAATCATAAAGACCTCATGTTTGTGGATATTTACCACAACAGCGTCGACGCTATCGATGTGAGGGGAGACGTTTCGCTGAGGATACTCGGGATCCAGGACAATGACATAAGATCGCTTGATGTGACCGATCTAGCGGCGTGCCAGGGCATAGATGCGGGCATGAACAAAATCGGCAGCCTGGATGTCAGCCATAACAAGGAGCTCGTCGAGCTGTACATAAACGACAATAAGTTCACTGAGATCGATCTCAGCGCATGCCCTAAGCTCAAATATTTCTACTGCCATAACAACTGCATTACCGAGCTCGATACTACGGCGAATCCGCTCCTCAGGCATCTGAACGCGACGGGCAATCCTATGCGCAGCATCAGTTCACTGGCGCCTCAGAGAGAAGAGCAGCTGCCGCTTAAGCTGACAGCTGAAGGAGCTGGCTGTGTAGGACTGAAGTTCAACCCGGTGTATAATGCACAGTGGAAGGAGACAGGCGAGTGGCAGCAGTCGTATTATGCGTACCCGGCCGAAGGGCATGTGTTTGAAGGCTGGTATGACGAGGACGGCACAAAAGTATCCGGCGAGGCAGAGTGGTTCGATGAATACGGCGCAAGCCGCGTGCTTACGGCAAAATTTATACAGAAAAGCGTATAGAAAAGCGTATAAGGCGGACAGCTTCCGCAAGAGCTTGCTGACTGAACATATAAGGGCTGACCTGACTTATGAAACAGGAAACTATTGACAGGATTAGAAAATTCACATCTGACCGGGAGTGGGAACAGTATCACACTCCGGTGAACCTCGCAAAGAGTATCTCAATCGAGGCGAACGAGCTCCTCGAGTGCTTTCAGTGGAGCGATACGGATTTCGATATAGACCACGTTAAGGAAGAGCTGGCGGATGTGATGGTGTACTGCCGCAATATGCTGGATGAGCTCGGCCTGGATGAGGATGAGATCATCAACAGCAAGATGGACAAGAATGAGGCGAAGTATCCGGTGGAGCTTGCAAAGGGCAGTGCGGAGAAGTATACGGAGCTGAAGAACAGGAGCAGGGAGTAGTTATGGAACTGTTAGCAGATATAGTTGTAAATCTTGCTCTTTTGCTGGGTATATTTCTTTTGCGCTGGTGCAAGGTCCACAAGCAGGCGACACTGGCTATTTTCATCATTATCATGATGATCATTGATGTGATATTCATATTTTGGCGATTTGTGGTTTTACAACGATAGATCAGAAGACGGAGGGTAGAGATGGATAAGATACAAACACCTGCAACTGATGCACTTGATGCGGTGAATGCAGAATATGAATTCCTGGAGGCGCCGGGAGCTATCAGCGGCGAGGACTACTCAAAAGCTATTGGTCCTGAAAAGGCTGCAAGGCTGTTCAAGACGCTTGTGATGAAGGGAGATACCACACAAAGCATATATGTCTTTCTGATACCGGCGCTGGCAAAGCTGTCACAGAGGCAGACTGCAAGGGCTCTGGGGGAGCACGCGCTTGAGATGCTCAAGCCGATCGACCTCAAGCAGCTGACGGGCTATACGCATGGCGGGACTTCACCGCTTGGAATGAAGAATAAGTTCAAGGTGATCTTCGACGAATGTGCGGGAGACATGAAGACTGTCATTATCAATGGCGGAGGCGGCGGATATCTTGTAGAGCTCACGCTGGACGAGTTTGCCAAGGCGCAGCCGTATGAGCTCATGCCGCTCAAGAAGTAGGACTATACGGAGGCAGGGGACTATGAAGAAACAGAAATATCCCATAAACCGGGAGTACTTTCCGCTGAGCCTGTACACGCCGACTATGACCCGCAAGGGCATTGAGCGCGCAAACAGGCTGTACAGAGAGCCTAAATCGATATACAGAGACCCCGAACTCATCATAAGCAAGGTGAATATACCGGGATACAATGACGGGGAGATAGAGCTGATGCTGATCACTCCGGTAGACATTGAAAGACCTGCGCCTTGTTTCTATCACATCCACGGCGGCGGTTTCGTATTCGAGGCGACTTCGGCACACTACAGACGTGCGGTAAGCTTCGCTAAGGAAGCGGAGTGCCTCGTAGCATTTGTAAGATACAGGCAGGGTCCGGATTACACTTTCCCGTATCCGCAGGAGGACTGCTTTGCTGCACTTGTGTGGCTGCATGAGCACGCCGCTGAGATCGGTATCGACCCTGACAGGATAGGTATAGGAGGAGACAGTGCCGGCGGTACTCTGGCTGTCACATCATGCCTCATGGCACGCGACAGGGAAACAGGTATAAAGCCACTGTTCCAGCTGCTCATCTATCCGTTCCTGGACAGACGGGGCGGCGAGTCCTACCGCAAATACACGGATACACCGGTCTGGAATTCAACACTATCCAAGCAGGTAGATCAGTTCATAAATCCGCATCCTGAGGACACGCCGCTCGCATACAGGTCGCCTGTAGAGGCGGACAGCCTGGAGGGACTGCCTCAGGCGTACATCGAGGTAGCGGAATTTGACGCACTGCGCGATGACGGGATCCTGTACAGCAGGCTCCTGCAGGAAGCCGGCATAGATGTGGAGTTCCACGATACGCACGGCACCATGCACGGCTATGACTATATTCTGAAAGCGCCTACTACACAATTGATGCAGGTGCTGAGAATCGAATACATGAAGAGGAAATTCGGAAATGAAGGAAGTGCCCGCCAAACAGTTTGAACGGGACATTCACCTTAAAAGGAGGAGAAACAATGGAATTCAAAGAAGTAGTAAAGAACCGTTACTCATGCAAGAAGTTCAATGGCGAGAAAGTTGCAGCTGAAAAGCTGGAAGCTATTCTGGCTGCCGGCCGTATTGCGCCGACCGCCAAAAACCTCCAGGAACAGCACATCTATGTTGTGCAGAGTGAGGAAATGCTTGCGAAGATCGACACTCTTACGCCTTGCCGCTACAATGCGCCGACAGTGCTTGTCGTAGCATTTGACAAGAACAATGTGTTCACTTATCCGGGCGAAAAGAGAGATTCCGGTGTGGAGGATGCGACTATCGTTGCGACACACATGATCCTTGCTGCTGAGGATGAAGGCGTAGACAGCTGCTGGGTCAACTTCTTCGATCCTGATAAAGCTGCAGAGCTGCTCGGACTTCCGGAGAATGAAGAGGTCCTCATGCTGATGGATCTCGGATATGCAGCTGAAGGTTCCGGTCCGCTTGCAAACCACGGTTCAAGAAAGCCTCTGGATGAGACTGTTACATATCTCTAGAGATGAGCAATCTGATAACCCGTACAACAGAACTTGCGATGTCGGTGACACTGACTTACATAAAGCCGGGTGACACGGTCGTTGACGCGACTTGCGGGACCGGACAGGACACCGTTGTGCTTGCGCGTGCGGTAGGGAGTGAGGGCAGCGTCTATGCTTTTGATATCCAGAAGAACGCGCATCTGCTCACGGAAGCCCGCCTTAAATCGCACGGAATCGCTAATGTACACCTGGTGATGCAGTCGTTCGTGTCGATGAGCGAGCATATACCGGAGAGGAGTGCTTCCGCTGTAGTATTCAACCTCGGCTATCTGCCGGGAGGCGATCACAGCATAACGACTAAGGCAGACACGACGCTTGAAGGACTTGAGGTCGCACTCAGGACCATCAGACCGGGCGGCATAGTTACAGTGGTAATGTATGACGGTCATGACGAAGGCGCAGAGGAGAAGACAGCGGTCCTCGAATGGGCAGAAGCTCTCGATCAAAAGAAGTTCCACGTGGCATACGTAAGTCTGCTCAATCAGAAAAACCATCCGCCTGAAATTCTCTGGATAACAAGGAAGTAAATCACACAAATAAAGGCAGCAACAGGAGGTTACATTATGTTTGGATCAATAACCGAAAAGGCGAGTTCCTTAGAAACAAAACTCGCGCTTTACATCATAGCAGGTGTCATAGCACTTGTTATCGTCAACCTGCTTCTCGACGGGGTAAGAAAGTACATCAGAGGCCTTGATACAGCGGCTCTCGGAGCTCTGCTTATCTTTGTGGGATATAAAGCTGCAGAGATCAAGCTGGTCAGCGTGCTGAGCAACCTCCTGTATCTTGTGGGAGGCACACTTTTCATAACAGGAATTCTCATTTTCGTTATTAAGACGATAATAAAGCGCAAACGTGCTGTGGTAAGAAGCGGACCGCCGATGCCAAAAGAACCGGCACCAAAAGCAGATAAGGCAGAAGAGCCGAATCCTGCAGAGCCAAAGCATGAAGAGTCAACGAGTTCAGAGCCAAAGCACGCAGCGAAAAAATAAGGTAAAAACAATGAAGATACTGGTACTTGAAAGCAGCGGGAACTTCAGAGGTTCCTCGAATATGCTCGCGGATGAATTTATCCGCGGAGCCAAAGAAAACGGACACGAAGTCACCGTTTATAACGTTATCAGAAAGAATATCAAGCCATGCCTCGGATGCGGCAACTGCGGCATGTCCGGCATGTGCGTCCTGCAGGATGATTACGAGAACGAGCTCAAACCGCTAATAATCGCCAGCGACATGATCGTATTCGTGATGCCTGTCTATTACTACAATTGGCCGGCGCCTCTTAAGGCGTGTGTGGACCGCTTCTACAGCTTCACAGTCGAGCTGACTGCGATGCACAAGAAGACTGCGTTCCTCAGCGTCGCGTGGGACGACACAGACACGGTGTTTGACATCCCGAAGGCATATTATAAGCAGATCTGCAATTACATGCAGTTTGAAGACTGCGGAATGGTTCTCGGCAGGGGATGCGGAACTCCATCCATGACAAGGAGCAGCGATTATCCGAAGCAGGCATATGAAATGGGCAAGAGCGTATAGGCTGAACGAGATAATCCGCGAGTTGTAATGAAGCGCACAAAAGCGCAGAAATTAAAAGGGGACAGAGATGTATACCAACGAGGATCTGATAAAGGATTGCCTGGAGCTGTTCAGACAAACAGACGGCAATAAAGTGGACATTCCGGGCATCGGCGAAACTGTGCTCTATGAAGAGCCGATCTTCGGTTTTGCATCTGCGAATGACGATATCTTTGAGACTTTCAGGCGTAAGGAAGTCATCGGT
Source organism: Anaerovoracaceae bacterium (assembly GCA_045114615.1). Lineage (GTDB taxonomy): Bacteria > Bacillota > Clostridia > Peptostreptococcales > Anaerovoracaceae > Crickella. The sequence goes on from JBGUKU010000006.1 coordinate 18,559, forward strand.
GCCAACTATATGGGACCATATGAGTGGCTGCCTGAGGCAAAGTCAGTCATGTCAATGTTTCTGCCGTTCTCTGAAGCTGTACGAAAGAGCAACAAGATAGACAAGGACAGGACCGATCCTTCGAAGGAATGGCTGTACGCCAGGATCGAGGGGCAGGAATTCATCAGCAAATATACGGCTGCCATAAGGCAATATCTAGAAGAAAAGGGCATCAAGGCCTGCGTCCCTGCGCTCGATGAGAGATTCGGCGTCAAGATAGAGACCACTATAGTAGGACTGAGACCGAGCTTTCATGCTGACAGCAAGTGGTCTGAAAGGCATGCAGCGTATGCGTGCGGCCTTGGTACATTCGGCCTCTCCAGGGGTCTGATCACCGAGAAGGGTATGGCCGGACGCTTTGCCAGCATAATTGTTGCTGCAGAATTCGAGCCGACAGAACGCAAGTACACCGGCATCGATGACTACTGCATTAAATGCGGTGTATGCGCTGTAAACTGTCCTGCAAAAGCTATTTCACTGAAGCATGGCAAGAACAATCTGAAATGCCATCTGCATGTTCAGAAGATGAAGAAAAAGTACTCGCCGCGTTACGGATGCGGCAAATGCCAGGTCGGAGTGCCGTGTGAGTTCCGCTCACCGGTAAAACGATAATTCGGATAAATGAACAGGGACAATCTCAGGAAATATATAAATATAATACTTGTTTTCATGGTACTCGGCTCGTGGATAGCCATCTTCGTTTCGGCATCGGGAACCCTGATGCATAACGGGATCAACAGCCTGAAGTATTTTACAGTGCTTTCAAACCTGTTTGAAGGAGCGGCATCAGTCATCTGGCTGGTAAGCACACGCAGGAACGGCAAGGCAAGTGCCCGCGCAGAACTGCTCAAATACATAGCAGCTGCAGCAGTAGGACTGACCTGTGTAACAGTGCTGGTATTCCTGGGACCTCTGTATGGATATCCGGCGATGTTTGCAGGAGGGAGCCTGTACATGCATCTTCTGACGCCTGTTATCGCGATTGCTGAGATCATATTCCTTTCGGATTTTACATATACGCGCAAAGACAACAGACTGGTTATGCTGTCGCCGATAGTGTATGGAGTCTTCTACCTCGGAAACAATCTGATCAACGGCATAGGGGAGTGGCCGGATACGAACGACTGGTATCTGTTCCTTACATGGGGATATCCGGTCGGTATCCTTATATTCGTTGTCATATGCGCAGTAACGTGGCTGCTGGGTCTGGCAATGCGCAAGCTGCACCAGACACAGGCTTAAGATTTCTCAAGTGAAAAGACGTTAGAGATGAGTAAAGATAATTTAGATAGAAAACCTGTCGTGGCTATTTGCTACGATTTCGATAAAACGCTCTCGCCTGACAACATGCAGGCGCAGGGCTATCTTCAGGCGATCCAATATGAGAACCAGGACGAGTTCTGGAAGGAGACGATGGATCTGGCGCGCGCCAACTGCATGGACTCGAATCTCGCGTGGATGTACCTGATGCTGAAAGGCGCGCGCGGCAAGGAGATCTTCAGGCGCGACATGCTTGCGGGCTATGGGGCGAAGGTCGAGCTCTATGACGGCGTCGATGAATGGTTCGACCGCATCTGCCGCTATGGCGAAGAGCACGGTGTAACAGTCGAGCATTACATCCTGTCATCCGGTCTAAAGGAGATGATCGAAGGCACATGCATAGCAGACAAGTTCGCCATGATTTACGCAAGCTCCTTCTACTACGACGAAGATGGCGTTGCGATATGGCCGGCTCAGGTCGTCAACTACACCAGCAAGACGCAGTATCTGTTCAGGATATCCAAAGGCGTGCTCGATGTGAACGACCCGGCCGTGAACGATTACTTCCCGCCGGAGGAGATCCGCGTACCGTTCAAAAACATGGTCTACATCGGAGACAGCGAGACCGACATCCCGTGCATGAAGCTGGTCAACTCGTACGGAGGCTACTCGATAGGCGTATATGATCCGGTGACCCGCGATACTAGAAGGGTACTCAAGCTTATGGAAGAGAACAGGATAGGGTATTACGCTCCGGCGGATTACACTGAGGGCTCTGAAATGGATGAGCTCATCAAGAGCATCATTGACAAGGTGGCAATATGAAAAAGAGACGCATAACATTCAATTCACCGGTAGTTCTGACATTTGTGATCATCAGCCTCGGCGCTATGGTCGCGAACTACCTGACTGCCGGACTCAGCAATAAACTGCTGTTCATGACATATCACTCATCGCTGGCTTCACCGATGACTTACGTCAGATTCTTTACTCACGTGCTCGGGCACGCGAACTGGAGCCATTATATCAGCAACATGATGTACATGCTGCTCCTTGGACCTATGCTCGAGGAAAAGTACGGTTCGAGAGCGATTATTGAGGTGATCCTCATAACAGGTCTGATGGCAGGACTCGTAAACTGGCTGCTGTTCCCGACTGTGGGATTGTGCGGGGCAAGCTCTGTGGTGTTCGCCTTCATACTTATGACATCGTTTACGAGCTTCAAAGAGGGCGAAATTCCACTGACAGTAATACTGGTCGCAGTCATTTTTATCGGCCAGCAGGTCTATGAAGGTCTGTTTGTAGCAGACAATATCTCCAACATGGCACATATAGTCGGCGGTATCGTAGGTGCTGTCGCAGGATATATGCTGAATAAAAAAGAGTAATAATTCCGGCAAACCGTTAAGGGTCACACCTAAAAAACGGTAAACCGGATGGGATAGAAAGGTAAACATGTCACCATTATTAATGAAGGCTGTGATAGCCATTACACTAGCACTGATTTTCTATACGATTGGTGTCTGGTCGGAGCATCGCGCTAAGATGCTCAAGCCGGCACACCTTGTATTCTTTTGGCTCGGTCTTTGCGCAGATACGACAGGCACCTTGATGATGTCGAAACTTGCAGACGGATCAGGCGGCGGTCTTATGGGAGCGCACGGTATCACCGGCATGATCGCGATCATACTGATGATGATCCACGCGGTATGGGCGACGGTCGTACTGGTGCGCAAGGACGAGAAGGCGATGCACACCTTTCACAGATTCAGCATTGTTGTGTGGGTCATCTGGCTCATCCCGTTCGTACTCGGAATGATGATGGGGATGCATTAACGATGATAATGGGAGCATGCTGATGGAAAACAGATTCAAACCGGGAGATATAGTACAGCACTTCAAACGCGAGATGCTGAACGAAGAGGAGCTGGCAGCCAACAAGTATCTATACGAGATCGTTGGGGTCGCAACACATAGCGAGACGCGTGAACCCATGATGGTCTACAGGCCGCTTTATGACGATGGCGGCATGTACGTGCGTCCGCTTGAGATGTTCCTCAGCGAGGTAGATCACGGGAAATACCCGGATGTGAAACAGAAATACAGATTCGAGTTATTGAGTGAGTAACGGAAGGGGCTATGAGTTGAGACTTTTCATTGCAATTAATCTGAATGAAGAGATGAAGGACGCGCTGATCGACATCCAGGATACCATGAGGACTTATGGTGTCCGCGGCAAGGATACGCCGCCGGAGAACATGCATCTCACACTGGCTTTCATCGGAGAGTATGATGATCCTGAGCGTGTTAAGGAAGTAGTGGAAAGCATTGAGATCAGGCCATTTGAGATGAGATTGAAAGGTATTGGTGCTTTCAGGGACCTCTGGTGGGTCGGCACGGATAACAGCGCGCCGCTCATGGCAATAAGCAGGAGACTCAGGCGCGCGCTCGCAGAGGCAGACATACCTTTTGATAAAAAGAAGTTCTCGCCGCATATCACGATAATCCGAAGGGCAAACGGAACGCTTTCAAAGGAAGCGGCAGACGAGATCGCAGCGAATGAGATCACAGGGAATGGCAGAGTTTCAATGACTGTCGATCATATTTCACTTATGCGTTCAGACCGCGGCAAGTACGGGATGATCTATACGGAGTTATGATATGCCGGCCGCAAAATCACTTAATGTTGGTAATGATCAGGAAAAGAGGGCATTCGTATGAGTAATATTGATATCAGACTTATCGGTATCACTGACCTGGATACCGACTGCATCGTAAATGCTGCAAACAGCGGGCTCGCGATGGGAAGCGGCGTATGCGGAGCGATTTTCCGTGCAGCAGGTCCTAGCGATATGCAGGCAGCTTGCAACGCAATCGGGGGCTGTCCGACCGGAGGAGCCGTGATCACACCGGGCTTTGCGCTTAAAGCGAAGCACGTGATACACGCAGTCGGACCAATCTGGAAAGGCGGAAAAAACAACGAGGCTAAGAACCTCTACAATTGCTACATCGAATCGCTAAACAGGGCAAAGGAAAGCGATTGCCATTCGATCGGGTTCCCGCTGATATCCGCAGGCATTTTCGGATATCCGAAGACTGAGGCATGGCAGGTCGCTATCAGAGCATGCCGTGACTGGATCAGTGACAATCCGGACTACGACATGGATGTGGTGTTCGCGGTTCTGGATAAGAAGATCCTTGAAATGGGTAAGGAGGCAGCCAGTCTGGGAGGAACAGGCTGGTAGACATATAAGAGGCATTGACAGTGCTGAATTGGTATAGATGAAAGAAGAAATTTTGAGCAAGCAAATATGCGGTAAAACCTGTTACATATATGACTGCGGATCAACAGACGTGCTGCTGATACAACCTGTGGATGATCACGATATAGAGGTGCTCGACAGCGAGGTCGCGGAGATCTCAAGGCTTGTTGGCATTGGATTTACATTGGCCGCGTTCAAGGTAGATGACTGGAACGCTGATTTGTCGCCGTGGGAGGCACCGCCGGTATTCGGGAGTGAAGGTTTTGCCGGAGGAGCTGAAGAAACGCTGAAGTATGTCACAGAGCAGCTGATACCTGAGCTGACCGGCGGCAAGGACGGGCTTACTGTTTCGAAGTCAGTCCCCCGGATTTTTATCGGCGGATATTCGCTGGCCGGATTCTTTGCTCTGTGGGCAGCGTATCAGACAGACCTGTTCAAAGGTGTGGCAGCAGCTTCACCGTCAGTCTGGTTCCCGGGCTGGATCGAGTATGCCGAAAGCAATGTCATAAAGATAGACAAGGTCTATCTCAGCCTTGGCGATAAAGAGGAGAAAGCGCGTAATCCTGTCATGAGAACGGTCGGAGACAATATCCGCAAACAATATGAGCTGCTGATAGCAGATCCGGCTTGTGGCAAATGCACGCTTGAGATGAATCAGGGCAATCACTTTAAAGAGCCGGATATACGTACAGCTAAAGGCTTTGCCTGGCTGCTGAATGATTAGAACAAGGGAGAAAAAATGAACGGTATTCCAAAAGATCCATTTATGCTTTACAGCTTTGTAAATACAATGCTGAGAGATAAATTCAGCTCACTCGAAGAGTTGTGCTCGGCTTATGACGCTGATCCGGATGAGATAGTTGAAAAGCTGAAAGCTGCCGGCTTTGAATACGACGCTGATCTGAATCAGTTCGGATAAAATTGGATAAGATTGGAGCAAAGTAATGGGTCAGACTGCGTCGATAACAATTGAACCGCTGGAGCCGGAACTTTCAGTTTGTAAAGTGGAGGACTATTCGCAGATAGATATCTGCCAGCCATTCTGCTTCACAGGAAGCACTGACGAGGAGTTCTCGCTGGTATGCCCGACTGAGATGGTGCCGGCCAACACGACTGAACGCGACGACGGATGGCGCGCTTTCAGAATAGTCGGTGTGCTTGACTTTTCGCTTATAGGTATTCTTGCCGGTATTTCATCGGTGCTTGCAGAGAATAAGATCGGCTTGTTTGCTGTTTCTACATTCAACACGGACTACATTCTGACTAAAGAAGAGCATTTCGAAAGAGCGCTGGATGTGCTCAGAAATGCAGGATATATAATCAAAGGGATATAGAGGACATGAGGATCATCAGAGACGATTCAATGAATGAAAGCAGCCATCTGGCTGTACTTGAAGTAAGGTATCCGGACAAATCGGAATGGGATATTGCTGCATTCGAGCAGCTGCGCGACAGTGAGCTCGACGCCATACGGAAAGAAGGGGAGAATTACGATCGTGAGACCTGGTTCAGGCAGGATCCGTATTTCAGATACTTCCGTAAGTTCAAGAAAACATATCCGGTTATGATGCAGGTCGAGTCGTTTCTGCTGAAGGGGCGTCCGTTCCCGGAAGGCAGATATATCAATGCTGTTGCTTTCCTGACCGAACTGAAGACCAGGATACTTATGGGAACGCACGATGCTGAGCGTGTGGACGGCGATATCGTCATTTACACCGAGACTGAAAAAGTGCCTTTTCCGAGCATTCACGGATCGGAAGGTCACAGCTATCCGGGAGATACTACCGGGCGCGATGATGCAGGAGTGATCATAAGTATGATAGCAGGCGCCGACAGCAGGACATGCCTTCAGGAAGACAGCAAACACGTGCTGTATCTGGCCTTCGGGACACCGAGCACATCAAAGGAAGTACTTGATGAATGCCTCGATCAGGCGGAGGAATACGTGAAGACGCTTGCTCCGAATGCAGTAACAGAGAGGCATTTCGTATAAAGGCGCCGGCCCTGTGAGACCGGGGAGGGACTGAGTCCATGACTATAAGACTGGCGACAACCGAAGATATTGAGGGCATCAGGGCTCTTATGAAGAAGTATCACCGCGATACCATATCCGATGAGGACCGTCCTGACGGTTTCGTCACGACTGCCATCACGGTTGAGCAGCTGACGGCGCTGATCAATAAGGAAAAGGGCGTTACTATAATAGCCGAGCCTGTGGAAGGATTGCCTGATAAGGTGTTGGGTTTCTGCTTTGCGGCTCCGTGGGAGTTCTGGGAAGCATGGCCGCTTTTCAGGCATTTGATCGATATAATCCCGGACTATGAGTTTGAGGGCAAAAGGCTTGTAGTAAGCGACAGTTATCAGTACGGACCTGTGTGCGTGGACAGATCGATACGCGGAACAGGTGCTTTTGAGGACCTGTTCTATGCCAGCCTGGCACAGTTCCGCGACAGATTTCCGCTGATGCTCACATTCGTGAACCAGATCAACGGGAGATCTGAGAATGCACACAACAACAAGGCACGCATGGAGACTATAGGCACCTTTGATTTCGGAGATAATCACTACTTTCTGATGGGTATCCGTACGGATGCGGCCGATTCATACATAAGAAAGTGTATTATTTAGCACCATGAAGTATGCTGTCGCATATATAATTATTGTTAATATACTGGCGTTTTGCCTGTATGGCATAGATAAATCGGCCGCTATTAAGCAAAAGCAGCGCTTTCCGAACCGCGTGTTGCTTCTTATGGCGGTTATTGGCGGTTCTTTGGGGGCTTTGGCAGGGATGTATACCTTCAGACATAAAACGAAAAAGTGGTATTATACTATTACGGTACCTTTGCTGCTCGTGATCCAGATCGCGGCTGCAGTGCTGCTGCTTAGCTCCTGCGGAGCTTCATATACGCAGATCTCACAGGATGAGGCTATGCAGATGATGCAGGAGCAGACGGACTACCTTATTGTTGACGTTCGCAGGCCTGACGAGTTTGCCGAAGGGCACATTGCGGGCGCCATTAACGTGCCGAATGAAGAGATAGCTGATGAGATGCCGGAGCTTCTGCCTGATAAGGATCAGCTTCTGCTGATATATTGCCGGAGCGGTAACCGCAGCAAGGAGGCATCGCAGAAACTCGCAGATATCGGCTATACGAATGTTTATGAATTCGGCGGCATCAATACCTGGGAAGGTGAAATAGTTACCGGTGAGGAGTAAGAATGACAGGTAAGTTTTGCAGAGAGTGCGGTACTAAACTAGTGCCGAAAGAGTTGGAAAATGAAGGGATAGTGCCTTATTGTCCGTCGTGCGGGCAGTACAGGTTCCCTCAGTATAACGTGGCGGTAAGCATGATAGTCGTCAATGAGGAGAAGGACGAGATCCTGCTGATACAGCAATATGGAAGGCCCTCATACATTCTGGTTGCAGGATATGTGGGCAGGGGCGAAGCTCTCGAGGATGCTGTCGTGAGGGAAGTGCGTGAAGAGACCGGAATGACAGTCTCGCACATGAAATTCAACCGTACGCAGTTCTTCGAGAAATCTGACACACTGATGTGCAATTTCACGGCGTTCGTAAAGGATTCGTCAGAGCTGCACACTAACTATGAAGTTGATAAATATGCGTGGTTCACGCGCGATGAGGCGAGGGCAAACATCCGCCCTAACAGTCTGGCGGAGAAGTTCCTCGTGGCGTATTTAGACGAAGCTGAAAAAGGAGGCAGACTATGAGTAAGGTTAATGATTTTCTGACAGAAGCTGGAGTATTTTATCTTGCAACAGTGGACGGCGATCAGCCAAAGGTAAGACCGCTCGGTGCTCATCTTGAGATGGACGGCAAGGTGCTCTTCGGCGTCGGAGATTTCAAGGATGTCTATAAGCAGCTTGTTGCAAATCCTAAGGTTGAGATCGCATGCGCAAAGCCTGACGGTCACTGGCTCCGCTATACCGGTAAGGCAGTATTCGAGACAGATCCTAAGTATGCTGAAGCTAATCTTGAAGCGATGCCGATGCTCAGAAAGATTTACAACGACGAGACAGGCAACAAGCTTATGATGTTCCACCTCGAGGATACGACTGCAGTTGATATTCCGATGATGGGACCGGGAGAGGACCTGCTGAAATAACGCGGAGGATTTTCTGAAATGAGAAAGATTCTTGTAGTAGTCGACATGCAGAATGACTTCATAGACGGAGCGCTCGGCACACCGGAGGCTGTGGCTATCGTCGAGAACGTGAAGGCAAGGATACGCGAGTACGATCCTGCCGATATTTTCGTGACGATGGATACTCATGCGCCTAATTATCTTGAAACTCAGGAGGGAAGGAATCTCCCTGTGGAGCACTGCATAAAGGGCACAAAGGGCTGGCAGATAAGAAGCGATATTGCCGCGCTGCTGCCTGACTGGCATATATATGAGAAGCCGACTTTCGGCAGTGTTGCACTGGCGAAAGATATTGCGGAGATCGCAGCTAATGAAGAAATTGAGATAGAGGTGCTCGGGCTGTGCACGGATATCTGCGTGGTATCCAACGCGCTTATGCTGAAGGCTTACATGCCTGAGGTAAAGATATCGGTCGATCCGTCATGCTGCGCAGGGGTAACACCTGAGTCGCACGAGGCGGCGCTTAAAACTATGCAGATGTGTCAGATCGGAGTTTTGTAAGTAAATGGACAACTTTTTTAGAACTAAGAATGAAACCTGGAAAAAGATCCAGTCCAACCTGCTTTTTATTGGTGCAGTGGAGCTTCTGATCTACAATGGCGGACTGCTGATCAAATACATGGTTGCCGGACAAATTGATTTATTCAAACATATTGTCGGACCGGACTATACACTGTACTATAATCAGAATTTCTGGATAATCATCCCGATATTAATGACACTGGCGTTTATGTGGATGACCTGTCCGGGTGCATTGAAAGTACTGACCGAAGGCAGCCTGAAAAGAAAGCTGAAATCGCTGTTCATCGGTCTGGTACTGGGAGTCCTGCTCATGGGACTGCTGACGTTCCTGGCGGTCGTGTCGGGAACTATGACATTCAGGTATGACGGATTTGAGTGGCAGCTGATCCCGGTGATCATTCCACTGTTTATACAGTGCTCAGCTGAGGAGATACTGCTGAGAGCTTATGTACCGGCAGTAGTGGGGCGGAAGCACAGCTGGGACGTGGTGTGCTTCGTCAGTGGAACACTGTTTATCTTCCATCACATTTTCAACATGATGGGTTGGGGCTTCAGTGGCATGTTCTGTCTGAACGTTTTCCTGCTTGGAGTACTTTTCTGTCTTCTTGTCTGGACAGAGGGGAATTTCTGGATCGCTGCCGGTATCCACACAGGCTGGAATTACATACAGTCGTATATCTTCAGCATTGAAGCAAGCGGCAGTCCTGCTACGATAGGAGCTTTCCGCGGCACGATGAATCACGCTAATGGATTCTTCCATGAGAGCTATGGCTATGAAGGCTCGGTCACCGCAACGATACTGGTGACGGCGCTCATCCTGTGGCTTGTCTACAGGCTGAATAAGAAGGGTAAACTGGATACAAAACAATAAAGGAGAAGGATATGAAGACTTTAGTAGCTTATTTTTCGGCGAGCGGCAATACTGCATCTCTTGCAAAGAGGGTCGCTGAGGCTGCCAAGGCTGATCTGTTTGAAATAAAGCCGGTCGAGCCTTATACCGACGCAGATCTCAGATGGACCAATCCGCTTGCAAGATGCAATAAAGAGAAGATCGGCAAAAGGGATGTGCCGGTCGCGGACACAGTTGAAAACTTTGCTGAATACGAGATGGTGCTCATAGGATTCCCGGTATGGTATTATGGCGCACCGAATATAATCGAGACATTTGTTAAGAGCTACGACTTCAGCGGCAAGAAGGTGGCATTGTTCGCAACGTCCGGAGGAAGCGATATAAAGAAAGCTCCGGCTAAGCTTCAGCCGCTGATGAAGGGCGAGATTATCGATGCGAAGCTGTTTGCGCCTGACGCGAGTTATGCTGATCTCAATGTGTGGACAAGCAGTCTTAAATAACGGAGTTTGCAGTAAGACAGAGGCAATTCATGCTGTATATCATCAGGCACGGAAAAACTGAAATGAATGCGAAGATGCTCATGCAGGGCAGGAGCAATCATCCGCTCAATGAGACGGGCTTCGCGCAGGCTGAAGAAGCCGCGGAACGCCTTGCTGAGATGGGAGTGAAGATCGACAAGGTCTATACAAGTCCGCTCGTCAGGGCAGTTCAGACGGCGGAGAAAATAGCTCCGGATGCTGAGGTCATTGTCGACGACAGGCTGATCGAGATGGACTATGGCCCTTATGAGGGTATGGACCTCAGAAACCCGGCACCGGAAGTAATTAACTTTTTCATGGATTTTGTGAATGTTCCGGCGCCTGAAGGCATGGAGCCGCTCCCGGCTATTGTGAAGAGGCTGGGCGAATTCCTCAGAGGAATCGTCAAAGAGGCGGAGAGTAAAAACATCCTTATTTCGACTCATGCCATAGCGATGAAGGGTGCGCTCGAATACCTGACGCCGGAGTCAAAAGGGAGCTATTGGGCAAAGAACATAGGCAATTGCGATATTTATGCGTCTGAAGTGAAGGACGGGAAGTATTCTGTTCCGGTCTGCATCGATGACGGAAAGAACCGCTGGGAAGGCGCAGAGTAAGCGTACGGATAATAAAGCGGGCGAAAAGGAAGGAAATGGAATACAGAAAACTCGGAAATACGGGACTTGAGGTAAGTGTTATAGCTCTAGGCTGCGAGGCGTTCGTAGAGGACAACAGCAACGCAAAGTCTTTTCTCGATATGGCTGAGAAAGCAGGGGTCAATTACTTTGACCTCTTTTCACCTGACCCGGCTGCGAGGTCGGCACTTGGTGAAGCGCTCAAAGGCAGAAGGGAAAAGTTCATAATTCAGTCGCACATCTCTTCAGTGTGGAAGAACGGTCAGTATGAGAGAAGCCGCAATCTTGATGACGTTAAGGCTGCTTTCGAGGACTCGCTTGAAAGAGTGGGCACTGATTACATCGACGTTGGAATGATACATTACTGCGACGCTGACAGTGACTGGCAGACAATAAAAGACAACGGCATCGTCGAGTATGCAAAGCAGCTGAAGGCTGAAGGAAAGATACATCACATCGGACTCTCATCGCACAACCCTAAGGTCGCAATCAAAGCGATCGAGGAGGGCGACATTGAGGTACTGATGTTCAGCATAAACCCGGTTTACGATATGCTCCCGGGAACTGAAGTAGTCGACGATCTCTGGGCTGATGAAGTCTATGAAGGCGGATTCACCAACATGGATCCTGAACGTCAGAGACTGTACGAGCTCTGTGAGAGCAAAGGTGTCGGCATCACAGTCATGAAAGCATTTGCCGGAGGTGACCTGCTTACAGCGGAGATGTCTCCTGCGGGAGCTGCTCTGACTCCGGTGCAGTGCATAAGCTACTGTCTGTCGAGACCGGCCGTTGCTACAGTCTGCTCAGGCGCGAGAAATGATGAGCAATTGGCTGAAAGCATTGCTTACTGCGATGCGTCTGAAGAAGAACGCGACTATGCTGAAGCATTTGCAGCCTTCCCGAAGGTGAGCTGGAGCGGGCACTGCATGTACTGCACTCACTGCCATCCATGCCCGGCCGAGATAGACATAGCATTTGTAACGAAACTGCTCAACCTGGTAATAGCTCACAATGAGTCGAACGGCATCAAGGAGGGTACTGAAGCGTTCCGCGTTCCGGATACCGAGAGGATGCACTATGAAGTGCTTGATAAGCACGCAAGTGACTGTCTGCAGTGCGGAATGTGCGAGACAAGATGTCCGTTTGATGTTAAAATACGCGAAAACATGAAACACGCTGAAAAGGTATTCGGATTATGAAGCAATATATAGTTGACGCGTTTACCGATAAACCGTTTTCCGGTAATCCTGCGGCTGTATGCGTTATGGACAGATGGCCGTCAGAAGCTTCGATGATGAAGCTGGCGATGGAAAACAACCTGTCGGAGACTGCATTCATAGTGAAAGAGGACGAAGGATATCATCTGCGATGGTTCACGCCGGGCAGCGAGATAGAGCTCTGCGGACATGCTACTCTTGCTTCGGCTTTTGTAATACTGAATTTCGTTGAGCCCGAGAGTTCATCAGTAAGTTTTAACACGCTCAGCGGAGTGCTGACGGTTGATCGTAAGGGGGACCTTTATGAGATGGATTTCCCGACGTATGAGTTGAAGGAGATCCCTGTCACTGATGACATGGAAAAGGCTTTTGGCGTACGTCCGGTAAAGGCGGTGCTGGGGCTCGATCTGGTATGCGTGTTTGAGAAAGAAGATCAGGTCAGAGACATGGAACCTGATCAGAGCATGCTGATGAAGATTGAAGGGCGTCTGCAGAATGCCACAGCAGCCGGAAGCGAAGTAGACTGCGTGTCGCGTAGCTTTGCGCCAAAGGTTGCGATCGCGGAAGATCCTGTATGCGGGTCGGCGCATTGCCAGATTGCGGATTACTGGTCACAGGTGCTGGGAAAGAAGGAGATACTGGCTTATCAGGCATCTAAGCGCGGCGGTTATCTGTACTGCGAGCTGAAAGGAAACGAAAGGATCTCCATAAGCGGTAAAGCAGCGCTCGTAGCAATATCTGAGATACTGGCTGAACTGTAGATTCCCGGAGGATAAAGATGAAAGATCTCGAAAAGAAGACATGCCGCATAGGGCTGGTGCAGGCCGAGCCTGTGCTGTTCAACAAAAAGGCGAGTCTTGAAAAAGCGATGGGATATATCGATGAGGCAGCGAAGAACGGAGCGGAACTCATAGTATTTCCGGAGCTTTTCATACCCGGATATCCGGTCGGTATGAATTTCGGATTCAGTGTCGGCAAAAGAACTGAGCCGGGAAGGGAAGACTGGAAACGCTACTATGATGCTTCTGCAGTTGCTGGTGCTGAAGAGTTCATGCAGATAGCTGAAGCAGCCAGAAGGACCGGCACATTTATAAGTATCGGCTTTTCTGAGAGGGACGCGGTAGGTGGCACGCTGTACAACAGCAATGCGATCTTTGAACCTGACGGGTCATACAAGGTGCATCGCAAGCTCAAGCCTACGGGCTCGGAGAGGCTTGTCTGGGGAGACGCCGACAAGCATTACTTTCCGGTCACAGATACACCCTGGGGACCAGTCGGCAGCCTGATATGCTGGGAGAGTTACATGCCTCTGGCAAGGGTGGCGCTGTATCAGAAGGGGATAACTATTTATATTTCGCCTAATACAAACGATAATCCTGAGTGGCAGGCAACGATACAGCACATAGCGATCGAAGGCAAATGCTACTTCGTCAATGCAGACATGATAATCCGCAAGGATTCGTACCCGGCTGACCTGAGGGCGGACGAGATAAAGGATCTGCCTTATTGGGTCTGCCATGGAGGAAGCTGCATAATTGATCCGTTCGGACATTACGTGACTGATCCGGTATGGGACGAGGAAACAGTCATTTACGCAGATCTGGATATGGAACTGCCGGCATCATGTAAAATGGAGCACGACGCAGTCGGGCATTATGCAAGGCCGGACGTGCTGAAGCTGGTGGTTGAAGATAAATAAAACAGTGAGGAAAAAATAATGATCACAGGAAAACAGAGAAGTGAACTGAAGAAACTGGCTCAGGATCTGAAGCCGACGGTAATGATCGGCAAGGAGGATATCACCCCAAATGTCATTTCGGCGATAGACGATTACCTGAACGCGCATGAGCTTGTCAAAGTGCAGATCCAGGAAGGCTCGCTGATGGAGCCTAAAGATGCTGCAAACGCTTTAGCTGAGGAGCTTGGCGCTGAATTCGTGCAGGCGATCGGCAGAAGGTTCGTTCTGTACAGACAGGCATCGGATCCTGACAAGAGAAAAATATATATATAATATAGGGGACTTTGCTATGAAATTCAGAATGATCCACGAGAATTTCAATGTGAGTGACCTTGATGTGTCGCTCGCTTTCTATGAAAAGGCACTCGGGCTTAAGGAAATCAGAAGAAAGACAGCAAGGGACGGTTCTTTCATTATCGTCTATGTTGGCAATGAGGAAACGGATTTTGAGCTCGAACTGACATGGCTCGAGGAGCATCCGCAGAAGTACGATCTGGGCGAGGAGGAATTCCATCTTGCCTTCAGGACTGATGATTTTGACGCTGCTCACGAGCTCCACGAGAGCATGGGCTGCATAACTTTCGAGAATCACGATATGGGTATATACTTCATAACGGATCCGGATGGGTACTGGCTGGAGATACTGCCGCCTAGAGATTAAGGTACAAGGAGTTTCAGATGAAGTGGAGCGGTAGAGGCATAGGCTGGCTGATAGCCGGTGCTTTGATATGCGCAACTGCGTTCCCGGGCAACGGAATTGCAGATGTCATAAGCACTATAGCAATAGGGCTTGTGTTTATTGTGATCTTTCTGATGAAGCAGAGGTTTCAGCCACGCGGACTGGGCTGGTTTATTGCGGGAGGCATTCTGCTCGCTTTCGCTGTGGATTGTTTCTTCAATCAGCTCGGAGCATTCTTTTCAAAGGACGGCGGGGCTGATTCCGGCCTCCTGTCTGACATGATCATTGCGCTTATCATAGCCTGCGGCTTCATGTATATGTTCTATCGCAGAAACAGGGGTGCGATGGAGGATGTTGCCAATGGTGCGGAATACGTTGAAGAAAGCGAGTTTCCGTATCAGGAAGAAGTTTTCAAAGAGGAAACTTTTACTGTGGAGACTGAAAAAGCAGTAATTACACCGGAGGAAACGAAAGTAGAAATTGAAGTCTCAGACGGTAAGTAATGAAGAAGCTTAACTGGATAGAGATAACAAGTTTATATATAGGCATAATAATGGGCGCGGGATTCGCGTCGGGCAGAGAGTGCTGGCAGTTCTTCGGAGTATTCGGAACTAAGGGATATGCGGGAGCTGCGGCGAGCACGGTCTGCTTTGTGCTGCTGGCGTGCATGCTGACATATATTGCACGCAGCAAGGGCACAGCAGACCTGGGCCGGCTCATCTGCCCGGTGGAGAGCCGGCCGGCCTATGAACTCATAGGCTGGGTGCTCGCCGCCATATACTATTCCATGATCATCGCCATGACTGCTGCCGGCGGATCGCTCCTTAACCAGCAGTTCGGCATAAACAAGGCGGTTGGAGGTATCATAATAGCATTACTATGTATTTTTACCGTTCTTGGCGATTTTGAACGGGTCTCCGGGATTTTCAGACTGATGGTCCCGGTGCTGTTCGTAATAGGTATAGCTACAATCCTGCTTACAATAAAGGCAGACTTCAGCCAAAGCGGAGCAACTGAAGGGTTTACTCCGGGCCGCATGTCACCTGACTGGCCGGTTTCCGCACTGGTGTTCATGGCATACAACACATTGGGCATGATAGCTATGTCCGGCAATTCCGCCATAAATGCCAAAGACGCAAAGAACGCATATGCGGGAGCTGTCGCGGGCACACTTTGCCTCGGAGCTCTCACGATCCTGCTCCTGCGGGCTCTGCTGACAGATATGGCGTTCAGCTCTGAACTCGACCTTCCGATGCTCGGCTTCGCAGGCAGGCTATCACCGGTACTCAGCATTATCTACGCCGTGATCCTGTACGGAGCTGTGTACTCGACAGGCGCGAGCACGTATTACGGATTCAGCACTAAGCTGAAGAACGGCAAGTACAAAAAGTGGATAGTCATAGGAGGAGCGCTGGCAGGATTTCTGCTGGGGCTCACGGGATTCAAGAAACTGGTCGAATTCCTTTACCCTGCACAGGGTTATATAGGGATCGTATTCATACTTCTGATAATCATCAATTTCATAAGAGAACTATCGAAACCAGCTGCTGTGAATTGAGTCAGGGCTGCGATTGCTGAAAAAATAAACTGCGGTCTTTCCCGCAGCATCCGGATTGGAGAAACATAATGAACAATGACACCAGAAATACTCTTGAAGCGCTTGCAAAAGGAGAAATAAGCGTTGATGATGCACTGACCCGTATCAAGACCGAGCCTTTTGAAGATATCGGATATTCAATGGTAGACCTGCACAGAAAAGTGATGCAGGGTGCTCCTGAGGTCATATACGGTGAAAGCAAGACCGCTGAACAGATCACAGGCATTGTTGATGTGATGGTAGAGAGAGGGCAGATGCCCATACTTGTGACGAGGATAGACGCAGACAAGGCGGAGGCCCTTGCCTCGCATCATGATATCTTTTACAGCAAGGATGCCCGCATTGCTGTTATAGGCGACAAACCCGAACCGGACGGCATCGGCAGGATCGTCATCGCGACGGGCGGCACGAGCGACATCCCTGTAGCAGAGGAGGCTGCCATAACAGCCGAGACACTCGGTAACGAGGTCATTCGTCTCTATGATGTGGGAGTGGCCGGCATCCACAGACTGCTCGCTCATAAAGAGTATATAACTCAGGCCTCAGTGATAATCGCTATAGCGGGCATGGAGGGAGCGCTTGCGAGCGTTGTTGGAGGACTTGCTGACTGCCCGGTGATCGCTGTTCCGACGAGCGTAGGCTATGGTGCGGCATTCGGAGGTCTTTCTGCACTGCTTTCCATGCTGAATTCGTGCGCGAGCGGAGTCGCCTGTGTCAACATCGATAACGGATTCGGCGCAGGCTATATTGCAAGCCAGATAAATCATATGGCAGCAAAAAAGGACGTATCTGAGGAATAAACGGGGACTGAGAGATGAAAACGTTATACATAGACTGCGGTATGGGCGCCGCGGGAGATATGCTGACGGCGGCGCTTCTTGAACTTCTGGACGAAAGCGCGCGTGCCGGCTTTATTGAAGAATTCAACGGACTCGGTCTTCCGGGAATAGTGATGGAAACCGTGCCTTCAGTCAAATGCGGTGTTGAGGGCACGCGCGTACATATAAAGGTGGACGGCGCCGAAGAAGACGAGCATATGCATGATCACCATCACGCGCATCATTCGCAAACTCATTCACATAACGGAGTCGCGGAGATCAGACATATAGTCAGAGATCACATCGACCTTCCCGGAAACGTAAAGGAAGACATTCTCAAAGTATACGATATCATCGCTGACGCGGAGAGCAGGGCACATGGTGTTCCTGTCACTGAAGTCCATTTCCATGAGGTCGGCACAATGGACGCAATAGCAGATGTAACGGCTGTCTGCATGCTCATCGACCGCATAAAACCGCAGAAAATCCTTGCTTCGCATGTCAATGTCGGCGGCGGTACTGTAAAGTGCGCGCACGGCATTTTACCTGTCCCGGCTCCGGCAACAGCAAATATCCTTGAAGGGATTCCTTCATACTCCGACGACATAAAGAGCGAACTCTGCACGCCGACCGGCGCAGCTCTCCTCAGACACTTCGTGGATGAGTTCGGCGATATGCCGGATATGCATGTTGAGCGCTGCGGATATGGTATGGGGGCCAAGGACTTTGAGCGTGCAAACTGTGTTAAGGTTATTCTCGGCGAGACTGATTGACCGGCACTCAGCACATAAATCTTCAGAGGTTGACTATTTACCAATTGGCATTGACCGCAAAGTAAGCGGAGGAATATAATTAATGCGTAAATGTAATACCCGAAGGCCGTAAGGCCACTTGAAAAAGAAAAGAGGTGTAGAATGGGAATTTTTGATAAGATCACCGGTAAAGAAGCAAAGGCTAAAGCAGAAGCTGCAGCAGAAGAATTAAAGGCTAAAGAAGCAGAGGCAGCAGCAAAAGCTAAAGAAGCAGCAGCAAAAGCCAGAGAAGAGGCATTTAAAAAGAAAAATGAAGCTGTAAAGGTAGCACAGCAGGAAAAAGTAGCTCTGGAAAAAGCAGCAGAGGAAGCTAAGGCAGCTGCAGAGCAGAAAGTTGCAGAGGCTAAGAAGGCTGCAAACGAAAAATTCAAACTCGCTGTTGACGGCGATTTCGGTCCTAAGTCGATCAAGACAGTTCAGCACCTCCTCGGATGCACAGAGGATGGTATCTGCGGAACAGAGACTATCAAGGCTATCCAGAAGCTGGTCGGTGCAGATGCTGACGGTGTATGGGGAACACAGACTTCAAAGGCACTCCAGAAATTCCTCGGCGTAACAGAGGATGGCGTTGCAGGTCCTGAGACCTTCAAGGCATTCCAGAAGTGGGCAAACAAGGAGCTCGGCTTCTAAACCAACCCATATTCAAGAAAATAAAAATATCCTGTTATTGATTGATCCCCGCAGTTTTCCGCGGGGATCTTCATTTGTTTTTCCGGATTCACTGCCGGCATTTTATATGTGCTTTGACATGTGGTAAAATACTTTGGATACTGTTTAAGGTTCTAATAATTGTATCAGAAGCAGAGGTGAGTGATATTTCAAGAGTAGTAGTGGGACTCTCTGGCGGAGTCGACAGCGCAGTAGCTGCATATTTGCTGAAGAAGCAGGGCTATCAGGTGATAGGCGTGACTCTGAGGACGTGGGAGGCCGGAAGCGGTGCTTACAGCCGTTGCTGCGACATCAGTGATGCGCGAGCTGTTGCGATGCAGCTTGAGATACCGTTTTACAACATAAACTGTCTGCCGGAGTTCAGGGAGCATGTCACTGAACCTTTTGCGGACGCTTATATGAACGGGCTTACTCCGAATCCATGTGTTGCCTGCAACAGGTACATCAAATGGGAGAGGATGCTCAGATTCGCTGATGAGATAAACGCGGAATTCATTGCGACCGGTCACTATGCGCGTATAGTGAAGACTGAAAACGGAAGATATACCGTAAAACAGGCTGCCTTTGCGGCTAAGGATCAGACATATATGCTGTATCAGCTGACTCAGGAGCAGCTTGAACGCACTCTGATGCCTTTGGCAGAGCTTACAAAGGATGAAGTCAGGCATATCGCAGAAGAAGCAGGGCTTGCGGTTGCAGGGAAGCAGGACTCACAGGAGATATGTTTCGTCCTTGAAGGCGGATATGCCGAGTATATAGAAGCGCATGTTGACAGAGCACTGCCGCCGCCGGGTAATTTTGTAGATGAGAGCGGTAAAGTCCTTGGACAGCATAAAGGTATCGTGAATTACACAGTCGGCCAGCGCAAAGGACTTGGACTGGCGCTCGGATATCCTGCGTATGTGAAGCGGATCGATGCAAAAAACAATACTGTAGTGGTCGGAGACCTTGATTCAGTGTTTGAAAGCCGTATCCTGTGCAAAGATGTCAGGTTCATGGCCATAGATGATATAAAAAAGGGTGAAAAACTGAGAGCTTTTGTGAAAATAAGGTATCACCACGCTGCGGCGCCGGCGGTTCTGGAGCGTGTTGACGATAATACAATATCTGCTATATTTGATGAGCCGGTCAAAGCGCCGGCGCCGGGTCAGTCCGCGGTATTCTATGACAGCGAAAACCGCGTCATTGGCGGGGGAATAATACAGCAATACCAGTAAATGGAGGTTACTATGGATATATATGAAGAAATCGATTTGAGTGGATGCCCATTCTGCGGCGGAGCAGGTTTCCTTGATGACGGAAACGGCTGGTGCTGGACTGTTACATGCATGGACTGTGGCTCCCAGACAGGCGAATTTGCTTACAACAGCCCTGAGGAGAGAGAGGTAGCTGCTCGCAGAGCGGCTTACGTCTGGAATATAGGCAAGGTAATCAGAAGCGATCTGGGAGAATAGGGAAAATCTTTTTCATTATTTAGCGCTTATCATTGTGAACTTAACACATTAATGATAAAATTAAACCGCAAATGTGCCTAATACGGGGCACAAGATCAGCAACCTAAAAATTTGTTGGAGATTAATTAGCGATCATGTGATCGCAGGGGATCGAAATGATCCAGAGGAGGAATTACTAATGAAAGTTGCTATTAACGGATTTGGACGTATCGGAAGACTGGCATTCAGAAAGATCTATACTGACAAGGACATTGATATCGTTGCAATCAACGACCTCACAAGCCCTAAGATGCTTGCACACCTGCTCAAGTATGACAGCGTTCAGAAGAAATTTGACGCTGCAGTAGAAGCTGCTGAAGACGGCATCGTAGTAGACGGCAAGTTTATCAAGATCTACGCAGAAGCTGATGCAAAGAAGCTCCCATGGGGTGATCTCGATGTTGATATCGTTCTCGAGTGCACAGGATTCTACACATCAAAGGCAAAGAGCCAGGCTCACCTTGATGCCGGCGCTAAGAAGGTTCTCATTTCGGCTCCTGCAGGCAACGATCTGCCAACCATCGTATTCGGAACTAACGATGATATCCTGACAAAGGAAGACACAATCGTATCCGGAGCATCCTGCACAACAAACTGCCTCGCTCCTATGACAAAGGCACTCAACGATTACAAGCCGATCCAGACTGGATTCATGACAACCATCCACGCTTACACAGGTGACCAGATGATCCTCGACGGACCACAGAGAAAGGGTGACCTCAGAAGAGCAAGAGCCGGCGCTGTAAACATCGTTCCTAACAGCACAGGTGCTGCTAAGGCTATCGGCCTGGTAATCCCTGAACTCGCTGGCAAGCTGACAGGAAACGCTATGAGAGTTCCTGTTCCATCAGGCTCCATCACAATCCTTGATGCTATCGTAAAGGACGACACTGATTCCGTAACAGTAGAGGCAATCAACGCTGCAATGAAGGCTGCAGTTACAGATTCCTTCGGTTACACAGAGGATGAGATCGTTTCGAGCGACATCATCGGAATGAGCTATGGTTCACTCTTCGATGCAACTCAGACTGTAGTAATGCAGTGCGCTGAGCACCTCTTCGAGGTAAGAGTAACATCATGGTATGACAACGAGATGAGCTATGTAAGCCAGCTCGTAAGAACTCTGAAGCACATGGTAGAACTCGGCTAATCAAACACCGACATAAAAGTAAACTCCGGTTCAATACCGGAGTTTTCTTATGCAGAAAATGTGGTATTATTAGCGGTGGAAGAAGCATCTGAAAAATGAGGTAAGGACTATGTATTACAGCGAAACCGAAGCAAGA
Organism: Anaerovoracaceae bacterium; assembly: GCA_045114615.1. Taxonomy (GTDB): domain Bacteria; phylum Bacillota; class Clostridia; order Peptostreptococcales; family Anaerovoracaceae; genus Crickella. The sequence goes on from JBGUKU010000006.1 coordinate 40,121, forward strand.
AGGCTTGTCATTGAGGCGGGACTCAGACTTCTCGAGAACAAGCTCATCGCACGCACATGGGGCAACATAAGCGCCAGGATCAGCAAGGATGAGTTCATAATCACTCCAAGCGGCAGGGCTTACGACAGACTGACGCCGGCTGATCTGGTCAAAGTAAGGGTCGCAGACTGCTCATACTCCGGAAATGTGAAACCGAGCAGCGAGAAAGGCGTGCATGCAGCAGCATACGCACAGAGGAATCATGTCGGATTCATAATCCATACTCATCAGTACTATGCATCCGCAGTTGCCGCTGAATGCAGGAGCATCAGAACAGCTCCCTGTGCAGCATATGCTCTGCCGGGCACTACAAAACTAAAGAAGTTTGTAGCGGAAAGCGTAAAGAACAACCCTTACGAGAATGCTTTCCTGATGGCAAGGCACGGCACGCTTATTCTCGGATCAGACATGGATGAGGCATTTGCCAGAGCAGAAGCGCTTGAAGAGAAGTGCAGGAATCTGGTTGAAGCGAGAGTGAACCTTAACGCTGCTGAGGCATCAGGAGCGTTCGATACATCGAAGATCAATATCAGGGCGCTGCCTTTCGTGAATGTCGTAAGCGATCCTTACATCATGAAATGCTGTGAGAAGGGTAAGCCGGTAGGCTCGTACATAGACGACTTTGCGCAGATAGTAGGACCTGACATGCAGGTTGTAGAGAGGGATGAATGGGCTGCTGAGAGAGCGCTCCTCGGATACTCAACAAACCAGTCTGCAAGAGGACTTGTCGGAAAGATGCCTATGACAGGAGCGCTCGACCGCATGGGCGGACAGCAGCCGGCTCTGAATTCGGCTATCGGGCGCAATGCGGTCCTGGTGAAGGGCGTCGGAGCTGTCTGTGCCGGAAAGACAAAGTCGGATGCCGAAGCGATAGCCATGATAGTGAGCAAGAACTGCGCTGCAGCCTGCTACACAAAGTATGCAAAACCGCTCGGAGGTATAGACGCGAGACTCCAGAGGTACATTTACCTGACGAAGTACTCAAGGCAGATGGAAGCGTAGATAAAAGTCCGAATCCGGAATACAAAGGCCTCACTCTGAAAAAGACAAGGGAAATATAAGATAATGAAAAACAAGGAAGTCATCAGAGCGATCAAATTCGCTCTGATTTCCGCTTCAGCGGGGATAATTGAAATAGGGCTGTTCACTGTCCTGAATGAGTTCACGGGTCTGAGATACTGGCCTTGCTATCTGACAGCGCTGATTGCATCAGTTCTGTGGAACTTCACTATCAACAGGCGATACACATTCAAGTCCACGAAGAACGTTCCACGTGCTATGGCAATGGTGTTCGCGTTCTATCTTGTGTTCACGCCTGCTACTACCATACTCGGCGACTATCTTGCAGAGACTGCCGGCTGGAACGAATACCTCGTGACCGGCCTCAACATGGCGCTCAATCTCACACTTGAGTACTTGTATGATACGTTCATAGTCTATAGGGGAGACATGGACAACAACGATATCGCCAAAAAGGATGCTGAGAAAGGAAAGAGCAAAAAATAAGGTGTGGGATGCTCTGCACAAAATCGAATTGAATTACCGGAAACTGATTAAGGGATGATACTTGATGAGTATGCTCAGATACGTAGACAGAAAGAATACTGACTGTGCAAAGTGGGACGGTCTGGAGAAATCGTTCAGCAGGGGAGACCTGCTTGCTATGTGGGTTGCTGACATGGATTTTCAGGTGCCGGATTGCGTACGCCGCAGACTCTCGGAATATATAGAGCTCGGTACTTTCGGTTACTACATTCCGCCTGACGGATACTACGAAGCTTTTATTAACTGGGAGAAAAAGTACCATGGATATGAAGTAAAGCGGGAGTGGATGCGTTTTGCTCCGGGTGTCGTTCCGGCATTCAACTGGCTCGTTCAGCTGATGGCGGGTGAAGGGGAAGCTGTAGCTGTGATGCAGCCTGTTTATTATCCGTTCATGAAGGCGGTGGAAAACAACGGCAGGCGTCTTGTTAACTGCCCGCTGCTGCATACTGAGCGCGGATACGAAATGGACTACGAGTCTTTCGAGGAAACGATCATTCGAGAAGACGTTAAGGCATTCATTTTCTGCTCACCGCACAATCCTGTAGGACGTGTGTGGAAGAAGGATGAGATCCGCCGCATGCTCGACATCTGCAAAAACCATAATGTCTATGTCATCTCTGACGAGATCCATCAGGACATCGTTATGAGAGGGCACAAGCACATTCCGTCAGCTACAGCCGGCGATGAAGCAGGAGCTTACGATGATATCCTGGTCACTCTGACTGCCGCGACCAAGACATTCAACCTTGCCGCTGTCCAGAATTCCATCGTTATCATCCCTGACAAAGCCTTCCGCAAAAAGTGGGATAAGTTTGCTGAGGGCATCCGTATAACAGGAGGAAACGCTTTTGGCTATATAGCCGTCCAGGCCGCTTATGAGGAAGGCAGGCCGTGGTTCGAGGAGCTTCTTGGTGCGATCGAGGGAAACTATAAGTATCTCCGAAGCAGGCTCGAAGCGGAACTGCCGGATGTGAGAGTTGCTGACCTTGAAGGCACTTATCTGATGTGGATCGATCTGAGAGCCTATATGGACAAGATCATTGCACTGGCTAATTCTGCAAAATCAAGAGACGCAAATGCATCGGATAAAAACGCGGCCGATTCGAATACGGCAGATCCGAATGCGGCAGATGCAGCTGTTATTGCAATGCAGCATTTTATGGAAGACGAATGCGGGATAGCTGTTGACTACGGCACATGGTTCGGAGGAGACGAGTATGCAGGCTGCATCAGAATCAACCTCGCGACCTGCCGTGAAAACATCGAAACCGCTGCTGACAAAATTATCAATGTGCTTAGATAGCTTATCTGATCATTCAGGTTGAATTGCGTCGATGGTTATGCAAGAAAAAACATCTCTGATTTGGAATCATTTGGGGGACGAAGCTGCAAACTTGAACTTATTATAGAGACTTCAAAGATATTGCAAGTTTGCTTCGGCAACTACTATCAAAACGATCCTGAAACTTGAACAATGACAGAGAATAATAGAAAATGACAAGTCAATTTATGATATGACTTGTCATTTTTAGATGCTTTCAATTTTTGTTCAAGTTTTTATAGCTATCTGCCATCAAAGATGTTTTAACATTGGCAGAAATAAGTATGCAGTACCAAAAAGGCAAGTATCAGCCGCAGATTTCAGTCAGTGCTTTGATGGCGGCGTCGACATCGGCTTCAGTATTGAAGTTGCCGAAGCTGAAACGGATGGTTCCGGTCGGATATGTGCCAAGTGTCTTGTGTGCATTAGGTGCACAGTGCAATCCGACTCTGGTTTCAATGCCGTATTCAAAATCGAGTCTGAAGGCTGCATCAGCACAGTCGACGCCGAGCGTCTGGATCGATACAACTCCGGTACGTCCCTCGATACCCTTGAGCCCGATTATCTTCAGCTTGCCTGCTGCCTCAAGTGGCAGCAGTCCGTCAAGGAATCTCTTTGTAAGTCCCAGCTCGTGCGCTGCAATTGCATCGAGTCCTTTTTCCTTTATCCATTTGAGTCCTGCGTTCAGTCCGACTATTCCCGGAATGTTCATTGTGCCCGGTTCAAATCTGTCCGGCATGAAGTCAGGTATTTCTTCGGTGTGACTTATGGAGCCTGTTCCGCCGGAAAGGAGAGGATCAATAAGACCGATCATGGCTTCGTCAAGAATGAATCCGCCGATGCCCTGAGGACCGAGCAGCGATTTGTGCCCTGTGAAGCAGAGCGCGTCGATGTGCATCTCCTTCATGTCGATAGGGATGATTCCTGCGCTCTGTGCTGAGTCCACGATGAACTTCAGCCCGTGTTTATGACATATCTCGCCGACTTCCTTCAGAGGATTGACTGTTCCGACCAGGTTGCTGGCGTGGGTCATTACTATTGCGACAGTGTTTTCTTTTATCATGCTTTCAACAGCGTCAAGCACGAGTTCTCCGCACTCAGTGCCGGGGATCCTGTCGAACTCTATGCCTTTTTTCTGAAGCTGCACGAGAGGTCTCATCACAGCATTGTGTTCCATCGAAGAGCAGAGGATGTGATCACCCGGCTTGAGCAGCCCTTTAAGAACCACGTTCAGCGATTCTGTAACGTTCTTTGTGAACACTACATTCTTGCAGTCGGAGCCTCCGAACATTTCCATGAGCATCTCGCGTGTCTCAAAAACGGTGCCTTCGAGATCATATGCCACCTGATAGCCGCCTCGGTTGATGTTGGCGCCGATGCTTGTCATATATTCATAAACAGCGTCCGCAACTTCTTTTGGCTTAGGGTAGGAAGTTGCGCCGTTATCCAGATAGATCTTTTCCATTCAGAAAACCTCACTTATAACGTTTAGCTTAGAACAATTTTATCCAATTACATTATAGTACATGTCATCGCTTTTATGTGTATTAATGCTGTCCATAGATAATCTCAATAATGCGCAGCAAAGTGTTACTTTGCACTTTATTTAAAGGAATTGATAAGTAATAGATTTGTTGAAACTGCGTTATGCATAATCTATAATGATATTAGTGAAAATACGGCTTTGCCGTTCTTTCAGTAAGATAAATCGCGAAATCAGGAGACAAATCGATTTATGGATTTCAGCAAATATAAACGCGTACATTGCCTGGGAATAGGCGGTATTGGTCTGTCGGCCGTTGCCGAGATTCTTCGTGACAGAGGATACATCGTCAGCGGTACTGATATTCATCCGTCCAAAGTCACCAGGCATCTTGAATATCTGGGGATAAAAGTGTTCACAGAGCACAAGCCTGAGAACGTTGAGGGCGTTGATGCCATCGTTTATTCGGCGGCAGTTTCCGAAGAGAACCCTGAGGTAGTAAGAGCCCACCAGCTCGGTATACCTCTGTTCTCGAGAGCGGAAGTCCTCGGCATGATCATGGACGATTATGAGAATTCGGTAGCCATCTGCGGAACGCACGGCAAGACTACCGTTACATCCATGACTTCGCTCATTCTGAGAAATGCGGAGTACAAGCCAACGATCCTGGTAGGAGGAAATCTTCCGCAGATCAACGGAAACGTTGAGATCGGCGGTACAAAGTACTTTGTAACTGAAGCCTGTGAGTACATGGACAGCTTCCTGCAGCTGAAGCCGAGCATCGGAGTAATACTCAACATAGATTCCGATCATCTTGACTACTTCAAGACAATGGATCACATCGTACAGTCTTTCAGCACTTTTGTTGAGAAGATCCCGCCGCATGGCATCATCATTGCATTCGGCGACAACCCGTTCGTAAGATCGATCCTTAAGGATCATACCAACAAGATCACTTACGGATACAGCGAGAGCAACGACTTCTATGCTGAGAATATCAAGTTCAACGAGAACGGTTTTCCGGGCTTCGACATCTGCCATAAAGGCAGCAAAGTAGCTTCTCTGGAACTCAATGTACCGGGTGAGCATAACGTTCTGAATGCCATGGCAGCATTTGTGACAACCTCATATCTTGGCGTAGATATTCCGGTTATCCAGCAGACGCTGAAAGAGTACAGCGGAACAAACCGCAGATTCGATTATATAGGTACCACAGAAAAAGGAGTGAAGGTGATCGATGACTACGCTCACCATCCGACCGAGATAAAGGCGACACTCGCGGCGGCAAAGAACGTGAAGCACAATAAGCTCTGGCTCATTTTCCAGCCGCACACCTATACCAGAACCAAAGCGCTGTTCAATGAGTTCGTTGATGCATTCCTGGATGCTGATGTAGTTATACTCACCGATATATATGCAGCGCGCGAAAAAGACGTATATAACATCTCGTCGTATAAGCTTGTGACTGCGATGAAGGCGAAGCATCCTGACAAACCTGTCTATTATGTAAAGGATTTCGAGGATATCGCAAAGTATATCGAGAAGTTTGCAGGCAAGGATGATATCGTTATGACTATGGGTGCAGGAGATGTCTACAAAGTCGGAGACATGCTGCTGCATAAGGAAGAAAACTAATTACTCTGGACGCAAAGAAGGAGAGGTTAAGCGCCATGATACGTAATATGACTAGTGAAGCTTTTTCTAATCTCAGGCTTTTCACCTGCAATTCCCATCCGGAACTTGCTCAGGAGATAGCCGAACACATGGGTATTGAACTGGGAAAATCAACAGTAACAAGATTCAGCGACGGAGAAACCAGTGTAAGTATTTGGGAATCGGTCAGAGGTAGGGATTGCTTCATTGTGCAGTCGACGTGCGAGCCTGTAAATGATAATCTCATGGAGCTTCTGATAATGACAGACGCACTCAAGAGAGCTTCCTGCAACAGTGTAACTGCAGTCATGCCGTATTACGGATATGCAAGGCAGGATCGCAAGGCAAAGGCAAGGGATCCGATCACAGCGAAGCTTGTCGCAAATATGATGACAGCTGCCGGTATCGACAGAGTTATAACGATGGATCTTCACGCATCGCAGGAGCAGGGCTTCTTTGATATCCCTGTAGACCACATGCTCGGACAGCCGATGCTGACAGACTACTTTAAGCTCAAAGATCTTGACGACCTGGTTATCGTATCTCCTGACCATGGATCGGTAACAAGAGCCCGCAACATGGCTAAGCCTTTTGGCTGCCCGATCGCTATTATCGACAAGAGACGTCCTGAGCCTAACAAGAGCGAGATCATGAATATCATCGGTGAAGTCAAGGGCAAAAACTGCATCATCCTTGATGACCTGATCGATACAGCCGGCACCATCTGCAACGCGGCAAAAGCACTTGACGACCTTGGAGCGAAGTGTGTATATGCATGCGCAACGCACGCAGTACTCTCCGGTCCGGCTATAGAGCGTATAGAAGCAGCTCCTATCAAGGAGATGGTACTGCTCAACACCATTCCTATCCCGGAAGAGAAGAAGCTGAAGAAGATCACTGTACTTTCGGTAGGACACATTTTTGCGGAGACTATTTCGAGAGTTTACTCAAATAAGCCGATCTCCGTAATGTTCGGAAATTAAGAATAATTAATGGGACTTTTTAAAAGAAGCAAAGATGAGCCGGGGTTCGCTAAAGACACTTATGTGATAGCGGGTCTTGGGAATCCCGGCAAAGAATACGAAGAAACGAGGCACAATATGGGGTATAAAGCCATAGATGTGCTTTCTTCGAATGAGAATATTGAGGTGAGGCGCAGCAAGTTCCACTCGCTTTTCGGACGCGGCACAATAGCCGGCAAGAAAGTGATACTTGTAAAGCCTGAGACCTATATGAACAGAAGCGGCATCGCTGTGAGAGAAGCAGCGATGTATTTTGACGTTGCACCGGAGAACCTCATCGTAATATACGATGACATCGATCTGCCTGCAGGCTCCATTCGTATCAGAAAGTCGGGCGGCGCCGGAACTCATAACGGAATGAAGAGTGTCGTTCAGGAGCTCGGTACAAAGGACTTTATCAGGATCAGGATAGGCGTAGGCGCCGCCGAATCAGGCGAAGATCTGGTAGACAGGGTGATCGGCAAGGTTCCTGCAGCTGAGAAAGAGCTCCTGCAGAAGGCTGCAGCCGAGGCTGCAGACGCAGTCAGAGATATAATAGCGATAGGCGTTGACAACGCCATGAACAGACACAATCACGTAGCCACTAAGGAAACGAATGATAACTAACCACAGCGGCATAAGCGGCAGCAGAACAGCATATATGCTGACCGCAGGCATAAAGGAGAAGCATAAGCTTCTGGCGGTGGTCCCGTCCGGACAGGCAGCAGCCCGTCTGGCCGACGACCTCGTTTTTTATATGCCTTCACTCAATGTGATAGTACTACCTGAGGAAGAAGACGTGCATGTGCTCTATGAGGCGCGCGACAGGAGGTCATTAGTAAAGAGGATACAGGCGCTCACTGCCCTGACGGGCAGTTCTCCGGATGCCGATCCGGAGACGGGCGCAGGCATGACCGCTGTAATAGCGCCCGTGAGCGCCGCCATCAAACTTACCGAAAGCCCGGAGCGGTTCAGACGCTCAGTCATCAGGGTTGCAGTGGGCAAGAGGGTGGATCCTCATGATCTGAGAAAACATCTTTCTGAAGCCGGATATCAGGCATCGGCAGTCACTGAGTCACCTGGTGAATACACATCCCGCGGTGGCATACTTGATGTTTATTCACCGGCAATGGACTCTGCCGTTAGAATAGAATTCTTTGATGACGAGGTAGACTCCATCAGGACTTTTGACGTTGAGACACAGAGGTCAATAGACACTCTTAATGAAGTGGTGATAGTCCCGGCCGCAGAGTTTATCCCGAACAACGAAGAAAAAGAAAAGGCGCTTTCAGCTGTCATGAAGGAGTATGACCGCATTATACGCCGCTTCAAAAAGGAGCACGCTCATCCGGATGTAGCTGATGGACGCATCGATGCCGTGGAATCCAACAGGGGAAGAATCAAAGACATATTTGAGACCAGTATAGGCTCGCAGCTTTATGCTGATCTGCTTGGTTACTTCGATGTGGAGAAGTGCAGGCTATGGGACTATGCGTCCGGAGCAGCCATAGCGGTATGTGACCCTGCGGCTGTCATGAGCTCTTTGCCTGAGTCTGCAAAGGATGAGGACTTTTTTGATATCTACAGCAATGCTTATGGTATCACCTCGAAGCGCGATATCGACATATATACACCGTTCCCGGAGACTGTGCCGGGAGTTGATAAATATGACCGGATCGATAATGTCAGGAGCCGTCAGATCGCTCCATTCAACGGACATATAGAGCTTTTTGCATCTGAAGTCGGCAGAATGACAGCAGATGGCTTTAAGGTGATCATCGCGGCAGGTTCTGATGAAAGAAATGAGCGTGTGCGCGAATATCTCGAGATCGCAGATGTAAGCGGCGATATTTCATACAGAAGCGGAAGCCTCTCAGGCGGCTTCATCATGGATGACGATAAGGTCTGCTTTATTTCAGGACAGGATATTTTCACAGGAGCGATCAGACCTCCGCGCAGAAAGGCAAAGCGCAAGAGTTCAAAGGACAGCATCCGCTTTTCCGATCTCCACAAAGGAGATTACGTTGTACACGAGATGCACGGTATCGGAAGGTTTGAGGGCATCAAGCCTGTAACGGCAGACGGCACGACTAGAGATTATCTGCTGATCCGCTACGCCGGTACAGATATGCTGTACATACCGACTGAGCAGCTCGATGTGATCCAGAAATATATCGGTAATTCGGGCAATCCGCCTGCTCTGTCAAGACTCTCCGGCACAAGCTGGAAGCGCACGAGAGAACGCGCCAGAAAAGCCGCAATGGAGATCGCGGAAGACCTCATAAAGCTCTATGCAAAGAGGCAGGCAGAGGGCGGTTATGCATTCGGACCTGATACAGTCTGGCAGACCGAATTCGAGGAGGCTTTCCCGTACGTTGAGACGGATGATCAGCTTAGAGCGACTGCGGAGATAAAGGAAGACATGGAGAAGCCGCTGCCTATGGACAGGCTTCTGTGCGGAGACGTAGGCTACGGGAAGACGGAAGTCGCTGCAAGGGCAGTATTCAAGTGCATATCGGAAGGCAAGCAGGCTGCTATACTTGCACCTACGACTCTGCTGGTGAACCAGCATTATCACAACCTGCGGGAGCGCTTCGATAAGTTTCCGTTTGAGATAGAAGAGCTTTCCAGGTTCAGATCAAAGACCGCGGTAAACAGGGCAATCAAAGGCCTTAAAAGCGGCAGAGTAGATCTTATCATCGGCACGCACAGGATGCTGTCAGATGATGTTAAGTTCAAGGACCTCGGGCTTCTCGTAGTCGATGAAGAGCAGAGATTCGGTGTACGCCATAAAGAAAAGATCAAAGAACTCAAGAGCAGCATCGATGTACTGACACTGTCAGCAACACCGATCCCGCGAACGCTCAACATGTCGCTCACCGGCATCAAGGACATCAGCCTTATAGAAGAACCGCCGGGAGACAGGTTTCCGGTGCATACATATGTGACTCCTTACGATGAAGAGATACTCCGCAATGCCATTACGCGTGAGCTTGCAAGGGGCGGACAGGTGTTTGTAGTCAATAACAGGATTACAGGCATAAACCAGGTAGCTGAGGCGGTGAGCAGGCTTGTGCCTCAGGCTGTCGTCGGCATCGGGCATGGCAGGATGCACGAGGAAGATCTTGAGAATACAATGCTCGACTTCATTGAAGGCCGCATCAACGTACTGGTAGCAACCACTATAATAGAGAACGGAATCGATATACCGAATGCCAATACGATGATAATCCTGAACGCGGACAGATTCGGCCTGGCGCAGCTTTATCAGCTCAGAGGCAGGGTAGGACGCTCAAGCAGACTCGCTTATGCGTATCTGATGTATCAGCCGGGCAAGGTGCTGACTGAGATCGCACGCAAGAGGCTGGCGGCAATAAGGGAGTTCACCGAATTTGGTGCGGGCTTCAAACTGGCGATGCGCGACCTCGAGCTCAGAGGTGCGGGAAACATCCTGGGTGAAGCTCAGAGCGGACACATCGAGAGCATCGGTTACGAGCTGTACTGCAAAGAGATAGACCGCGCAGTCAGGCAGCTGAAGGGCGAAGACGTAGGAGAGGCCAGGTCAGACATAACGATAGATCTTCCTGTACGTGCTTCAATACCGGCAGACTATATTCCTGATGAATCGCTCAGACTCGAGGCATATCGCCGCATAGCCGGCATCCTCGACAGCGATGACGCGATGGATGTAATAGATGAACTCACTGACAGATACGGCGATGTGCCGGAGGAAGCACTTGAGCTTGTAAACGTCGCAGAGATAAGAGCTCACGCCGAATATCTGGGAGTTTCTGACATCAACAAAACTGACAGATGGGTGAATATCAGGTTTGCCTCAGGAGTCAAAGTCCATCCTTTCGTATTTGTCATGGCGAAATCAGAGTTTGGCGATAAGGTGATGCTGATGGACGGAAGAACAACGATGCTCAAGTATAATATGGGCAAGGAACTCAATACTGCTGCGATACTGGAGCTCATGAGATTCCTGCGCACGGCCAAAGAAAACTCCAAACAATATGAATAGGTGCCGGTGTTCTTGAGTTGCCTGCCCAATGTATTTTGAATCTATGTTTAACAATCTTCACATTAATGGTGCTTTACTGTACAATAAACTGATTTTAGATGAAAGGGAGTCCATATCATGCTCTTCAAGAATATTGGTCTTATAGACGAGAATTTCGAATATCGTGAGAATATGTACGTTGGCACAAACTGCCACCGCATCGTTTACGTTGACAGCGAGCCGCCGAAAAATGAGGAGGCTTTCTTCGAGACTTACGACGGCAAGGGCAAGGTTCTGATGCCCGCGTTCTACAATGCGCACGGTCATTCACCGATGAGCCTCATGCGGGGCTATGGAGAAAATCTGCCACTCGACAGATGGCTCAACGAAAGGATATTCCCGTTCGAAGACAAGCTTTACAGCGAGGGCGTATACTGGGCTACTATGCTCACTATGGCAGAGTCCATAAGGTTCGGCATAGTATCTACAACAGATATGTATTACTTCACCGATGATATGGTAAGGGCTGTAGTGCATTCGGGCCTCAAGACCAACATATCGCGTGCCATTACTAACTTTGGGACTCCTGTATCCGAGAGCAAGTCGCTTAAGGAAGCGGCTCAGGCCATAGAGATGTACTACGGCTTCGAGGACGGGCGCATTCTTGTTGACGCGAGCGCTCATGCGGAGTACACTAATGACTTCGAAATGATAAAGGCAATCGCTGACATGGCTAAGCATTACGATGTAAGGACTCATATACATCTGTCGGAAACAAAGTCAGAGCATGATAACTGCATCGAAAAATACGGCAAGACTCCTGCTGAAGTCTTCCTCGATGCGGGGATGTTCGATGTGCCTTGTACGGCTGCCCACTGCGTCTGGGTAGAGGACAAAGACCTCGATATCTTCAAAGAGAAGGGCGTTACGGTAGTAAGCAACCCATGCAGCAACATGAAGCTTGCAAGCGGGATGTGCCATGTACCGCCTATGTATGATATGGGCATAAATGTAGCGATCGGCACGGACAGTGTTGCCAGCAACAACAGCCTTAACTTCTTTGAAGAAATCAAGTTGTTTGCACTGACCGGAAAGATCACTTCTATGGATGCGTCGGCCATGACACCGCAGCAGGTGCTCAGAAGCGCCACGAGAGCGGGAGCTCTCTCGCAGGGTCGTGAGGACTGCGGACTCGTTAAGGAAGGCTGCAAGGCTGACCTTATAGTCGTCGATACAACTGGTCCTAACTGGACTGCATGTGACGACATCGCAAACGGACTGATCTATTCAGCAGACGGCAAGGACGTATGTCTCACTATGTGTGACGGAATGACACTTTACAGGGACGGAGAATATACATTCATTGATATAGAAAAGACAATCGCTGAGGCGGAAAACGCCAAACAGGAGATACTCAGGAAACTTTAAATGACCGAAGAAGAAAACAGAGGAAACAAAAATATCGAAAAGGAAGGGCAGCAGACCTCGGCGCTGATGATGAAGGGTGCCACTATCCTGGTGATCGCCGGTATAGTGAGCAAGATTTTCGGTGCTATTTTCAGGATCCCGCTTACCAACATGATAGGTGCTGAAGGTCAGGCTTATTACAGCGCGGCATATGCCTTGTACATGCTTCTGTTCACAATTGCAACAGCAGGTTTTCCGGTAGCGATTTCCAGGATGGTCTCATCAAGGATAGCTGAAGGTGACTTTATAAACGCGCATAAGTCATACAAACTGGCTATGAAGGTGTCCTGGGCTCTGGGTATCACATCCTTCCTTATTATGTACTTCGGTGCCGGAGTGATCGCCGGACTTTATAAAAATCCGGGATCCGCGGCTTCCATGAAGGCTATATCCGTAGCGCTGCTTTTTACGCCGCTGGTCGCTTCAATGAGAGGCTATTACCAGGGCAGGCAGAACATGAAGCCTACCGGTGTAACAGAAGTTATCGAACAGATGATGAGAGTTGCCGTCGGTCTTACTCTCGCATATATGTTTTATAAGACCAGCCTCGTCAAGGCAGCTGCAGGTGCGACATTCGGAGCTTCTGCCGGTATTATTGCAGCTTTTATAGCGATGGCTGTCATCTATGCGCGTGATAAGGACACACGCTTAAAGCTGATAGAGGAGTCGGTGAAGAGGCCGGAGACAGATAAGAGCAGGCTAAAGGAACTTCTGGCATTCCTCATCCCTATAACGATCGGCTCGGCGGTAATGCCGATAATGTTCAATATTGACGCGGCAATCATTCCGAGAAGACTGCTGGAATCAGGCTTCGACCGCGTAATGACTGATAAGCTCTATGGACTCATGGGCGGATTCTGCGACCCTATAATCAATCTGCCTAACATATTTATTGATGCTATCTGCATCAGTCTGATGCCGGCAGTAACTACTGCATTTACGCTCAAAATCAAGAAGGATCTGGATGAGCACATAAAGACCGGCCTCAAGACCATGATGATAATTACTTATCCGTGCGCCATCGGACTGATAGTGCTCGCAAAGCCGATATTGACGATGCTTTTCTACAGGAAATATGATGAGGCGGTAATGGCAGTGCCGGCACTTCAGATACTGGCAGTTTCGATCATTACGCTCGCAATAATGCGCACTTTCTCGACGAGCCTGCAGGGGATAGGCAAAATGATGCTCCCTGTATGGAACCTTCTGATAGGTGCGGTCGTAAAGGCCATTGTTTCGTATATACTGCTGGGCATACCGGCAATCAACATAAACGGCGCTGCATTCGGTTCAGTCATGGCCTACGTAACGGCCGGTATACTCAACTACAGAGCGCTTAAGAAGTACACAGACGTTTCACTGGATATGAAGAGCATCTTCATCAAGCCGCTTGGTGCTGCACTGATAATGGGTGCTGCCGCTCTCGTATCGTATAAGGTGATTTACATGATCACATCCAGCAATTCCATTTCGACTCTGATCTCGATAATGATTGCTGCAGCAGTATATTTTGTAGCGGCATTCAGGACCGGAGCGGTAACTAAAGAGGAAATTGAGCTGATTCCGAAAGGGGATCTGTTATACCGCCTGGCAGTGAAACTGAGGGTAGCAAAATAGAGGCGGTTAGTTTGTTAAAACCTTAATATTTCAACGATTTTAAGGTTGACAACTCAAAACGCCATCCCTATAATACTTATAGTATTTGTTATAACTTATTTAGGAGGATTAATCATGAATAAAGCAGATCTGGTAGCAAAGGTTGCAGATAAGACAGGTTTCAAGAAGAAAGACGCAGAGATGGCTCTTGACGCAGTTCTCGAGACAATCGAAGAAGCTCTCGTAGCAGGTGACAGCGTAAGACTGATTGGATTCGGAACATTCGAAACAAGAAGCAGAAAGGCCAGAACAGGCAGAAACCCTCAGAAGCCTGAAGCAGTTATCTCAATCCCGGCTTCCAAGGCTCCTGTATTCAAGGCAGGCAAGTCCCTTAAGGATGCTGTCAATAAGTAATCTTAAAAACAAGGAGATGCGGATAGCCCAGGCTATCCGCTCTTTTTGATGTATGGCTTTTGATAATAATACTCAATAGGAAAAGAATAGATGCGATTAGATAAATACCTGAAGAATTCAAGAATAATAAAAAGACGCACTGTAGCCAAGGAGGCCTGCGAGCAGGGGAGAGTCGAGGTAAACGGTAAAGTCGCTAAACCGGGACTTGAACTGAAAATAGATGATGAGATACAGGTGACCTTCGGATCAAATGTGCTGAAGGTGAGGGTGCTTGCGATGCCGGAGACTGTACGCAAGGACGATGCAGACTCACTTTATGAAGTTATAAACTGATCAGAAGATCGATTCTGAAGCTGCAAACGAAAAAAGGGACGCATTACCAGATACGGAATACGTCCCTTTTGGGTTTTTGAATATAAGTCTGATTAATAGCCGTTCTTAATGCGTTTGAGGACTGATTTGTCGATTGCGACTATCAGCAGTGCCATTATAGGGATCGCTACGATCTCCTTGACGGCTCTCGATGCGAGCAGAACCTTGAATCCTTTTCCTATTATAAATGTGAGCCACCAGGTGTTGAGAAGAAGGTTCACTATAAGGCACACGAGTGCCGATGCGATCAGAGCTCTTACGAAAGTGACTTCCTTATTATATAGTACCCAGCCGAATATGAGACCAGTAAGCACAGCAGAGACAGTGAATCCCGGGAAAAAAGTGCCGGTAGGGAACAGCCAGGCTCCCAGAAGATCTGCTATACCGTAGCCAATAGCCGCCACATATGGTCCGTAAAGTATTGCCAGAACAGCGATAGGGAGAAAACCGAAGCCTATCCTGAGGAACGAGATGTTGATCGAGACCAGCTTCGAAAGCACAACTGCTAGTGCAATCATAAAGCCCGTAACAACGAGCATTTCTGTCGTGAATTTTGTTTTTTTCATTATAAAAACCTCCGGAACATAGTAATTGCAATAGAATAACGAATTACGCTCGACTGCAGCAATCACGTCCCAAGCGGTCATCTCTTGCTTATTATTGATCTGCAGTAGCGGATGCAATATCAAACCGCAACTCTGAAAGTTTTCGTTCCCGGGCAACATCCCATCCCAGGACACTTGACGCTTGATATTTACTCTACGGCTAGAAGTGTATCATAGTTTACAATTTGTTTTCAATATTTATTATGAGCGTCTGGCGGCGCTTTTTTGCGCAATAGAAGCAGACACTCATACATCGCGCTGTGTCATAGTATGTGTTGCCGGATATTGTTCGTAAGAATACAGACGGAGAGGGAATAAAACACACAGGAGGCAGACATGCAGAAATATGATTATCAGAAGAAGCGCCGTACCGCGCTTCCGGAATACATTTCGGTTATCAGCGCAAATAAATGCGCTAAGATAAAGATAGATGATATAGAGGTGATCGAGCAGGAGGGACGCAAGGTTCACGTGATCACCGCTGCAAAAGACTACTCGTTCTACGGAGGACTGAATACGATAGCGGGTTCACTTGCTGAAAGAGCGTTCTACAGACCGATCAAAAGACTGATCATAAATATGGATCATATAAGCGATATAAGCAACTACTCGGTCAACTTCACATCCGGTCAGTCCGTAGCTCTGGGAAAGAACGCCCTGCTGAGTACAAAGAGAGCGTACAAACGATATCTGCTGAGGTATCCTCCTTATACTATATGGGAACCCATGGAGATGTCAGGAGCTTCGGTTGCAGAGCCATATTCAGAAGAAGATAAGCTGCATGCAGATGGTAATCCGGATCCAAAAAATAAGGAAAAATTATTGAGTTAACAAGGTGACAATTTGTTTTGAAATCAAAGCAAAAAAAATTAAATTTTGTGTTGACAGCACGTATGGTCGTATATATAATAATGAAGCTGTCGCTGAAAAGCACAGCGGAACCTTGAAAACTTCATAGTGCAGAACAGGTCTTGAATTAAAGGGCGAAAAGCCCTGAAAATGAAAGACTTTGAAAGAAAAAGACAAACAAGCAAAACTTGTTAGTCCTCGAAAATTCAAAGCACAATAATGACGCATAATGCGTCATCCGAGTTACGGAATACAAGCATCGGAAGATGTGAGTAATAAACATTTTATTAAGAGTTTGATCCTGGCTCAGGATGAACGCTGGCGGCGTGCCTAATACATGCAAGTCGAGCGAGAATCAGCAGATCGGAGATTCGTCAAAGAGAAGCTGAGGAAAGCGGCGGACGGGTGAGTAACGCGTAGGCAACCTGCCCTTAGCAGAGGGATAGCCATTGGAAACGATGATTAAAACCTCATAATGCTG
>JBGUKU010000007.1:0-43125 GCA_045114615.1 Anaerovoracaceae bacterium
TGGCGGAGGACATGGGACTCGAACCCACGGGGCTGTTACGCCTTACCTGATTTCCAATCAGGCTCCTTAGCCACTCGGTCAATCCTCCACGGCTAATTAATAATGATTATTATGTCAGCCCGATTATGTTAACACATCGGGTATCTGTTTGCAACTGAAAGTGCAGGAAAAACTATTATCATTCATTACGTTTGAAGAACTGTTTCATGGAATCGGTGATTGATGATGCCATTCCCTTAAGACTTGTCAGCAGTCCTTCAATTTTTGTGTCGAAACCCTCTTCAGCCATTGGATAACGTTCCATAAACGACTCTTCTCTGTATTTACTGTCGGCCTTATGTTCGTCTTCAAATCCGGCACCTGCAGGTACAAGGAAATAGTCATGTTTTCCGATGGCGTCATCCCATGTGATATCCATGTAATAATACTTCCCGTAGAGTTCAACGATATTCCAGGTGTGGGCTCCAGTGGTTCCGTCAGGTGAAATACCCTCACCGAAAATGATCCTGTTATCAATGCCTGCCTCAAGCAGAAGTCTGTACAGGCAAACCGAATACCCCTGGCACACTGCTCTGCCTTCGATGAGAGCTCCGTATGCTGTTCGTTTGATATCATTATCATCTACTGCCGCCTCATACTCCACATTGTCGCATATATAATCATGTATGGCTGAGACCTTCTCATAATCCATCTTATTTGCGAGATCAAGATTCTCCATGATCTCCTCGACTTTTTTGTCGACCTCGGCCTCCTGCTCTGCATTGTCATAATATGTCAGATCGTACTCGGTATCCACGACCGGTGATACACCTGATATCTGTGTGCTGGCCTTCCCTTTATACGAAGAGTACTGGAAAAGAATATAATCTCCTTCATCAGGCTTTCCGGTATGCTCTGTTGCCTTATCGATCAGACGCCCGATGATCTGCTTTATCCCTTCCTGATCTGTTTTTCCTTTTATTCCTACAGCTGAATTGCTCCTCCTCTCCTTCATGGCCTCTCTGAGTTCATCAGCGGCATCATTTTCGTCCTCATAATAAGTGATATCCTGTGCATAAGCATAATACGGCATGGCAAAAAAAGTCAGACCCGAAGAGAAGATCATGATCATTAATGCCAATATTGAGATGAAGCGCCCCGAAGGGCGCTTTTTCTTATCCCGTATCATTTGTTTTATCCGCTTTTTATTCGTATATCTCCCAGTGTCCTGTTCTGAGTGCCTTGAGTGCGCCTTCAGCGAGAGCTCTCATCTCCTCTTCACCAGGGAATCTCATAATAGGTGCTATCTTGCCGACGTACGATTCGATCTCATCGCAGAATCTCTCTGAATATGCCATTCCTCCTGTGAAAATGATGGCGTCAACATTGAAGCGAAGGACTGCAGACATTGCGCCGATGTCCTTTGCCAGCTGGTATGCGATTGCCTTGAATGCCATGAGCATCTTCTCGTCTCCGTCATTGAATGCTGCGTTTTCGACATCTCTGAAGTCCTTGGTACCTGTGTATGAATATACACCTGCTTCCTGTCCGATGATCCTCTTCACATCAGCCTTAGTCATTCCCTCTTTGAAGCAGAGGTTTACGAGAGCGTTAGCAGGAAGAGCTCCGCCTCTGTCCATGCCCATAGCTCCGTCGTCCTTAACATTATTGACATCGACGACTCTGCCCTTCTTGTGCGCAGCAACGGATACTCCGCCGCCAAGGTGGCATACTACCAGGTTGAGTTCCTCATATGCTCTTCCAAGGTGCTTTGCAGCCTTGCGCGCTACGGACTTGTGGTTGAGCGGATGGAAGAAAGACTGTCTCTCAAAGCCTTCCAGTCCGAGACCTGAATATCTTGCAAGAGGCTCCATTTCGTCTACGCAGACAGGGTCAACGAAAAATGCAGGGATACCTACAGAATCAGCCAGCTCTTTCGAAATATATGCTCCGAGGTTGGCAGCATGCTCACCGTAAGGAGGATTCTCGATATCATGGATGACAGCGTCATTCACCTTGTATGTACCGGATGGGATGTGCTTGAAAAGTCCGCCTCTTCCGCAGATAGCATCGAAGTCCTCAAGTTCATATCCGTTTTTCCGGATGGTCTCAAGGATAGCATTTTTTCTGAATGGTGCCTGATCTACCACGTGAGGATATTTTGCGATCTGTGCGGCTTCGTGGTCAATCCCCACACGCATCACTTCTTCTTCGTCCTCAAATACACAGATTTTTGTCGAAGTAGCACCCGGGTTGATTACAAGAATTTTCATTTTTTAGATTCTCCTTTCGGTATCTGATATAGCTGATCTCTGTTGATCCGTTTCCCTTTGTACGGCATGATCACCTGTTCATGCGGTTGTTATACTTACGCCTCTCGAGCTCCGTGAGGAGTTTTTTGCGGAGGCGGATATCTGTCGGTGTGACCTCTACGAGTTCGTCATCGTCGATGAATTCGAGTGCTTCCTCGAGAGTGAATGTGCGCGGAGGCGTCAGCTTGATGGTGTCATCAGAACCCGCAGCCCTCATATTTGTAGCCTTCTTAGCCCTGCAAGGATTGACGACCATGTCATCAGACCTGGCGTTCATGCCCACAAGCTGGCCTTCGTAAACGTGATCCTGAGGTTTGACGAACATCTGCACTCTCTCCTGTATGGTGAAAATCGCATAAGCAGTGCAGTTGCCCTCTTCCTGGGCTACAGCAACTCCATTGATACGTCCCTGTATCTCACCTTTCCACGGTTCAAAGCCGCTGAATCGCCTTACCATAGTGCCTTCGCCGCGTGTATCATTTATGAATTCGGAGCGGTAACCCATGAGGCCTCTTGTCGGAGCAGTGAAGATTATCCTGGAATAACCGTTTCCCTCGGACATCATCGCTGTCATGAGAGCCTTGCGGATGTTCAGCTTGGAGATGACCGGTCCTGTATATTCATCAGGAACGCTCACTATTACCTCCTCGACCGGCTCCATCTTCTCTCCGTTCGGACCGCGCTTTATTACTACTTCCGGTTTCGATACAGCAAGCTCATATCCCTCACGGCGCATGTTTTCTATAAGGATCGACAGATGGAGTTCTCCTCTGCCCGACACCTTGAATGAATCTGTAGTATCAGTCGGCTCCACCAGAAGCCCCACATTTACCTCTAGTTCTTTCTCGAGTCTGTCCTTGATATGTCTGGAGGTAACGTACTTGCCCACCTTGCCTGCGAAAGGCGAAGTGTTGACCATGAAATTCATTGAGAGCGTCGGCTCTTCTATACTGATGGTGCCGAGCGACTCAGGATGGTCAGGATCACAAATGGTGTCTCCTATAGAGATATCAGGGATGCCCGATACCACCACGATGTCTCCCGATCCGGCTTCTGCTGTAACTGTGCGGCTGAGCCCTCTGTAAACGAAGATCTGATTGATCTTGTTTTTGGTGACGCTCCCGTCTCCTCTGGTTACGGAAACCATCTGTGCTTCCTTTATGGTTCCGCGGGTTATGCGCCCTATGCCCAGCCTTCCGATATAATCATCGTATGCGAGCGTCGAAACCTGCAGCTGAAGAGGTTCATCGTCTGCATCCGGATACGGATCGCAGTGTTTGGTTATGCATTCAAGGAGAGGCTCAATGCTGAGTCCACCATAGCCCTTTGGCGACTTGCGGATTTTTGCAGCGCCTTCTCCTATCTGTATGCCCTCTACCTCCGAAGGATCGTTTACTGCGATGCCCTGTCTGGCTATTCCGTACAGGATTGGGAAATCCAGCTGGTCATCGTTGGCTTCGAGGTCCATAAAGAGCTCATATACTTCGTCGACTACCTCGTCGATTCTTGCATCCTTTTTATCGATCTTGTTTATGAAGAGAATCGGATTGATTCCTTGTGCGAGAGATTTGCTGAGCACGAATCTTGTCTGAGGCATCGGTCCTTCGCTGGAGTCCACAAGCAATATAACCGTATCAACAGTCTTCATAATGCGCTCTACTTCCGAACTGAAGTCCGCGTGTCCCGGTGTATCAACGATATTTATCTTGTAGTCTTTATACATTATGGAGCAGTTCTTTGAGTAGATCGTGATGCCGCGCTCCCTTTCGATAGCGTCGGAGTCCATCACGCAATCCACTATCTGCTCATTATCTCTGAATACATGCGACTGTGCGAGCAGAGCATCAACAAGAGTTGACTTGCCCGCGTCTACATGCGCTATTACTGCTATATTGATTATCTTCTGTTTGTCTGCCATTAGTAGTCCTTTATCAGTTGTCAAATGTTCTTATGAATGATCTCAGATCTCTTGCGTAATCGATCGTCGTAGGCGCGACCCTGAGGTTTGAGAAAGCGTGCCCTTCTATATCGTCGGAGTACCACTCAGGTTCCGGTACATCAAGAGTCAGGAATGATATCGCCCATGCTTCTTCAGCACCGAACGCCAGTGCATAGAGCATCATATCGTAGTAATAATCGCTGTCCGCCAGATGGTTCTCGAGGACCTCCTTCGGTGTAGGATGAGAGATGAACTGCCTGAGGCGTCTCACCTTGCTTACTACCACCGCATTTTCCTTGCCTCTCGCTCTCATTATAATAATGAAGAATTCAGCGACAGCTGAAGCTATTATCATCGGGACGGCCACATAAGGCTTCCCGGTATTCTTCACTACTCTGAATACCGTGTATATGACCGGAAGCGCAAATATAATGGCGCCAAGCAGTTCCCCGTATCTTCCTGATTCTATTGTAGAGGAGTCACTGTCATCTATCGCCTTGCAGAGCAGCATGGCTGCGAAAGCTCCTGCGACAGCTATCAGAAGAGCTTCAACGTAGTTCGGTGTCCTGTAATCGTAGTAGTATGAGAACATTGCCGAAAAGCCCAGTGTCAATCCGAGCAGAGTGGCTCCGATCGCCCTGAAAGCACGTGACAGCGGTGTGAACGGAGAGCTGTCGCTTGTTGAAAAGCCTGCAGCAACATCGTCGGTTATCGCCATTCTGATCTTTTCGACTCTCGGTCCGATCTTGTCCATGCTGAGAGCTCTGTTCTTATATACATCTTCAAAGAGGATCTTGAACGCGTTGCGGTACATCCTCTCTTCATTGACTGGCGCCTTTCCTCTTATCAGCCTGTAACGCTTCGGCTCATATTCACTTATTGTGAGATATCCCTTCTGTGCGAACTGCAGCAGCAGGTTCAGCACATCCCTCGTTCTTACCTCGCTGTTGAATATGTAGCCGAGTTCTACCGGTGTGAGCCCCTCTATAGGTCTGGTCACTTTTTCCTTTTTCACTCTCGGATCCTTGCCTCCGATCATCCACATGATCAGGAGGACGAGGGACAGGCCGGTCATCATGAGTGTGATGGCTGTTATGGACCAGCTTCCATCAAGAGCATTCACCCAGTAGCCGTCCGGGAGCTGAGCCTTCAGGGTTATTCCGAAGTTCTCAGGTATCATATCCCCCTTTATGCTGACCGTATGCTTGGATGCTTTTGCCTTGAATTTGATTTTGTTGGTAGCATCCTGTACACCGAACTGTCCGGCATAGCATTGCATATCGTCAAACGGGAAGTCCTCAGGAAAGCTGACGCTGATCGCCACCTTGCCTATCGGCTGTTTCCATTCAGGCAGGAGCACATTGAAGTAGAACATGTCCTTCGAGCTGTCGTGGTCACGGTACTCACGGATCCTGTATTTGATAGTATAGACATGAGCGCCTTTCGTAAGCTTCTCAGCATCGGAGATCACTATCTTGCTTGCTTCAGAGGCGGTCTTTGCCTCATACAGCACATTCTCCACCTCTATTTCGCCTATCCGGAAATTTCCGCTAGGTATCGCAAACTCAATACTCTGCAGCTGATCCGGAATGTTTACGCTTATCTTCTCTTCGACGGTATAAGAATGATCTTTCCCTACTGCTGCGGTCAGATCGTAATCAGTGACTTCGAATGCTCCCCCCTGTACCCCCGCAGCGCTGACAGCTGTTTCAGTTATGACTTCTTCAGGGCCTGCGAGTGCAATTGCAGCAAGAGGTAATGCTACGACGAAGGCCGCAAGAACGATCAGCATCGTCATTCGTAAAATTCTGTTTTTATTATTATTTGATCTGGTTTTTATGTTCAATTTATCTCTATTCCTTTATGAAGCCATAGTTATTAGTATTTTAACACCCGGGACGCTGTTCTTTCAAGTCCGGTCACCGTTCCCGGCGGGCTTGATAACAGCCCCCTGCCGGTTGTAAAATCACATCGGACAGATAGTGTTTTACCGGCAGATAGCCGCGTTTCCGGAGGTTGATATGGTGACCAAGAGAGAAGATTATATTTCATGGGACGAATACTTTATGGGAGTTGCCATTCTGGCTGCCAAGAGGAGCAAGGATCCTAACACCCAGGTTGGAGCATGTATAGTTGATAAGAACAACGTTATACTTACGACAGGCTACAACGGTTTCCCGAAAGGCTGCTCTGATGATGAGTTTCCGTGGGACCGTGAGGGTGAGATCACTAAGTATCCTTTCGTAGTGCACGCAGAGCTCAATGCCATACTGAACGCGTCAGGCAAGGATCTCAGCGGTTCCAGAATTTACGTAGCCCTTTTCCCTTGCAACGAATGTGCCAAGGCAATAATCCAGTCGGGTATCAAAGAAGTTATCTATCTCTCTGACAAGTATGCTGATACGCCATCGACACAGGCATCCAAACTGATGCTGACAACGGCAGGCGTAAAGCTTACTCAGATGCACCCTGATATAGATCAGCTGGTGCTCGACTTCAAGGTCGCAAAATAAAAAAGGAGAACCTTATATGAAGATGATCATTACCGCTCCGCGCGGCAAGATGGCAGGACTTATCGTTGCCGATGCTGCTTCAAGAGATGATGTGGAGATAATAGCCGGCATAGGTCCAAAAGGCAGAGATTATATCGGAAAGGATATCGGCGAAGTCGCTATGATCGGAAAGGCTGTAGGGGCACCTGTCGTCGATGACATAGAGACTGTTATAGACAGAGCAGATGTTGTCTGCGATTTCTCAACAGTCGAGCTCGGCATGGAAGTGCTGGATGCCTGCCTTAAGCATAAAAAGGCACTGGTAGTCGGTACGACCGGATTCAACGCAGAGCAGCGTGCCCGTCTTGAAGCAGCCGCTGCCGAGATTCCTATCATGATAGCGGCCAATACGGACCGTATGGTGAACGTTATGAGGAAGCTGCTGATGGATGCTGCCAGAGAGCTATATGATGATACGGATATAGAGATAATAGATATGCATGACAACACCAAGCTCGATGCGCCGAGCGGCACCGCCCGCGAGCTTATCGAGTCAATGGGCGAAGCGGTCGGCGTCGACCTTGTCGACGATGCCGTATACGGCAGGCCGCTCGGCCGTCACCCGCGCGAGAAAGGTAAAGTCACTTTCCACGCAGTCCGCGGCGGCGACACCCCGTCGAGCCATACCGTCTACTTCTTCGGTGAAGGCGAAAGACTCGAGATCACCCACCACTGTCTCAACTGGAAAGGCTGCGCAAAAGGTGCTGTCAATGCATGCAGGTGGATGGTCGGAAAGCCGGTCGGATTATACGGAATCCGCGAATCCATGGGGCTGTAGTTCTTATTTATGAGATACAGATTCAAAGGGATAAAAACGAATATAGATGTTCCGATGTCCGATCTTCCGGCTACCGTTGCTGACAGGCTTCACATACCGGAAGCTGACATAAGGGGATTTGAGGTCCGCCGCAAATCGGTGGATTCCAGAAAGAAGCCGTATATACAGTTCGTGTATACGGTCGATTTCGATACAGTAAAAAAACTTCGCATACCGAAGAAATTCTCACAGGATATCAGTATCGTTGATATCGAAGCTGAACGCCCTGTCCCTCCTGCTCCGGGAAGCATAGCTCTCGGCTCAAGTCCAGTCGTTGTGGGAATGGGTCCGGCGGGACTGTTCGCGGCTCTTGAGCTGGCAAAAGCAGGCTACCGTCCTCTGGTACTTGAGCGTGGCCCTGCCATGGCCGGGCGCATTGATGCCGTAGAAAGGTTCAGAAAAGACAGGATACTGGATCCCGAGGCAAACATGCTCTTCGGTGAAGGCGGTGCCGGTACTTTCTCGGACGGAAAGATCGGTACAGGTATAAAAGACAGTCTCATCCGTGAAGTGCTTAAGGAGTTCCGCGATGCCGGTGCCGGCAATGACATAATGTATCTTGCCAAGCCGCACATAGGCACTGATGTGCTTCGCGAAGTGATTGTAAATATCAGAAAAAAGATAGAAAGTCTTGGCGGTAAGATCCTTTTTGATACAAAGCTGGATAAACTTGTGATCGATGACGGCCGTCTGAAAGCGGTCATTGTCAACGGGAAAGGATCCTCTGAAAACGCGGTCATTGCAGCAGACGCACTTATCTTGGCTATAGGTCACAGTGCGCGGGATACCTTTTCCATGATAAACACTGCCGGTCTCAGCATGCAGCAGAAACCATTCTCAATAGGTGTGCGAATGGAGCATCCGCAGGCTCTCATTGACGAGGCACAATACGGGAAGGAGAATGCCGGCAAGCTGCCTCCTGCCGACTACAGGATCAATTACAAAGCTTCAAACGGCCGCGGCGTTTATTCGTTCTGCATGTGCCCCGGAGGAGAAGTCGTTGTCTGCAGCACAAAAGACGGAGAGCTCTGTGTGAACGGCATGAGCAACAGAAAGCGCAACAGCGGAACAGCCAACAGCGGTATTCTCTGCGATGTGAGGACTGAAGACTTTGGCAGCGACGACGTTCTGGCCGGAGTGAGATTCCAGGAGAAATACGAAAGACTTGCCTTCATAAACGGAGGCGGCGATTTCACTGCGCCGTCCTGCAGCATGGACGCATTTCTGAGTGAGGCTCCACAGGCAGCAAAAGTCACGGCTTCACTTCCTGATTTTGCAGCAGAAGCTATCAGAGAAGCCGTACCGGATTTCGCCCGCAGGATACATGGATATGACGATCCATCTGCAGTAGTAACGGCTGTAGAAACAAGAAGCTCATCTCCTGTACGGATAGTCAGAGATGAGCACGGTGAAAGCAATATAAAAGGCGTATACCCTGCCGGAGAAGGCGCGGGTTACGCCGGTGGTATCACGTCTGCCGCATGTGACGGCATCAGAGCAGCGTGGCATATAATTGAACGATATCATCCGCAGCAGCAAGACCTGTGATCCAGGCATTGCTGAGATTGTAGCCGCCGCACTGGAAATCCCTGTCGGCGAGCTCTCCTGTTATATACAGATTCTTTACCAGAAGCGACTCAGAGGTCGCTTCATTTATTTCATCAAGAGAAACTCCTCCCATGGTGACCTGGGCATCATTCCAGCCGCGTATCTGTGCAGGATGGAACTCAAGAGCATGCACGTGATCAGCTACAGAACGCACCTCTTCATCAGTGAGTGATGAAATCAGCCTGTCTTCGAAGGTCTTTCCGTTTTCATCAGGTCCATCATCTGCAGAGGCTATCACATAGTCTGCCAGAGGTTCCTTGAGTACAGTCCGGAGGATCTCCC
Source organism: Anaerovoracaceae bacterium (assembly GCA_045114615.1). Classification (GTDB taxonomy): domain Bacteria; phylum Bacillota; class Clostridia; order Peptostreptococcales; family Anaerovoracaceae; genus Crickella. The sequence continues at coordinate 9,490 of JBGUKU010000007.1, forward strand.
CTGCAGGAGTGTCCGCAAAGCTTCCCTTCTGTCTGTCACGTATGTACTCAGCTATATCTCCATCCGGGAAAAGGTCGACCTTTACAAGGAACGCGTCAAGGCTCTCGCCCGCTCTTCTGTCATATCTCATGTGCCGGGTCATGTTGAATACGCAGATTCCCGACAGTCCATACTTTGTGAACTGTATCTCACCTGCCTCCTCAAACACTTTTGTTTCTTCTCCGAAGACCTCATCAGGATCCTTATACAGAGACACTACACCCGCGCTTCTTGTACCGCCGAGGGTTATCCCGCAAGGCATGTGCCCGGTATCCCATTCGTCACACTCTATACCTGTCAGAGCCGGTACAGGTGTCACTATTCTGTGGCCGAGATTTCTGGCGATCCTGAACCCGTCACCTATCGTCCCGAACGAAGGGCCGGCTTTGCCTCCCATCGCCATGATCACGAAAGATGTCTGTGTTAAGATGCTTCGCATACCGTCACGGTCTTTCACGACCGTCTCCAGCCTGAACAGATTACTGCCCGGCAAGGACTCAGATACCAGTGATGCCGGAATATACTTTATCGACATCAGCTCTTCACCGCATGCGAAATTCACACCCAGTGAAGCCGCTCTTTCGGTCAGAAGAGTTACCACGTCTGCCGCAGATTCTGAATACGGATATACCAGACCGTTTTCATAAGTCCTTGTAACCAGGCCTATCTCCCTGAAAAACTCCATTATGCGGCTGAATCCGGCAGCACCTGTGTTGCTTATGTTGCAGCGTCCGCTCCCGGTAGCGCGTATCTTTCGACCCGGTTCAGGCATCTTCTCTATTACAAGCACGTCAAGTGCCGGGGCCTTCATCCCCAGTTCTATGGCCGCTGCCAGACCTGACGCACCGCCGCCCACTATTACAACATCTGCAGATCTTCTTTCTTTTTCCATTCCGCTTATTTGTCAGTGCTTCCGAATCCGCCGTTTCTGGAGCTGTCAGATTCAGCTCCCTCCGGGACCTCGTATCTCACAACTATGCCCTGTACAAAAGGCTTGCCCTCCGCGAGCATCACAGTCTTGTCTGAGGGATTCTCAAGGCTGACGATTATATGTCCTTCATTGTCTGAATCGCAATAGTCCGCATCGATGACTCCGACCGTGTTCAACAGCTTGATGCCGTATCTGAATCCCAGTCCGCTTCTCGGCACTACAAGGAGCACCTTGTCTCTGTCCTCTTCTTTATCGCATACCCAGCGTACGCCGGTCGCTATCCTGAAGCTGCTGCCGCCTTCAAAGTTGAGGCTGAACGGCATAAAGAAGTCGCAGCCTGCTGATGCAGCAGTTGCCTGTTTTGGAAGCTTTATGGAGTTATACCACTCCTTAAGCCCGCTTTCGGAAAGTCCCCTGACTCCGCAGTCAGCCTTCCATTGTTCGAACGAAACTTTTTCGAAATGTGACATTCTGTCCTCCTAGCAGCCTGCTGCTCTTCTGAGTTCGTCTGCCTTGTCCGTATCTTCCCATTTCACTCCGAGAGCTGTCCTGCCCATCTGTCCGTATGCAGCCAGTTCTCTGTACTGAGGCTTATTGAGTTCCAGTTTTCTGATGATTGCAGCCGGGCGCATGTCGAAATGATCCAGTATCAGATTTGCTATCTGCTCTTCATCAAGCTTGCCGGTACCGAACGTGTCAACGCATACCGAAACCGGCTTCGCTACTCCTATGGCATATGCCAGCTGCACCTCGCATTCTGTGGCGATGCCCGCAGCCACGATATTCTTAGCTATATAACGCGCCATATAGGCTCCCGAGCGGTCCACCTTCGTAGGATCTTTGCCTGAGAACGCTCCACCTCCGTGCGATGAGTGGCCGCCGTAAGTATCTACTATGATCTTGCGTCCTGTTAAGCCGGAATCCCCCATAGGTCCGCCGATGACGAATCTTCCTGTCGGGTTAATATAATATTTTGTATTCTCATCTATAAGCTCTGCCGGGACTACCGGAGCAATCACGTGAGTCAGTATATCTGCTCTGAGCTGCTCAAGCGTCACTTCAGCGCTGTGCTGAGTTGACACTACTATTGTATCTATCCTTGTGATTTTACCGTCATCGTATTCGACAGTTACCTGAGTCTTTCCGTCCGGTCTAAGGTAAGGCAATGTGCCGTCCTTTCTGACCGCCGTAAGCCTCAGTGCAAGCACGTGTGCCAGTTTGACCGACATAGGCATAAGTTCTTCTGTCTCTGAATTGGCATAACCGAACATCATGCCCTGGTCGCCTGCTCCGATAAGCGCGAATTCATCGCTCAGAATGCCTTTTTTTGACTCAAATGACTCGTTTACGCCCATTGCAATATCTGCCGACTGCTCCTCCATATGTACGATGATTCTGCAGGTGTTGCCGTTGAAACATGCATCATCATTGTCATATCCGATATCACATATGACCTTGCGGGCAATTGCTTCATAGTCGACATCAAAATTGCCGGATGCCTCTCCGAATATCATGAGAAAACCTGTCTTTGCTGCGCATTCACAAGCAACGTGGGCATTCGGATCCTGTGCAAGGATCGCGTCGAGCACGGCATCTGACACCTGATCGCATAGCTTGTCAGGATGACCCTCAGTGACTGATTCGGATGTAAATAACTTCTTCATTTTTTATATATGGTCCTTTCACTTCTAACAGGCCAAATAAAAAGATCTCCCTGCCGCACGCAGAGAGAACCATAGATCCTCATCTGCCGGAGCCTGGCCTTTGCCCCGTGGGAATTGGCACCTTCACTTCCTGTGAGGTTGCCGCGGGATCAAAGGGCCCATTCCCTCCCCCGCTCTTAATAAGGACGTATTTATTATATCCTCGGCGTATGCAAAGTCAAGTCTCTTCTGCTATACTTGATGCATGGCTGAACTGAAACTTATACACGGAAAACAGTCCGTAAAATACGATCATTTCAAAGAGTTCGACTTTGAATCCTGCCGTGCCGTATGCACGAGGCTGATGGGAGTCGTCGCTCTTAAAGTGACCTGGCGCAGCAAAACTGACAGGCGCGAGCGCATGTATCAGGTTATGCATCTCGACTATTCGGAGTATGGCATAGACGAGTATAAGGAGTTCATCTGCACACCGGGCAGCGATGACTTTGCTGACAAGAAGGAAGAGATGACGTCTCTGTGGAATCACTTTGTCTACGTCATGGGCGGCAGTATAGAAAGCATCGACGCGGCGTGCATGCTGAGGCTGATCGAAGATGCTCTTCCGCTTGCTTCTGAAAACATTTCGCGTGAGTATGATAATGAAGAGAACAGGGAGTTCCGCGCTTATGCAAGGATGCGTCTCGGATTCATGCAGGACACGTTGAACTGTGAAGGCATCACATCGGCAGACTGCAGTACCCGGGATGCAATAGAGACTACCTCTCCTCTTAAGCTGTCAGCATACGAGACTATCAACTATTTCATAATGAGAATGGTCGACAGCGATTTTGATGCTGCATCATATCTTTCATCCATGAAGCCGGAAGACCTCCGCGACTGCGAGCTTACCGGAGCGGGCATACAGACGCTTATCAAATGCGATATCCAAAGAAGCGACCGTAAAAAGGATGTTCCCGCTGACAGGTACTCCTTCCCGTTTCACTGCCGCTTAACGACACTTGCAAGAGATGCATACTATCACTACACTCTCGTTATCTGGCTCAACGGAAACCACAGGGCAAAGAATCCTCTCGTCACAGATATAAAGGTGGGTTCTGTGATCAGACTTTCTGATTATGAGGCTGCCATCCAGGTAAGCCGGCCTGAGTTTCTCACGGTCTTTGACTGCAAGGACGAAATGATCAGGGGGTTCGACCCTAAATATGTCAGTCTTTTTGCCAATTCCACACAGATGGCTGTTCCGAATGGCTGGCTCTACACGGCATATAAAGGAGACAATTCTCATGTTGACTCATCATCATACAGACTCAATGATGATGTATATGGCTTTGCCCTGCTGTCTATAGCCGGCGAGCTCGTTCTGATGAGCAATGAGCTCAGATATATATCAATGCTCGACGATGCTACCATTTTCTCTATGTACTCACCGTTCATCAGCACTAAGGGAAGGTTCCGTCTGGACACTCCTGTCTTCCAGACATTGTGCGGCGCGCCGGGAATGATGTTCGACGACATGGTCGAACCTGAAGGAGACTGATCAGGTTTTTATTAAATACAAAAAAACGCATCTTCACATTTTGTTCGTTTTTTTGCCTCAGCTTTTTCAACAAAACAGGAAAGCTCTTAATTTGCAAGGTTTGCGACTTTTCCACAAAGTTTTGAAAAATCGTATACAATCTTTTCCACTTATGCATGTGGAAAACCCTAAGTGCTGTTTCGTTGAAATTTCAACGTTTGAAACGATTTTTCCTTTGTGTCAACAGGATTTATCCACATATTTTTGTTTTTTTATGACACGCGATTTTGTTCGATTTTGTGAAACGCGTGAAACATCAGAAAGGATTCAACATGTCCACAAAAAGGATATACCAGACTGACCAGTACGCTGCAGCCAATGAGGCTGTAGTCACCGCCGTCCGCGAGAAAAACGGCCTTGATGTTATCGCCTGTGATACATCAGTATTCTATCCTGAAGGCGGAGGCCAGCCATCCGACACCGGAAGTGTATCCCTCACCGGATCGGATAAGTTCTTCAGAATAACCCGTGCCTTCGACGAATCCCTCGTGAGCGATGTGTGGCACATAACAGATGCCCCTGCAGGCACTTTCAGCACAGGCGACAGGGTCAGGCTCAGCATCGACCGCGATCTCCGCTTCAGAAACATGCAGCGTCACTGCGGCGAGCACATGCTCAGCGGCACAATGGACACACTCTTCGGAGGTGTCAACAAAGGCTTTCACATGGGAGATGAATATATCACTATAGATATAGATCTTGGAGGACGCATGCTTACAGATGAAGAACTGGATCTCGCAGAACGCACTGTCAATGAAGCGATCTGGGCTGACCTTCCTGTAACTGTGACCTGGTTCGACGACTACGAGTCATCCCTCGCGCTTCCAGTGCGCAAGCAAGTACCGCATGACGGCAGAGTGTCGGTGGTGACGGTCGGAGATCTTAACGACCCTTACGACTGCATCGCCTGCTGCGGCACCCACCCGGCCAGGTCTTCCGAGGTAGGTCTGCTTGCGATCTATAAGCGCGAGCCTAATAAAGGCATGAACCGCATTTACTTCGACTGCGGAAGGGCTGCATTCGACAGACTGAGTGCTGACTCCAGGATACTTGCCGAGGCAGCGCGCCGTTACTCCTGCTCCCCAGCCGATTTCTTAGGCAGACTTGATGCCGAAGCAGAAAGCATCTCTGCTCTCAAGGCGAGACTCGCAGAAATGACCTCATATATAAAGGATGCGGAAAAGGAAAAAATCCTTCGTTCTGCCGACAGTGCCGGAGCTTCCGGATACGTATACAGCTCAGACGTTCTTAACGCTGATGACCTTCTGAAACTCGGTTTCTCGGTCATCAATGAAATACCGGGACTCTTCCTTATTATGAGGCAGCCGGAATCGCATACCTGCCTGCTGCTGTCCTCTTCAGAGGAACGCAAATGCGGAGCAATAGTAAAGGCACACGTAAAAGGATTCAACGGTAAGGGGGGCGGCCGCGATGACAACGCGAGAGCCATCTTCCCTTCCAACGCCGACATGGATGCCTTCATTAAAGAAATATCCTCTCAGAACTGAGATCACGTGGTACAATTAAGGCAGAACAGATATAAGGAGGATCGACATGAATGACAAGGTCATCGTAACTATAGACAGAGAATTCGGCAGCGGCGGTCATGAAGTCGCAAGGCGTCTGGCAGAAAGACTCGGAGTCCCTTTCTACGACGAAGAGATAATCGCCAGGGCTGCAGAGAGCACCGGATACAATACGGAATACATCCGCGATAATGACGAAAAAGCTCCTGATTTTTCTTTCAGCAACATGTTCTCCGGATTTGATTCGTTCCAGACCTCGCCTTTCGCAAAAGTGCAGGAAGAAGAGTTCAATATTATCAGGGAGATCGCATCTGAAGGCAGCTGTGTCATAGTCGGACGTGCTGCTGACTATATACTTTCGGAAGAAAGACATGTCAGCATATTCCTCTTTGCACCGTTCGAGGAAAGAGTCAGAAGAAAACTCCAGATCCACAATACAGCGGAGCCTGAGAACCTCTTTGATCTTCAGACGGTAGAGAAGCAGGTAAGGCAGATCGACAAGCAGCGCCGCAGATATTACGAGTTTTATACCGACAATAAATGGGGTGGCCGTGATGAGTATGATCTTCTGATCAACACCAGCCGCGCGGGCGTAGAAGGCGCAGTGGATATCATCGAAGCGTACATTAAAGGCGGCAAGGACAAAGATCTTATGTCAGACCTGGAGTACTAAAAACACACTACTTTTGTACGAACTTTATATACACAGTCCGTATTATACGGACTGTGAAAGAATTATGTGCGTGAGCGGCGGAATTTCGCCGCTTTTTCTTTGCTCTTTATTTCACGAGCCTTGCATTAAAAAAGATTTAGTGTAAAATTTTAACTATCTTTTATACATTATATTGCACGGCTTTTTTGGTCGTTCAGTATCATCTGGAAATGTTTAAGATGGAGGAATTTGCAATGAAGAAAATTCTGGTATTGGCACTCTCACTTGTGCTTGCAATGCTGGCACTCGCAGGCTGCGGCGGCGGCGGTGATTCCGGCTCCGGCGGCGGCGATGTCGTCAAAATCGGTGTATTTGAACCTGCTTCGGGAGACAACGGTGCAGGCGGAAAGCAGGAGACTCTCGGCATTGAGTATGCTAACAAGATGGCTCCTACCGTCACTATCGGCGACAAAGAGTATAAAGTTGAACTCGTAAAAGTAGACAACGAGTCTGATAACTCCAAAGCTGTAACAGCAGCTCAGAACCTCGTTTCCCAGAACGTATCCATCGTTCTCGGATCATATGGTTCAGGCGTTTCGATCGCTGCTGCTGACGTATTCGCAGATGCAGGCATGCCTGCTATCGGCGTAACATGCACTAACCCGCAGGTAACAGCTGACTGTGAGCAGTACTTCAGGATCTGCTTCCTGGATCCTTTCCAGGGTACAGTACTTGCTAACTATGCATGGGACAGCGGATGCAAGAAGGCTTACTGCCTCTCCAAGCTGGGTGATGACTACTCAGTAGGACTTGTAAACTACTTCGTAGAGGCGTTCAAGGGACTTGGCGGTGAGGTCGTTGAAGAACAGTTCCCTGATAAGAACTCCGACTTCACATCCTATGTAGCAAACGCAAAGAACAAAGGCTGCGACGTATTCTTCGCTCCTGTATCCACAGAGGCTGCTGCACTCATCATTGACCAGGCTGAAGCTCAGGCACTCGGAATGCCTATCCTCGCAGGGGACACATGGGATTCCAACGTAATCACTGAGGCTGCCAAGGGCAAAAACGTTGATATCACTGTTACTACCTTCTATCAGGAAGGCGGAAACCCTGAATTCGACGAAGGCATCAAGGCATGGATGGAAGAAGATTCAACAGCCAAGACAAACAACGGCGGCAACACTGATCTCGCTGCTGTAACAGCAATGGGCTATGACGCATACTTCGTAGCACTCGAGGCAATGAAGGCTGCCGGCTCGACTGATCCTGCTGACATCCTCGCTGCACTTCCTGCTCTGCAGGTCAGCGACCTGGTATGCGGAGATGTTTCGTTCAACGAGACAGGCGATGCAAACAAGACTGAGGCATTCGTAAAAAGATGCAATACTGAGACAGGTGCCTGGGAATTCGTAAAGACACAGTCCGCAGAATAATACGGGTATAGACAAGAGACAACGATCTTCTGATCAAGTAGAAATGCGGGAAGCCTCGCGGCTTCCCGCGATTTTGTAAAAAAGGAACAAAAAATGTTACAAACCTGGTTACCTTACATACTCGCCGGCATCGCTGTCGGCGGCCAATACGCGCTGATAGCCATAGGTTACACGATGGTATACGGTATCCTGAGGCTCATCAATTTCGCGCACGGCGACGTATTCATGTGGTCGGGACTCATCATGGTTTACCTCATCACCATTCTCCCGCTCTGGGTATCGGTAATACTGGTAATAATCTTTGCGATAGTCCTCGGCACAACTATTGAAAAAGTCGCCTACCGGCCACTGCGTTCTGCACCGCGTATGTCCATAATGATCTCTGCGATCGGCGTGTCATACCTTCTGCAGAACTTTGCACTCTATATAACCGGAGGTCTTACAAAGACATATCCTGAGATCAGCTTCCTGCAGAAAACGGTAAAGATCGGCTCAGCTACCACTAAGATGGTCACTGTCATCACACCGGTGCTGACGATCGTTCTCGTATTCCTTCTTGTAATGCTCATAAAGCATACAAAGATCGGTATGGCGATGCGCGCGGTCTCCCGTGACTTTGAGACGAGCTCTCTAATGGGTATAGATATCAACAGAGTCATCACAGTCACATTCGTAATAGGCTGCGGACTCGCTGCGATAGGTTCTGTTCTCTATTTCTCCAACTACACAGGCATCAACCCTATGTCGGGAGCGATGCCGGGCCTCAAGGCTTTCGTAGCTGCAGTATTCGGAGGAATTGGATCTGTACCGGGAGCTGTCGTCGGAGCCTTTGTAATAGGTATCTGCGAGAACCTCATCAAGGGTGCAGGCTGGACAACATTCTCTGACGCTTTCACATTCGTTCTCCTGATCGTGATCCTCATGGTAAAGCCTACGGGACTCTTCGGCGAGAAGAATATCGACAAGGTATAGGAGGGCGCCATGGAAACGACACTGAACAAGAAAACCAAATCGGTTCTTTCCGTAGCGGCCATAGCGTTGTTCCTGGTATTTGTTTATCTCGGAGATATCATGATATCCCCGGGATCTTCCTGGAAGATGCTGATAACCGTTATCGAAAAAGGCTCTATATATGCACTGGTAGCCGCATCGATGAACCTGCTTAACGGCTTCACGGGACTCTTCTCCCTCGGCCAGGCGGGCTTCATGCTGATAGGCGCGTATACTTACGCTATATTCACCATCCCTGCAGCTTCGCATGACACCGTATATCAGTACTTTGAAGGCGGCATCATAAAGTGGTCAATAGTCGAGACGCTCGAGGGCAGCCTCGGAGTATTCGGACACTATCTGGGCATGCTGATCCCTATGCTTGGTGCGGGGCTCCTTGTTGCGGTTATAGCATTCCTCATCGGTATCCCGGTGCTGAGACTCAAGTCAGATTATCTTGCGATCGCTACGCTCGGTTTCGCTGAGATCCTCAGGGCCTTCTTCCAGTGGAACACTCTCGGTCCTGTTACCAACGGATCGAACGTACTTCGTAAGTACACCACATACGGAAACGCCATATTCCCTGTTCTGATCGCAGGGATTTGCATAGCAATAATTCTGCTGCTGATCAATTCGACATACGGACGCGCCTTCCGCGCCATACGCGACGACGAGATCGCAGCAGAGGCAATGGGTATCAACCTCTTCAAGCATAAGGAGATATCGTTCGTCATATCTTCCTTCTTTGCAGGTATAAGCGGTGCCCTTCTGGCTATGTTCCAGACCACTATCAACGCCACTCCGTTCAACACCGTAATGACCTACGAGATCCTTCTCATAGTTGTCATCGGCGGAATCGGTTCCATCACGGGATCCGTGATCGGTGCGTTCCTGTTCACAGCCGCATCTGAATGGTGGCTGAGAGGTCTAGATGCAGGAAGGTGGCTCGGCATATCGGCATCATTCATGAGACCGGGATTCCGCAAGGTCGTCTTCGCAGTGCTCATCATGCTTATCGTGCTCTTCTACTCGCGCGGCATTATGGGCGACAAGGAATTCAGCTGGGATAAATTTATCTCCGGACTGAAAAACCTCCCTTCAAACCTGAAGGCATGGCCTTCAAGGCGTAAGGCAAAGGCAATGGCAAAGCGTGAAGCAAGAGCTGCAAATGCCGCAGCAAGGAACAGAGCTAGGGAAGCAAAGGCCAGCAACGAGGCAAGAAAAGCTTCGGGAGAAGCTCTTTTCACCCCGCTTGAGGTATCTGACACCGTTATGGTATTCGACAAGGAGGGCAAATGATGGACAACAGAGAAGTAGTACTCAGGCTCTCCGATATAACAATGCAGTTCGGCGGAGTAGTCGCCGTCGACAATCTCAATCTGGTCGTACACAAGAATGAGATCGTCGGGCTGATCGGTCCTAACGGTGCCGGCAAGACTACAGCCTTCAACTGCATCACAGGCGTATATGAGCCTACCAACGGATCCGTTGAGATCAATGGAAAAGTCGTAATAGAAAATCATCCGCAGGGCAAGATGAAAGAAGCCTATAAAGGCCGTAACGCGGGAAAGTACACAAAGGCCATCACCATGCTGCCTGACAAGGTAACAAAGCTGGGTGTTGCCCGTACATTCCAGAACATCAGGCTTTTCAAGGGCATGACCGTTATGGAAAATGTAATGGTAGCTATGCACATGAACCAGACCGAGTCTGTGTTCGGAGCTACATTCAGAAGCAAAAAGGCGCGGATTGAAGAAGCTGCAATGAGGGCTGAGGCCGAAGAGCTGCTTCGCAAGGTCGATCTCTATGAGAACAGGAATGATCTTGCAACTTCACTGCCTTACGGAAAGCAGAGGCATCTTGAGATCGCACGCGCACTGGCAACCCACCCGTCTATACTGCTGCTAGATGAGCCTGCCGCAGGCATGAACCCTCAGGAGTCGGATGATCTTATGAAATTCATAGGCAGGATACGTGACGAGTTCGACCTCTCCATTCTTATGATCGAGCATCACATGCAGGTCATCATGGGAATCTGCGAACACATCTACGTGCTCAACTACGGCGGTCAGATCGCAGACGGCACACCGGCTGAGATCCAGGCAAACCCTGCTGTTATTGAAGCTTATCTGGGAGGTGACGAATAATGCTGGCAATCAGAAATCTGAATGTACATTACGGCGGTATCCACGCTCTCAGAGGCATCGATATCGATGTGCCTGACGGCAAGATAATCTCGCTTATCGGAGCAAACGGCGCCGGCAAGTCCACGACCCTCAAGTCGGTCATGGGACTGGTTCCTAAGAGCGATGGTCATGTATACTGGGACGATACCGAGATCACTTCGCTCAAGACAAAAGATATCGTAGGCGAAGGAATAATCCTCTGCCCTGAAGGCCGCAGGATATTCCCGGATCTCACAGTAGATGAGAACATAGCTGCAGGCGCTTATCTCCGCAAAGACAAGGCAGAAATAGCGAAGGACAGGGATTGGGTCTATGAACTCTTCCCAAGGATAGCGGAAAGAACATGGCAGCTCGGCGCTACCCTCTCCGGAGGAGAACAGCAGATGCTCGCAGTTGCAAGAGCACTGATGTCAAAGCCTAAGCTCCTCATGCTCGATGAGCCTTCACTCGGACTCGCTCCGCTGGTCATCAAGGACATTTTCGCAGTCATCCAGAAAATCAAAGAAGACGGTGTCAACATTCTGCTTATCGAACAGAATGCCAAGGCCGCCCTTGAAATCTCTGACTATGCATATGTAATGGAGACCGGCGTCATAACGATGGCCGGTCCGGGCAAAGCCCTGCTCAATGACCCGCGTGTACAGCAGGCTTACCTCGGAGAATAAAACACTTTAGCAACTGCAATAAAAAAGGAGCTTAGGCTCCTTTTTAAATGCGTTTTAACTGCTCTACTTCTGCCGGACTCAGTTTGCGGCACTGTCCGACTGCCAGCCTTCCGATCTCGAGGTTTCCGAGTCCCGTGCGGCAGAGCTCCAGCACCGGGTGCCCTATGGCCTTGAACATTCGTCTTACCTGACGGTTTTTGCCCTCATGGATGACTATCTCTGCCAGCGTAGAATTGCGGTCATGCTTAAGCAGATGCACATCGGCAGGTGAAGTGACGAATCCGCCTATGTCTATACCTTTTTCGAGTCTTGCTGCTTCTGCTCTGGTCACTATGCCCTGCGCTCTTACAACGTATCTCTTGCTGAATTCATGCGACGGATGCATCAGTTTGTTTGACAGTTCTCCGTCATTTGTGAGTATCAGGAGGCCTGTTGTGTTGAGGTCGAGCCTTCCTACCGGGAACACTCTCACCTCATCCGGAACAAGCTCCGTTACGAGAGGCCTTCCCTCTTTATCTGCTGTGGACGTCACATAGCCTGCAGGCTTGTTGAGCAGATAGTATACCTTGCGTTCAGCCGGAGTGATACGCACTCCGTCGACCTCTACGATGTCACCATCCTCCACATGATATCCGGGTGAGGTTAGGATCGCTCCGTTGACTTTCACCCTTCCTTTCTCTATCAATTCATCTGCCTTGCGGCGGCTCGTGATGCCCGCCGAAGCTATATACTGGTTTATTCTCATTCCTTATCCTCAAAATCGATTGCTAACTGCCCGTAGCCTTCCTCTTCACGCTCACGTCTCATCTCTTCATATTCAGGCACCTCCGGGAGGTCCTTGAGTGATGAGAACCCGAACTTCTTCAGGAACTCCTTTGTAGTTGAATATATCAGCGGTCTGCCGACGCCTTCTGACCTGCCGGAGACCTCTATCAGTCCTTTGTCGATGAGTCCGTCGATGACTCTCTCGCTCTTAATGCCTCTTATTGAGTCGATCTCCGATCTCGTTACAGGCTGTCGGTAAGCGATTATCGCAAGAACCTCGAGCGCTGCCTGCGACAGTCTCCTGACCCTTACCGGAGTGCAGAGCTTTTTGAGGAACATGTCATTCTCAGCCAGCGTTACAAAACCGAATGCGTCATCGACTTCGCGTATCCTGATGCCGCGGCCTTCCTGTTCGTATTCGGCCTGAAGTTCTCTGAATAACCCTCTTATAACATTTTTATCAGCCTCGAGTACTTCCGCCGCATCCTTGACTTCCAGCGGCTCTCCCCATATGAACATCATGGTCTCGAGAGCGGATTTCATAGTTTTATTGCTGTACATCTGCGGTATCCCTCCTGATAACTTTTATTTCGCCGAAATTCTCATTCTGCTCCGCGTCGTAGCCCTGATTCTTTATCATCGAGAGCAGTGACATGAAGCTGAGCGTGATGTCGTATCTGTCCGGCTTCTCAGGCAGGAGCTCATTAAAGAGTACCTTGCCGTTTCCTTCCCTGAACTTTCTTTCAAGGATCTCTGTCATCTCATTGATACGCGTTTCTATGGTCTCCTTGCGGCGCCGCACCCTGCTGTAGCGCCTGGTCACTTCCTCGACCTTCCTCTTGCGTGTCAGGAACTGTATGAAAGCGTTGACCATCTGCTCGTCGCTCACCTGCAGTATCTCGTCAGGGTTATCAAGATAAACTGACATGTCTTCTGCAGGCTTCTCATGCACCGCAAGATTGAACTCCTCTGCAGCCATGAGCAGCTCAGCCGCCTTTTTGATGCGCATGTAGTCGAGCAGTCTTCCCCTGAGTTCGATCCTCGGATCTTCGATTATCTCGATCTCGCCGGCCTCGTTGATCCTCGGCAGCAGCATGCGCGATTTAAGGCGTATAAGCACAGCCGCAAGCACTATAAACTCGGTATCGACCTCAACGTTGAGTTCCTCCATCTCCTTGAGATAGCCGATATACTGCTCCGTTATCTCGGCGACCTTTATATCATATATGTCCATTCTCGCGTTTTCGAGGAGGTATATGAGCAGGTCGAACGGCCCTTCAAATTTGTCTATTCTGACTTTGTACAATTTATCTCCTGTCGGTTTATTCGAAATATATCTCTTTCAGGTAAAGCCCCTGAGGGGGTGCCGTGAACCCGGCATTTGAACGATTGCGGCTTTCTATGGCCTCCCGGACGCTGTCAGGAGTCCTCTTTCCGGCACCTGCCTCGACAAGTGTTCCGGTGATTATCCTTACCATATTATACAGGAAGCCGTCGCCCGTTATCTCTATCACGACAGACTTTTCATCTTCGGTGATATCCAGCTTGCTTACCGTTCTTACCGTAGATTCACGCGGAGTCCCGCCCGCTGTTTCAAAACACTTGAAATCGTGTTTGCCCACTATGTGAGATGCCGCCTCGCGCATTGTGTCCGTGTCAAGCTCTGATGCTCCGGGGTACTGAAAGGCGCGGTTCCTTACAAAAATATCGCCTGTCTTATCGATCACATACCGGTATGTCTTGCCCCTGCAGGAGTATCTGGCGTGGAAATCATCAGGCATCACTTCTGCTGAAATAATGCGGATATCTCCCGGCGCGCCGCTCCGGCCTTCGCCTCCGGCTCCGAACCTCCGGTTCATCACTTCAGGAAGCTTTTCGACGGGCATATTCGAGTTCCACTCAAAAGTGGCGCATTGGCCGAGCGCATGAACACCGGCATCGGTTCTGCTCGTTCCGTGGATATGTACCTCTTCACCGGCGATATATCTGAGCACGTGCTCTATCTCGCCCTGTACGGTGCGGATATGGGGCTGTATCTGCCAGCCGCTGAAATCCGTGCCGTCATATTCGATTTTTATCAGTACATTCACTCCCATTGTGATAAGACCCCTGAATTCTCAGAAAAGGTTCATTAAAAGCATATCTCCCGTACTGAAGAAGAACAGGAAGTATATCGTCACAGCGGCACAAGCCGATGGAAGCATTGGGTTTCTGTCTTTTATGCTTCCCTTCCCCGATGCAATAATCACTGCCGAGTATAGTGCAAACAGCAGCGTAGTAAGCACGTATATGATTGCTATACCCGTTCTGCCTGCTACCAGCCCCATGCATGTGAAAAACTTTATATCCGCTCCGCCTATGCTTCCTGTTTTGAAAAGCAGCATGCCCAGCAGCAGTACTGCAAGTGATATTCCCAGGCCGAGCGCTGCACCGGCTGCAGGTTCCCACCAGTTTTCATGATACTCAACAAAGGCAGCCGCGGAGATAGCCAGCATGATGCTGAACTCATCGGGTACTACTCTGTACATCTGATCTGCTATAGCCATCTCAAGCACGATAAACAGCACACAGAGCACGGAAATCTCGTATGTGAGGCTCCCGCCTCTTATAGCTAAATAAATGCCTGTAATCGCAAAATATCCGGTAAAAGCATATTTCCACGGGCTGCTTGGGATCCTCTGACGGCCGGCGTTGTCAGCTTCCAGAAGTTTAGGCGGGAGCACCTTGCGCGGTTCTCCCGGCGCAGTATCTGACTGATCTTCGTCGTAATCTTCGAACCATCGCGGTTTTATGCGGTTAAACGCGACAACACTGCCGTTGCCAAATAATATGGCCAGAACGGCAGCGATGATTATTCGCAATATGAGAGCAGTACTGTATTCCATCCGGTATGTGCACAGCGATCCCTATTTGAGGCAGCTGTCCAGGAACTCCAGCATGTCTGCATAGACCTGGTCTTTGTCGGTCTCGTTGAGTATCTCGTGCCTGTCATCATCGTAGATCTTGATGGACACGTCACACTTTGTATTGTCGCTGTAGACCATGAACGTCTTGCGCACACCCTCGCCCCATGCTCCTACAGGATCTTCTGCACCCGATGTTATGAGGATAGGAAGTCCCTCAGGAAGTTTCTTCATGCGTTCGATATCATGTGCCTTCTGCATTCCGCTGAACATGTGATAATACGCATTAGGTGTGAAGTGGAATGTACACCACGGCTCATTTCTGTACCAGTCGACTATTTTCTCATCCTTGGTCAGCCAGTCGGAAATAGTACGCGGATTATCGATATGCTTGAGATACGAGCCGAACGACATTCCGTCTATAAGCTTCGCCGGCTTGCCTACCTTCTTTGTTCCCAGCATTTTTGCGACCATTTTGCCTGCCGCAAGTACAGGAGCCGGCTGCCAGCCTGTTCCCATGATGATGACGCCCGAGAGGCCTTTTGCATAGTCTGCACCGTTCTCGGTTATGTACTGTCTGATCAGGAACGATCCCATGCTGTGTCCCAGCATAAGATATGGCAGGTCAGGGAATTCCTTCTGCATCATCTCTCTGAGGCGATGTATGTCTGCGATTACCCACGCATTGCCCTCGTCCCCGAAGTAGCCGTGGTATTCATCTGACTGAACTGAAGCTCCGTGGCCGATGTGGTCTTCACCTACCACAAGATAGCCGTGCTCAGTAAGGTATGTCGCAAATCCGTCATACCTGTCGATGAACTCGACCATGCCGTGGATTATCTGCAGTATCGCTTTTGGTTCGCCTTCCGGCTCCCATCTGATCGCATGGATCTGAGTCTTTCCGTCAGTCGAAGGATAGTAAAATTCTTTTTTAGTCATGATTCACCTCGCGTTTTGCCGGTCTGGCTCCGTGGTACTGGTAAAACTGTGTTTCTATTGTTCCATTATACAACTTTCTGCGTCTGTCCGCCTTACGTCCGAGTTCTTTTTCCAAAGACTTGTCGGATGTAATGAGGAAAAATGACCAGTTAGGACATTCCTCCATTATTTTACGGATATGCGCGTAAATAGCCTTTAATCCGGCTTCATCCCCTATACGCTTTCCGTATGGCAGGTTGGATATGACAACTACATGATCATCTTTCGATGCGCCTTTCGGGATACCCGCGCCGGGCTCCCATGCGGTCATGTCCATTTTTACGATGTCGATATCATCGGATTCTCCGGCCTCATCAGCATTTTCTTTGGCAGCGCGGATGGCTTTCGGGTCTATATCCATGGCAGTTATATGAAGCGATCCGTCCGCGCCGGTATCAGCAGCCTCATATGCCAGCCGCCGCTCCTCCTTCCAGAGGCCGGCCGGGGTTATATCCCATCCTTCCGAAGCGAATGACCGCCCAAGGCCCGGCGCTATATTGCGCGCGATGAGGGCGGCTTCTATAGGTATGGTGCCTGAGCCGCAGCACGGATCCACCAGCACGCGGTCCTTTTTATAAAAGCTGAGCTGCACGAGTGCCGCGGCCAGCGTCTCCTTCATCGGAGCCGCCACATCGCGCACCCTGTATCCGCGCTTATGCAGACCGGCGCCGCTGGTATCCAGCAGCATCAGGAACCTATCCTTGTGGGCGATGAACCTTATCCGGTATTCGGCGCCGGTCTCAGGCATCATCTCCCTGCAATAAAACTCGGACAGTCTCACTGAGACTGCCTTTTTAATAATCTTCTGACAGGCCGGTACACTATGGAGGACTGATTTGACCGATCCGCCCACCACCGGGAACACACCGTCGAGCGGTATGATGCTTTCCCATTCCAGGGCTTTCGTCTGCTGAAAGAGGTCTTCAAATTCAGTCGCCCTGAATTCGCCCATGCGTACGTACACTCTGTCTGCCGTCCGGAGCCAGAGGTTCGATCTAACTATCGCACGCTCATCTCCCAGGTACGTGACCCGTCCGTCTTCTGTCTTTATTACTTTATAACCGAGCGCTTCGATCTCGCGCCTTACTACTGCCTCCAGGCCGAAAGTCGCTGTCGCCACAAGTTCGAGTTTCATTTCATGATACCTCCGCGACTAGATCTTGATCTCGAAATCGAATCCCGACTTGTAAGGGATCACCATTCCGGCGTCTCCCTCCCTTCTCGCTCTTCTTGTCTTCTTCATATCTATTACGCGCTGGTTCTCGGATCCGCAGTACACGAGAGTCAGATTCCGCAGCTTCTCGTCGTATCTCCCGTCTACCAGGATATCAAGCATTTCCAGAAGCTCATCGGTCGCTTTATCATGTCTCCCTTCGAGCTCCTCAAGCGTATAGCCGCTGTAACTCATCAGTGTGAGCCCTGCTCCCTTTATATTCTTAGCAAGATCCAGAAGTGCCGGCACCTGCTCAAACGGCTCTCCGCCGGAAAAAGTCACACCGCGCAGCCATGGTCTTCCGCATATATCCTCAAAGACCTCATTGACTGTCATGTCGTATCCGGCATCGAAAGCCCATGACTCTGGATTGTGGCATCCATGGCAGTGATGCGGGCAGCCCTGTACGAAAAGCACATACCTGAAACCCGGTCCGTCAACTATTGACTCCGGCTCAATACCGCACACTCTTATTTTTTTGCTCTTGTCCTTGCTTTTGTCCATCTCAACCATTGCAGCACCTCTTCTTTCACAAAAATAGCCGCCCACCTCTATGCGGTTAAGGCGGCCATTTGCATTCAGATGGTCAATTAGTTGTGGGACAGTCCGTGCTTGACTCTGTCCTGTACCTCAGCTCTCTTGCCGTTATTGAATCTGTCAAGTGTACCGACGAGATATCCCGTGATCCTTCTGATCCTCTCGAAGCCAACGCCTTCACCGACCTGGCCGTTCACATTCTTTACTACCTTGTTATTCATACCGGTACCTCCGTATTAATTCTTCTTTTTGGTGCGCAATTATTCTATTCCCTATATAGGGATTTGTAAAGCAATATTAATGTATATTGTTGTTTATTTTCGGGCATACCACAGCATCTTGTGGATAAGTCTGTGGATAACCTTGTGGATAACTCTTTTTCTGCCTGATTAGCGGTTGCAGTCGCATGGTACCGGCACGCTCGGGAATCTCATGCGGAGCTCGTTCAGTCTCTCGATAGTCACAGGCTCGCCCTCACGTCTTCCGCATCTCGGGCAAACGTCATCGATAACTCCCGTATATCCGCATACAGGGTCTCTGTCTACCGGATGGTTGACCGAACCGTATCCTACGCCGGCTTCCTTCATGAATCTGATCACTGATTCGAAAGCCTCAGGGTTCTTTGCTGTATCGCCGTCGAGTTCAACATAGCTGATATGACCTGCGTTCGTGAGGTCATGATAAGGCGCCTCAATAGCGATCTTTTCGAATGCTCCGATCGGATAGTATACCGGAACGTGGAACGAATTGGTGTAGTAATCTCTGTCTGTGATACCAGGCAGCTTGCCGTACTTTTCTCTGTCAATCTTTACGAATCTTCCGGAGAGTCCTTCAGCAGGAGTAGCCAGCAGTGTGAAATTGAGTCCTGTTTCTGCGCTCTTCCTGTCGCAGACTGCTCTCATGTGCTTTATGATCTCAAACGCCTGTGCTCTGGCCTTCTCATCTTCACCGTGATGCTTGCCTGTCAGTGCCTTCATGGTCTCGGCAAGTCCGATGAATCCTATCGAAAGTGTACCGTGCTTCAGGATCTCAGCAACGCTGTCATCAGGTCCGATGTTGTCGGAGTCGATCCATATTCCCTGTCCCATCAGGAAAGGATAGTTGCGGCCTTTCTTGCTGCACTGGATCTTGAATCTGTGGAGCAGCTGTCTGGCAACGAGATCCATCATAGCGTCAAGCTTTTTGTAGAATACGTCGAAATCTCTGTTTGACTCGATGGCCAGTCTCGGCAGGTTGATCGATGTGAACGAGAGGTTTCCTCTGCCGCATACTACAGCCTTTGTAGGGTCGTAGTTGTTAGCCATTACTCTCGTGCGGCATCCCATGTATGCAACTTCCGAGTTGTAGTCGCCTTTTCTGTAGAACTTCTTGTTGAACGGAGCGTCCAGGAAGCTGAAGTTAGGGAACAGCCTCTTTGCGCTGCATCTGATAGCCAGCTTGAAGAGATCATAGTTAGGATCTCCTTCGTTGTAGTTGATTCCCTCTTTTACCTTGAAGATAGATACAGGGAAAATCGGAGTCTCGCCGTTTCCGAGACCCGCCTCTGTAGCGAGCAGGAAATTCTTAATGACCATGCGGCCTTCAGGAGTCGTATCGGTTCCGAAGTTTACTGAGCTGAAAGGCACCTGCGCACCGGCTCTGGAGTTCATGGTGTTGAGATTGTGGATCAGAGCCTCCATTGCCTGGTAGGTCATCTTGTCTGTCCTAGCCCATGCTGCCTCTGCAGCCTGAGCGCTGCATCTCATCAGCTGTTCTCTTGTTAGTCCGCCTGCATCTCCGCCTCTGTCGAACCATTCGCACAGGATCTCTCCGTATGCGCCGTTGGTTGCAAGTGTAGGAGCCTCAGCCTCAGCCTTTATCCTCTCTGCGACAGCCTTAGCATCAGGATATGCCATGTCGAGCTTAGCTGCGATGATCTCTGTAAGTGCGGAGAAGAACTCCTTGATGTATGTTCTGGCGACGCCCGGAGCCATCGAGTAGTCGAAGTTAGGTACCGACTGACCTCCGTGCATCTCATTCTGGTTGGCCTGGATCGCGATGCATGCCAGTGAAGCATAACTCATGATCGACTGCGGCTCTCTGAGATAGCCGTGGCCGGTGCAGAATCCATCCTTGAAAAGCTTTATAAGGTCGATCTGGCAGCATGTCTCGGTGAGCATGTAAAAGTCTTTGTCGTGGATGTGGATGTCACCGTTGATATGAGCCTTCGCGATGTCTTTCGGAAGCACATAGTTGTCAACGAAGTACTTTGCACCTTCAGAACCATACTTGAGCATTGTGCCCATAGATGTATCGCCGTCGATGTTGGCGTTCTCTCTCTTGATGTCCGCATCCTTGGAATAGGAGTATGTGAGCTCGTTATAGATGTTCATGAGATCTGATTCAGCCTCACGGATCTTAGCATGCTCAGCGCGGTAAAGAATGTAAGCCTTGGCAGTCTTTTCCCAGTCATACTTGATGAGCATGGCCTCGACGATATCCTGTACCTGCTCTACTGTGCATGTCTCGCCGTCGAGCTGCTCTACGACTTTCTTAGTGAGATAAGTAAAGTCGATGCTCGTCATCTTCTCGCCGTCTACCGCCTTGTTAGCTGCATAGATGGCGTTGAAGATCTTAGACTCATCGAACGGCATCTCCTTGCCGTCTCTTTTGATAATGCTTTTCATGATCGTTCTCTCCGTTTGATTGTAGTTTTATATGATATTTTCGTTAAGTATTATCTGTTTATGTCTATGAGCGTCAAATGCACTGTTTTCATGCTTTTCGCACGCTTCCGTTTTTTAAGGCGTAAAAAATAGTGTTCCCTTCCGAACACTATATATTGTAGTCACGGCTCTATTTTGTGTCAATATATTGTTATACACTTTTTAATTTTTTTATGTTTTTTAAACCGAACCTGCTGTCTGATCACCATGTTTTGTGCATCACGGCGCCTTGTATTGTACCCGTTAATAAGATATCATTTTTTCCAAAGGAGATAGTTCAATGTATAAGCTTCATAAGAAAAAAAATATAGATATTATCGGTGTACAGATCGACTTCGGAGCATCGCAGAAAGGTGTTGCGATGGGACCTCTTGCTATCCGCTATGCGGGAGTCAGGGAGGATCTGCGAAAGATGGGATATACAGTACGCGACAAAGGCGACATAATACCTCCGCCGGATGGCATGAGCCTTCGCCACATGATCCGCTTTGAGCAGGTAAACGCCACAAACAGACAGCTGTACAATGCTGTTTATGATACTCTTTCAGAAAACCACTTCCCTCTTGTTCTCGGAGGCGATCACAGCATAGCTGCGGGCAGCGTATCCGCAGTAGCCAAGCACTATGAATCCGAAGGCGAGATCGGTGTTATATGGATAGACGCTCACGGGGACTGGAACGACGACAAGTCTACGCTCAGCGGCAACATGCACGGCATGCCCTACTCAGCAATATGCGGATGGGGTCCTGCAAGCATGGTTGACTTCGGGCAAAAACCGCACTATGTTCCTACCGCTCACTGCGTACAGGTAGGCGGTCATGATTTCGACGAGCCTGAGGCGGCCCGCATGAAGGAGGCAGGAATGAATGTCTTCCCTATGGGTGATATTGACCGGCGCGGAATGCATGAAGTAATGAAAGATGCGATCAGGATCGCAGGCGAGGGCACAGTCGGCATACACCTCAGTTTCGACGTCGACGCTATCACTCCGGAGTATGCTCCGGGCACAGGTACCCCAGTATCTAACGGCATAACAGCCAGAGAGGCCTTCCTCGCAGTTGAGATGCTGGCTGACTCCGGCAAGCTGCTATCTATGGATCTTGTTGAAGTCAACCCTATACTCGACGAACGCAACAAGACAGGCCAGCTTGCTTCAGATCTTATACAGCTCGCGCTGGGAAAGAAATTCTACTGACGGTCATTGTTATCATCTTTTCTTGTAAACGTTGATAACACTACCTGTTAACCATTGTGGTATAATGTAACCAGACTCAAAGTTAAGCGGCGTCACTGAGAAAGGGGAAATATACCATGGGAAAATATGTAGTCAGAAAAACCAATACGGGCATTAAATTCGACCTGAAAGCCGGCAACGGCGAGATCATCGCAAACTCAGAAGTTTACTCCACGAAAGCGGCATGCCTGAACGGCATCAAGAGCGTAATGACAAATGCTCCTGTTGCTGCAGTCGAAGACCAGACCGTGGAGGGTTTTGAAACATGCAAGCATCCTAAGTTCGAAGTATATACAGACAAAGCCGGAGAATTCCGCTTCCGTCTGAAAGCCAAGAACGGAGAGATAATAGCAACAGGTGAAGGCTACAAGGCTAAAAAGAGTTGCCTGAACGGCATTGAGAGCATCCGTAAAAATGCGGATTCTGAGATCTTCGAAGAAGAGTAATCAAACATTTAACTCAATCACAATGAGGGCAGTGGATCACACCACTGCCCTCTTCATATTGTTTTCCTTTTTCTCTTATTATTTAAAAGCTAAGTTATTTTCGTTCGTGACGAGGCGGCAAACACTCGAGGAGCGGAGCTTACTGAAGTAAGTGAGCACCGCAGAAGTGCGCAGCCAACAAAGTCACGGACGGAAAGAACGCGCTTTTTAGCCGAAGTATCTCTTCGGAAGACCAGCAAATGCCTTGCCGTGTCTGGCCTCATCTCTAGCCATCTCATGAACTGTGTCGTGAATAGCGTCGAGATTCTGCTCTTTAGCCTTCTTAGCGAGCATGAATTTTCCGAGTGTAGCACCGTTCTCGGCCTCTACTCTCATCTTGAGGTTCTTCTCTGTGCTGTCTGTCAGCACCTCGCCGAGGAGCTCAGCAAACTTAGCTGCATGCTCTGCTTCCTCAAAAGCAGCTGTCTTCCAATACTCACCGATCTCAGGATAGCCTTCTCTGAAAGCTACTCTGGACATAGCAAGATACATACCTACTTCACTGCACTCACCTTCGAAATTTGCTCTGAGGTCTGCGATGATCTCAGGATCTACTCCCTGTGCAACGCCGAGAACGTGCTCAGCAGCCCATGTCATCTCTTCTTCCTGCTTGATGAACTTCTCTGCAGGAACCTTGCAAACCGGGCACTTTTCAGGAGGTGTGTCTCCTTCATGAACGTAACCGCAAACACTGCATACCCATTTAGCCATAATATTTTCCTCCTTTGGAATAATGATTTTTGTTTTGGTAAGGACATCCCTGCCCATTTGCTCAACGATGTAATATTACCATAACCGTTACAATCTTGCATCGTTTTCTGTACAATTTTGTGTGATTTTTATAAGTACAATTGTTAACCGGTTTTCATTTGAATAAACAATGCTAATATGGTATTGTAAATTGCGTAATAAATAATCCGGTGATAAGGAGAAACGGATATGAAGATTCAACAGTCGGCAGAAGACTATCTTGAGGCAATGCTCGTGCTCCAGGAAAAGTATGGATACATACGCTCTATAGACATAGCAAAGCACCTCGGTGTTACCAAACCGAGTGTCTCATATGCAGTAAAACGCCTCAGAGAAAGCGGCTACATCAACATGAATGCCAATGGGCCGATCACACTGGCTCCTGCTGGCTATAAGATCGCCAGGAGGATCTATGAAAGGCACAAAGCTCTGACAGCATTCCTGCTGAAACTTGGCGTCAGCCAGGAGCAGGCCGAAGAAGATGCCTGCAAGATAGAGCACGTGATCTCACATGAAACCTATGTAGCCATATGTGATTATGTCAACGAGGGAAACGAAGATAAGCTGGTAAACTACGATTTCGAATAGTTTTTAACTCCCCTTTAAAATGAGCATAGTAAAACGCCTTACCGCAAGCGGTAAAGCGTTTTTTGTTTGATTTCAGCAATTACTTGAGGATGATGGTGTTGTCGATAGCCGATGCATCCTCTGCGATCGCTTTCAGCCCTTCCGAAAGATCGGATACTGTAGCGTGCTCAAGGTCTGATACAGGTACGCTGAAGTCTGCATTAACAGGAGCGTCCCCTACCTTATCCATAATGATCGTAGCAGCCTTGCTTATATCCTCTGCCGGCTCCTCAATAATCGGAAGCTCAGGCTCGTCTGCAAGATCTCTCATAATATCAAAGTCATCATCATCGATGCGGGCGATCTCCGCCTGAAGCATCTTGCGGAAGTTCTCTTTGAGTCTTCTGACTTTTGTGCTCAGCAGCTCGTATTCGTCGTTCAGCTTTCTGACGTTGACCTTTGCATCGAGAAGCATGTTTTCTGCCTCGAGCTCAGCGTCTCTCATCATGAGCTCAGCCCTTCTCTCAGCGCTTGCAGAGATGTCGGCCATCAGCTTCTTTGCTGTCTCGAGAGTCTCTACCATTGCGTTGTCGTCCTTCTGAGCCTCTTCGAGCTGTTTCTCGAGAGCTTTGATCTTGTGTGCCATCGATCTGTTGTCGTTGAGCACCTTTTCATAGTCGGCTACAATAATATCCAGGAACTCGTCTACCTCTCTGGAGTTATAACCCTTCTTATCACGGCTGAATTCTTTCTTATCAATATCAATCGGCATTATCATAGTGTCTGCACCTCATCTTTCCTCTTGAATTATCTTACGTTATTTATTAATTGGAACTGATTATTTCCAAGGACTTTCTTTTACTGATGGCTTTCCGGCCTCGGTGGCCCTGTCTACCATTGCCTTAATGTTAACATTATGAGGGGCAAAAAGGTAGATATTCTGGTTGATTCTCTGGATGCTGCCCTTAAGCGCGTATGTAGCTCCGCTGAGGAAGTCAAACATTTTGCGGGCAAGATCTGTCTCAACCTTTTCGAGATTGATGATAATAGGCTTGTTTGCTCTGAGATTGTCGATGAGCTTACGGCACTCGTCGATATTCTTTGGCTCTATCACCACCATCTTAAACGCGCCAGAGTCGTTGCGCGAAACTCTGTCTACATGTTCCTTGTTGTCAGTAAACTTCTGCGGCGGCGCTACCTCGCTGAATGCCAGCGGGCTTATACCTGTGCTGATAGGCGGTTCCGGAGCGGCGGCTGCAGCTGCTGCCGGAGCTGGTGCTGATGAACCTCTCAGCTCTTTTTTGTAAGCATCGATCTCTTCCTGAGAGATGTTATCATAGTCGTCATCATACTCATCTGTGATTCCGACCAGGTCTTTCATTTTGTCCATGAAACCCATTTTGCCTTTTCCTCCTCTATCTGTAATTGCGCGGTCCGAATATCGAACTGCCGACTCTGACTATTGTTGCTCCTTCTTCGATCGCCACCTCGAAGTCGCCGGACATTCCCATCGAGAGCTCTGTCGGCGCAAATCTCTCCTCCGGGAGTTTCCAGCTCTTCATATCTTTGAAAAGCTCTGCGGCCTCTCTGAAGTATGGTCTTGAGTCCTCCGGTTCTGCTGCGATCGGTGGTATACACATGATGCCGCATACTCTCACATTGGAGCACTCCTCAGTTATTTCTGTTACAAGCTGCTTCAGATCTGCTGCTGCAATGCCGGATTTCGTCTCCTCCATTGCTGAGTTGATCTCGATCAGTACATCCATTCTGATGTCTGCCGCTGCAGCGCGTTTGTCTATCTCACGGGCGAGTTTAAGAGAATCGACGGAGTGTATCATCACGACCCTGTCTATTACCTGCCTCACCTTGTTTGTCTGCAGATGACCGATCAGATGCCATCTGACAGGATTGACATCGTCATATTTTTCGAGAAGCTCCTGCACGCGGTTTTCACCGATATCTGCTGCACCTGCTTCGATAGCTTCATTTATCTCAGCTGCAGTATGCGTTTTGGTGACCGCTACAAGCTTCACATCAGCGGGATCTCTGCCGCTTCTTGCAGCGGCATCGTCTGCCCGTCTTTTTACTTCTTTATACCTTTCACCTATGGTCATGGCTATAAAATCAGTTGCTATTGTTTGTTTCGTTAGTTGCTTGAGTTTTTTGTGTTTCGTTAGTTTCTTTTGATTCTTCTTTAGTTTCTTTTTTAAGGCTCGCAATATCCTCTTCTGAAGGCTCCGCGATAACCTCGTCATAAGTACCTATGGTCTCGACATAGTTGCCGTTTTCATCGACATATATGTCGGAATATACAACGCATTTCGTACCGTCATCAGCTTTGGTTCTTACCGGCGTATAAACGTGCTCACCCAGTTTGTTGATAACGAACACGCCGCGCGTGCCGTCCGGAGCTTCGACTATACTACCGTCTTCCAGAACCAGCCCTTCAGCGCTTTCCACGGTAACTTTGGTGTCCAGATTGCGGATCTCCAGGAATCCGTCAAAGAACGTTTTGCATGTAAGTGTGATCCTTACCTTTTTCCCTTCGTCCCTGACATCTCTTACCGTGACAGGTACGTTTTCATCGTTGACCTTGATATATACGGTCTCACCTGCTGTGTATTTGGCCGCGTCTTCTTTACTCAGGTAGTAAATCAGATACCACTTTCTGTTGCGCACGATCTTGAATACCGGATAATCTTTTCCGCAGTTTTTCGACGGCACCTTGACCGCTTTGCGTCCGGTAAGATCCTTCAGGTCTTTGTAGTTAAGGCTTTCGATCGCCTTTGTGCTGAGTTTGGCTTCCGCTCCGTCCACATAATAGCTGACAAACCCTGCTGTACGCGTACGGCCGTCTTCAGTGACCGAATATGTATCACCAAGTTCCTCTAATATGCCGGCATACTTGCTTCCCTGTATCCCGAGTTTAACATCCTGTTCTGAAGGGTCTTCGCTTGTCTCTGTGCCGCCTTCCGGATTCTGCTCATCCTTTTTTCCGTCAGCTTTTCCTGTATCGTCAGCAGCAGTTCCGTCCTTTGTCTCCGCCGTTTTCTTGTCATCTGCGGCTGCATCTTTCTCTTCTTCCAGATCTATCGTTTCCTCTGTCGGTTTTAATTCCACGACTCTGGCTCCGGCTTTTACGAGCCTGTTGCTGTCAGCCAGTCTGTTGATGCTGCTTCTCTGCCCCGCGACGTACACTCTTTCGTCTCTCACAATAAAAGCAGAGACCTCGTCAGCGACGTCTATTTTGCCATGTTCCGCTATATAGGTCCTTTCGAACATGCCGATGACAGAAGGTACGACATAGAGCGCTATACAACACAATGCGACAAGTCCTACATATACCAGGAACGCAACTATCAACTTTTTGTTAAATAGCCCTCTTCGATTGGTTTCCATAGTTCAGAAAGATTATACAACAAAAAAGACTTACGATACAACATATATTTACCCGTAAGTCTTCCAATTACTATATTTTGTGATTGCTAAGTCACATGTACTTTGCCAGTATAGCCTTCTGCTTTTTTGTGAGCGCCGGTTCGCTCCTGACATATGCCTCGAAGAGATCCGGACGTCTCTCCTTAGTGAGTGCAAGCGCCTGTTCCCAGCGCCAGAGATCTATCTCGCCGTGATTACCCGACAGCAGTATATCAGGCACAGTATTACCGTCATACTCGCGCGGTTTGGAATAATGAGGATACTCGAGCAAGCCGGAATATATCGACTCGTCATTGACAGACTCTTCTCCTGCCAGAACTCCGTCTATGAACCTTGCGACCGTGTCGATAAGTACCATTGCAGGCAGTTCGCCTCCCGTCAGAACGTAATCACCAATCGAAATCTCACGCGCCTTAAGCCTGTCGAGCGCTCGCTGATCCACACCCTCATAGTGGCCGCAGAGAATCGTGATCTCATCCTTGCCGGAGAGTTCTCTGGCAAGATCACCCGAAAGCATCTCTCCGCGCGGTGACATGTAGATGACATCCCCGCCGAAGCCGCTCCCTTCGAAAGCATCAAGGATAGGCTGCACCTGCATCACCATGCCCGCACCGCCGCCGTACGGTGTGTCATCGACGCGGTTATGTTTGTCAGTCGTGTAGTCCCTGATGTCGGTGATGTTCAGCTCGATTATTCCGTTGTCGATAGCTCTTCCCAGCATGCTCATTCGCAGCGGCGCAAACATGTCGGGAAAGATCGTGAGAATGTTTATCTTCATATCAATCCAAAAACCCCGGGATGAGCTCGACTTCGATCATACCGGCCTCTTCGTCTATGCCTCTCAGGAAGGCGTCTACAGCAGGAATAAGAACGCTCTTTCCCTCGACAGTCCTGACTTCGAGTATGCTCTGTGCAGTATTCTGAATCACATCACTGAGGATACCGACTTCCCTGCCGTCAGTCGTATCTATGACCCTGCAGCCGATGAGGTCGCGCACATAGTGCTCGCCCTCAGGCAGTTCTTCGAGATCTGACGCATATATACTTACATCCATGCCCCTGATCTCTTCGGCAACATTCCTGTCGTCGACACCTTCAAGCTTCACGACCGGTCTGTCCTTCTGATATCTCAGCTTCCTGATAGTGGCATTGATTGTTTTTCCTGCACGCTCAAGAAGGAGGACTTTGCCCTCCTTCAGATTGGTCGAATCCTGCGCATAGAGTGTGATCCTGACTTCGCCTTTGATCCCCACCGGGCTTCCGACTCTGCCTATTAAGACCGTCTCATTGTTCTTATCAGTCTTCTTCAACTATCTCTACCGACACTCTGAGATTCTGCTTGATGGCCGCAGCCTTTACTACGGTCCTGATCGCCTTGGCTATCCTTCCCGACTTTCCGATTATCTTGCCGATATCTTCATCAGCTACCTTGAGCTTGACAATTATGTCTCTTCCGTCAGTCTCTTCGGTGACAAGGACCTCGTCCGGCTTAGTGACCAGCGCTTTCGCGATTACTTCTACCAGACTTCCCATGCCGCGCCTCCTTATTCGATAGCGCCGGACTTCTTGAGAAGTGCTCTTACTGTATCTGTAGGCTGAGCTCCGTTAGCGAGCCATCTCTTTGCAGCTTCGTTGTCGATGATGATTTCACTTGGGTCCTTCAGCGGATCATAAGTACCGATCTCTTCGATGAACTTGCCGTTTCTCGGTGTTCTTGAGTCAGCAACAACTACTCTGTAGAAAGGCTTCTTGTGAGCTCCCATTCTCTTAAGTCTGATTTTAACCATTTTTGTTCCTCCATTTATAAATATTTAATTGATATCTTTAAAACCCCAGATTGCGCATCATGCTGCGCGCCTTTTTGGAATCCGGATTTGCAATAACTTTTGTCAGCTTCTTCATCTCCTCGTATTTCTTGATGAGCTGATTTACTTCCTGCACGGTATGACCCGAGCCTGCTGCGATGCGCTTTCTGCGTGACGCGTTGAGCACGTTTGGCTTCGCCCTTTCGAACGGTGTCATTGAGAGTATTATTGCCTCCCACTTTTTGAGTTCTGCCTTGCTCTGCTCGAAATCGATGTCCTTTTTCTGTGCCGCTGAGATTCCCGGAATCATGTCGATGAGCTTCGTAAGACCGCCAAGCTTGTTGATCTGTCTCATCTGACCGAGGAAATCCTCAAGGTCAAACTTGTTGCGGCGGATCTTTTCTTCGAGCTTGCGCGACTCCTCTTCATCGAAGGCGTTCTCAGCCTGCTCGATGAGAGACATTACGTCGCCCATTCCGAGAATTCTGGAAGCGATCCTGTCTGGGTAGAAAGGCTCGAGCGCGTTGTACTTTTCACCCGTACCCATGAACTTGATCGGCTTGCCGGTGACTGCCTTTACTGAAAGTGCGGCACCTCCTCGTGAATCACCATCCATCTTTGTCATAATGATGCCGTCAACTCCGAGTGCCTGGTTAAAACCATCGGCGATATTGACAGCGTCCTGACCGGTGAGGGCGTCGACTACGAGGAGTATCTCGTGAGGTCTGATAGACCACTTCAGCACCTTGAGCTCATCCATGAGCTGCTCATCTATCTGAAGACGTCCGGCCGTATCGACTATCAGCACGTTGCAGCCGCGTCTCTGCGCTTCTTTGATAGCTTCCGACGCAATCTGTTCCGCATCCTGGCACTCCCTGTTGACATATACAGGTGTGTTGACAGCCTTACCGACTATCTCGAGCTGATCTATAGCCGCAGGTCTGTATATGTCGCAGGCTGCCAGCATCGGGTGCTTGCCTGTCTGCTTGAGCCATGCCGCGAGCTTTCCGGCGGTTGTAGTTTTACCTGTACCCTGAAGACCGACCAGCATGATGATCGTGAATCCGCTCGGCGAGAATGTCAGCTTGCTCGCAGTTCCTCCCATCATCTCGACCAGTTCATCCTTGACGATCTTGATAACCATCTGGTCAGGAGTCAGGCTCTTCAGAACTCCGGCTCCGAGCGCCTTTTCTTTTATTGTTGCAACAAAGCCCTTAACTACCTTGAAGTTTACGTCTGCTTCGAGAAGAGCCATTTTGACGACACGCATAGCGTTATCAAAATCTTTCTCGGAGACTACGCCCTGGCCTTTAAGGTCTTTGAATGCGCCTTGTAATTTTTCAGATAATCCTTCAAATGCCATCCGTTTTTCCCTATCCCGGCCGCTATGCGGCCGCCGGTGAAAGCTTATTCCGTGATCTTTTCTACTATCTTTTTTATCTTTTCAGCATAGTTCTCTGCAATACCCGCAGAATCGATGATGCTGAACAGCTTTTGTGCCAGCAGCCTGTTCTCCTTGTAGGAGGCTACCAGTCCCAGTTTCTCTTCGTAGGACTTCAGAGCTTTTTCGGCCTTCCTGAGATTGTAGTGGACTGCCTGGCGTGTCTGCCCGAGCTCTTCAGCGATTTCTGAAAGCGACAGATTATCTTCATGATAGAGCGCCATGACTTCATTCTGGCTCTCGCTGAGCAGGCTTCCGTAGAAATCGTACAGCATGCTCACATATTCTACTCTTTCGATGTCGTCTTTCATCGCAAGTCCCCGTAAAATAATCAGCGGTATGACCGGTCCTGCCGGTCACACCGCCATATAATAACATGTCCTTCTTTGCCTGTCAAACATTTTATTTGACAGATTATCAATTTGTTATAGAAGTGTTGCCGGACACTGCCTTCATAGTGACATAGCCTATCTGAACGTTCTCAGCTCCGGTCTCCTCTTCATTTTCATCAGCTGTCTCTGCTGACTCTTCCTGAACGTTTTCCTCTTTGCTTTCCTCTTCGTTCCCCGCTTTGCCTTCCTCTTTGTTTTCTTCCAGATAATCGCTTTTAGTTTCACATGAGGCTGTAACAGCTTCTTTATCCGGATCCCCTTCTGTGCCGCTTTCTTCTGCTGCAAAGGATGGAAACGATATAAGAAATATCAGCACTGCAGCCAGAATACATATCACAGTCCTTAAAACTCCCCATGCTTCAGTAGCTGTTCTTCTCAGTTTCACTCTGCACCCCTTTCCTTTTGTTTCTCTTCAATCCTGCAGCACACAGCACCAGCATTGCCGCAGCTGCAGCTGCTATACAGGAATATATAATGATTTTGTTATTATCACCTGTTGCCGGTGTGACTCTGTCCATGTATTTCAGCTCCTGCTTCTCACTGCTCCCGTTCCTGTAAACAAGAACATAGCCATGACCATCATTAAGCGCTATCACCTTTGCACGGTATATCGTGTTGTCCTTTACGACTCCCTTTTTATATGCCGCTTCACGGGTGATCGTATACCAGGATTCTTCCGGTCTCTCAAAGCAGATATCGCCGAAACTATAGCTGCCCTCCTTCGGGATCGTGATCGTCCTTTTGCCGCCGACTGTCCCTTCAGGCATCGGAGCACCGGGATCGTCCGCTGTAAGCGTGAATCTGTCTCCTCCCGCCGTCCCGGCATTGCCGTCTACGTTATATGTGACCCTGATATCTACCGTCACGGGGATGTTCCCTGCTGCAAGAACCGGGGCCGGCAATAATGTCAAAGCAAACATAAAAGCTGCCAGGAGAACTACTGCCATTACATGTTTTCTCTTTATTTTACATTTCATAAAGGTCTTCTCCTTACTATGGTAAACACTTTTCCCTTGATCGCTTTGCGCGGGATCATCCCGAATGCCCTGGAATCTTCTGCTGTCTCTCTCCTGTCGCCAAGAACAAGGTACTCTTCCTGACCGATTTCACCGCTTAAATCTTTTTCCCCGGCATAAGTCTCGTCATATAAACCGCTCCTTTTCTGTATCGGCTGTATATTGCCATTGACAGTAAGCAATCCTCCTTCTGTCTTTCCTACTGTTTCTCCCTGTGTTCCTTCAATACGCCCGATCTGAGCATCTCCTTCCGGAGTCTCATATATAACGACATCGGTATTGATTATACGGCCAGGCCTGTAATAGATGATAAGATCGCCCTCGTGTACAGCGGGAAACATGTCGTTTGTCGGGGCTAGCGTTATACCGAAGATGCAGCTGAACGTTATATACAGCGCTGCTGCAGATACGGTGACCTTGATGAGTGCGTCATATCTTAGCTGTTTTACGAGCCGCGTCTTTCTTTTTATGTCCGTATCAAGTTTCTCTCCGGATTCCGGGACCCGGTTATCCGCAACGGGTCTGTCAATCTTATTCATGATCTCTTTTTACCTGTGTTTCCTTCTGTTGATCAGTGCGCAGAATACGACCGTCCTGTCATCAGTCATTTCACCATTACATGTAGATAGTGCCAGTACGTGATCAGGATCCTCGATATCCCTTATATTGACCGCATTTTCCTTTATATAGCCAAGCGGTACCGTCTCTCCCGGCTTATATATATTACTGTCATATGCATTGAATACCCCCGATGCAAACACCTGGATATCATAGTCATATTCCGGCGTCAGCAATGTTCCGGTCCGGTTTCTGTCAAAGAATCTTTGATCCAGATACTTATTGAGGTCGCCGAACATCGCGCCGCCTGCCATGTGATGTCCATGGATCATGCAATACGGATCCTCCGGATCACGGTTCGCTTTGTCCATAAACAATGTACCGCCCGCATAATATTTACCTTCGAAGCTGCGATCAAGATAGTCAAAGTTATCTGCACTTCTTACTACCGGATGATCAATATGCGTTCCATCCATAGTAAGCCATGCGACTGTAGCCGGGTTAATTTTCATAAGCTGTGAGAAACTGTGATATCTGATGCTTCCCATGCCGGCTTCAAGGAACACAAAGCTGTCTATAAGCCCCGAGCCGATGAAAACTATGAGGAAGATCAGGACAGACAGAAGAATTCTGTCTATCCATAAATTTATCTTTCTCCACTTTCGGAACTGTACATTGAGTCTGCAGCATAATTCCTCTCTGCCGCTCATAGCATCAGGCGCTGAGCCTGTCCTCTTCCGCATATTCCCTGCGTCTTCTGACTATGACAAATGCCAGTGCGGAAAGGACTGCAAGTGCTGCTGCATAAACCATATAATCAAGCCCGGCAATCCCGGTCAATGTCGCTAGGTCTCTGTTGTTGCGATACACTATGGTCACCGTTCCGTCATATCTGTCGACAAATTCGACCTCCGTCGAAAGCGGTGTGTTCGCATCAGTATTCGCTTTTCCACGAAACTCAGCACTGGTTCCGCCCGCTGTATATCCCGTCTCAGTGAACAGCGCAGGCCCTTTGGCAGTTATTCCTCTTACCGGCGAGACTGATGGATCATACTTATTGGTAGATACAATGTTATACTGGGCAACATGGTCTGAAGCCAGCTCCGTTACCTGGTAAGATGAAGACATAGGAAGCGAGTTGAGTACAAGGATATCTTCATCCTTCAGATTCACCTTGAACGTCA
>JBGUKU010000008.1:0-41186 GCA_045114615.1 Anaerovoracaceae bacterium
CATAGCTCAGCTGGGAGAGCACCTGCCTTACAAGCAGGGGGTCATAGGTTCGAGCCCTATTGGTCCCACCATTTTGCGGCCGGGTAGTTCAGCTGGTTAGAATGCCAGCCTGTCACGCTGGAGGTCGACGGTTCGAGCCCGTTCCCGGTCGCCACTTTTCAAAAGGGCATGGTGGGTGTCGTCAAGTGGTTAAGACCCTGGGTTGTGGCTCCAGTATTCGTGGGTTCGAATCCCACCATCCACCCCAAAACTTTTCTGAATAAATGGCATCAGGAATGCCATAAATATGATATTGATGGGGTATAGCCAAGCGGTAAGGCAACGGATTCTGATTCCGTCATTCGTAGGTTCGAATCCTACTACCCTAGCCAAGACGGAAAGGGGCTCTACGGAACCCCTTTACTCTATGGCGACATAGCCAAGTGGTAAGGCAGAGGTCTGCAAAACCTTCACCCCCGGTTCAAATCCGGGTGTCGCCTCCAACAAAAGACTGCGGAAGCGGTCTTTTTCTTTGCAACAATAATTACACAGACAGTGTGAATAGTATATAATTAGCAAAAGTTATTTCATAAAACCAGTGAGGTACCGAAAAAAATGAAAAAAACTAGAGACAACCGTATGTTCAGAAGAGCTGCAGTTCTTCTGGCTATACTCATGATGCTGACATCATTCTCAGTTTTAATGAGCGGCTGCAGAAGCGGAGCCAATGGAGAGGTGTATGTGTATTGCTACGGTGACTATTTCGATCCTGATCTGATCGAGGATTTCGAGGAAGAGACAGGCATAAAAGTAATACCGGATTATTTTGATACAGCTGAGGAAATGTACACAGTTCTCGAGAATAACGCTACCACATATGACTGTGTATGCACTTCTGATTATATGATACAGCGTATGATCGGTAATGACATGCTCGACGAGCTCGACATGAACAACATTCCTGATATAAAAAATATCGCTGATGTATATATGAAAAAGTCCGAGGAATTCGATCCTGGCAATAAATATTCCGTGCCTTACCAGCTGGGGATTGCCGGCATACTTTACAACAAGACGATGGTTGGTGATGTAGAGATCGACTCCTGGGATGACCTCTGGAACGAGCAGTTCAAGGACAGTCTGGTCATGCCTGACAGTGTCCGGGATGCTTTCATGATAGCCCTAAAAAAACTCGGTTACTCCGAGAACTCAACAAGTGAGGAAGAAATAAAAGCAGCAGCGGATGAGCTCATTAAGCAGAAACCGCTGGTATACAAATATGCAAACGATTCCGCGCGCGATCTGCTGGCTAACGGATCCGCTGCAGTAGGCGTTGTGTGGAACGGCGAATATATCTATACTAAGGATCTGAATGAAGATGTAGAGTTCGTTATCCCTAAAGAAGGTTCCGAGTTCTTTGTGGATTCCTGGGTAATACCGAAAGATGCTGCGAATAAGGCAAATGCAGAGGCATGGATAAACTATCTCTGCAAGGCAGAGGTAGCAAAAAAGAATTTTGACTATCTGTATTACACGACGCCTAATGAGGCAGCTCTTGAGCTGATCGATGAGGAATACCTCAATGAAAAGGCCGTATTCCCTGATAAGGAGACCGTTGAACGCTGCGAGTCTCTCGTTTCACTTGATCCTGCAGTGACAGATCTTTACAGCGATTACTGGAAGAAGATCAAGGCAGAGTAGGTGTATTGCAGGGAATAGATGAAAACTATCTTAGATACAGCAGACAAAAAACATATGCTTAACAGGGTGGCCCTCGTAATCGGGGGCAACCTTCTTTTTGCGGTCGGCATAAACATGATAATCACTCCGATGAATCTGTACAGCAGCGGATTTACGGGCATGTCGATGCTTATCAGAATGTTCCTGATAGATGTTCTGCATGTGCCGCAGATACCCGGAATCGATTATCTTGGCATAATATACTATCTGCTGAACATGCCGTTGTTTGTACTGGCATATAAGGCACTCGGAAAAGAATTCTGCATTACGACGGTGATCTCCATCGGCATAGCCTCTCTGTGCATGTCTCTTGTACCTGTAGCCTCAAAGCCTGTTTTCGACGACTATCTGACAGCCTGTCTGGTAGGAGGACTCGTCACGGGAACCGGCGCGGGAATGGTACTTAAAGGAGGCACATCAGGCGGAGGGCAGGACATCATAGGTGTCGCGCTCTCAAAGACGCATCCTAACTTCAGCGTCGGAAAGATATCCATCGCCATTAATACTGTTATATATGGTGTCTGCTTCTTCCTGTTTGACATCCGCATTGTTGTTTACTCTATGATTTTCGCTGTGGTAAATGCTCTTGCGCTGGACTATCAGCATACACAGAACAGAAACGTACAGGTAATGATTTTTACAAAAAAGGAAGGGATCACAGACAAGGTCATAAACGAGGTGAAAAGGGGACTGACATACTGGCATGGAGCCGGAGGGTATACTGACGAAGACACTTACGTGCTTACGACCATGGTAACGAAGTATGAACTTCCGAGGCTAATCAAAATAGTCAAAGAAGTGGATCCTAATGCTTTCGTCATGGTGAACGAGGGCACCAAGATATACGGGAATTTTGAGAAGCGCTTTACAGAATAATACGAACAATAAAAAACTTCACGGACGACTGATCCGTGAAGTTTTCTCTTCTATTTGGACTTTTTCTCCTTCTTTGCCTTTTCTTTTTTCTCTTTCTTTTCTTTTTTGCTGTTCTCTTTATTGTCGGTTTCTGCAGCCGGTTCTTTCTCAGTCTGCTCCTCAATTGCAGGAATTGCGTTCAGAGCATCGAAGTACTTGCTGTAATCGTCGCTGTAGGCCTGCAGGTATCTTTGTGAAGCCGAATGATGGAGTTCATGAACGAAAGAGTGTTCCTGACCGAAGATCGAAGTATCTTCACCTTCCATTATGTAGATAGCGATATCACTGCATTTATCCGAGATATGTTCCACATTTGTAAGAATGGACTGATACCTGATGCCGTTGATAGGGTCGCAAAGATGATTGACCATCCTATAGACGTGCCTGCCGTTCAGCTCCTCAACGAGGTCGTCGATAACTTCCTCGAGAGGTTCAACTTTTGCCGCAAGTGCAGCACTTTTGGATTTATATGCACGTGATGTTATATCAAGGATCTCATAAATCGAATCAAAGGCAACGCGGAGTTCCTCAAGTGCCGTACCGGAGAATTCCTTGTTTTCGCTTCTTAAAGTATTGATCTCTTCGGCTATGTTTACGGCAAGGTCTCCGATTCGCTCATAGCATATCAGAGCCTTGAGGACCCTGTTCTGATGCTGGTTATCGACCTCTCTTGTAACATAAGGTGAAAGCGATACAACATATTTGTTGGTAGCGTCAGTCATGGTGTCGAGCAGGTTTTCGCGGGCCTGTATGCGGCTGTCACGTTTAGGATCATAGTCGTATATCTGCCGTACTGCAGCATCGAAGTTGTGAGCGGCGATATCGCTCATTTCCATTACGACGCTTTCTGCCTGGTCGAGTGCAAGCGCAGGGGATGTAAAGAGACGTTCATCGAGAGCATCGAGAGCAGCGATGGCATTCAGGTCTTCTTCGTCGATCGGCTCATCTTTTACGATATTAGTGCTGATCCTTTCGAGAACTCCTGCAAACGGCAGAAGCAGTACTGCAGGGATGAGCCTGAAGCATCCGTGAATGTTGGCGACTCCGCCTGAATTCAGTGTACCTGACCATAATGCGTCACTTATTATGCCGGTCTTTCTTCCTATGAATACGAGCAGGAAGCAGATAATAGCGGCGAATACGTTGTAAACAATGTGAACAACAGCCGTACGCCTCTGTACAGGCTTAGCACCGATACGGCTCACGAGATATGTTGTGAGACAGTCTCCGATGTTGACACCGATGATGACCGCAAAGACAGCGCTGAATGTGACTCCCACTGAACTTGCGATAGACTGTATGATACCTACTACCGCTGATGAGCTTTGTACTACACCTGTTACCAGAACACCTGACAGGAAGCCGAGCGCATAGTTGTTTGAGAACGCTGTCAGCAAATAGCTTAGAGACTCACCAAAGCCCGATACTACATTGCTCATGTAGATGAGGCCCATGAACAGGATGCCGAATCCGCATGCTACAGAACCGATTGTCTTAAGCGAGCTGGATTTAAGGAACATAATGCACACGATACCGATCACAAGGGCGAGAGGGGCGAGGTTGTCGGCCTTGAAAAAGTACAGAGGGCTGTCCATACCCGAACTGACGTCCATGAGTCTTATGATCTGTGCGGTGATAGCTGTTCCTACATTGGCACCGAGTACTATACCTACCGACTGATGGAAGGTGAGGAACCCGGCTCCAACCAGACCTACTGTAATAACTATGGTAGCAGTTGAACTCTGTATTATGCATGCTACCAGCATTCCGAGCAGAAAGCCCATGGCAGGCTTGTTCGTGACTTTGGCAAGAGCACTTTTCATAGCTCCGCCGGAAGAACTCTTAAGCCCGTCTCCCATGACTCTCATTCCGTAAAGGAACATTGACAGACCGCCTAAAAAGGCAATCGCATTATAAAAAATTTCCATATAGAATTGATCCCTCCGAGATCAGATGAATCTGAGGAGTAAAATATTTCCCAACTTCCTCCATTTATATTATAAAGATGCAGCCTGTCAAAAAGCAATCACTCCGAAACATTAAAAAATAATACTAAAAGGACTGAAAATGACTGTTGACATATTCCTACTGAGAGAGTAGGATTTATCTGGTAAAATCCGCGGATACCGCGGATCCAGACTTTGAAAGAAAGGGGAACTTCAGTAATGATGGTTTCGACCAAGGGCAGATATGCTCTGACCGTAATGGTTGATCTGGCCCGAAAAGGAGAAAACGGATATGTTTCGCTTTCGGATATAGCTGAGAGTGAAAACCTCTCCATGAAGTATCTTGAGAGTATCATAGCGATTCTCAACAAGGGAGGATTGTTAAAAAGCCTGAGGGGTAAGAACGGCGGCTATATGCTTGCCCGCGATCCCAAAGACTACACGATCAACGAGATACTCCTGCTGACGGAGGGGACCCTGGCACCGGTTAACTGCATAATGCAGGAAGGAGTACAGTGCGAAAAGGCTGCTACATGCAGTACACTTCCGCTCTGGGCAGGACTCGATAAAGTTATCGAGAACTATCTGAAGGGGATTACCCTTGAAGACATAATTACAGGCAATCGTAAAAAAATGCTGGGTGAATACTGCGAAAGCTGTGATCCGGCAGAATAGATATCCAGGAGGAATATTTCAATGAGAGTTTATGCTGATAATGCCGCAACAACATATCTCAGCAAAACGGCAAGAGACAAGCTCATACAATGTCTCGATGAATTCAACGGTAATCCTAACAGCCTTCACAGCGACGGACAGCGTACGCAGGAAGCACTTGATGAAGCCAGAGAGATAGTTGCAAAATGCATCAATGCTGCAAGACCTAACGAGATTTACTTTACATCAGGCGGTTCTGAGGCAGACAACCAGGCGCTGCTCTCCGCAGCAAGAGGACTGAAGGCAAAAGGAAAGAAGCACCTTATCACGCTCAATATCGAGCATCATGCCATTCTTCACACCATGCACAAGCTCGAGGGAGAGGGATTTGAGGTAACATATCTTGCTCCGAAATCAAACGGCATTGTTGATGTCAAGGATGTGGAAGATGCCATCAGAGATGACACTGCTCTTGTAAGCATCATGTTTGCAAACAACGAGATGGGCGCTGTACAGCCTATACCTGAGATCGGCGCAATCTGCAAGGCAAAGAAAGTACTGTTCCACACAGATTCCGTACAGGCTGCAGCTCATCTGCCAATAGATGTACAGGCTATGAATATAGACATGCTCTCGATGTCGGGACACAAGTTCCACGGCCCTAAGGGTGTCGGAATTCTCTACGCCCGCAACGGCATCAAACTGGTGAACGTTATCGAAGGCGGAGCTCAGGAGAGAGGCAAACGTGCCGGTACTGTCAATGTTCCGGGTATTGCCGCCATGGCAGTCGCACTCAAGGAGGGATGCGATAACATGGAAGAGAACATGAGCAAGGTAAAAGCTCTCAGGGACAGGCTTATCGAAGGACTGAAGGACATTCCTTATTCCCAGCTTAACGGTGATCCTGTCAAAAGACTTCCTGGCAATGTAAACTGGTCGTTCGAGGGAGTTGAGGGCGAAAGCCTGCTTCTCCACCTCGATATGTACGGTATCGAATGCTCATCGGGAAGCGCATGTACAAGTGAATCACTCGACCCGTCACACGTTCTGCTCGGAATGGGTGTACCTGTCGAAGCGGCACACGGATCCCTGAGGTTCAGTCTGGATATCGATAACACTGAAGAGCAGGTCGACTATATAATAGAAAAAGTGCATCAGGTAGTTGAATATTACAGAAGCATGTCGCCTTATTGGGAAGACCTGATGACCGGTAAGAGAGAACACTGCATACCGGAATTCTGGAATAAATAGGAGGAATATAAAATGTCACTATATACAGATAAAGTAATGGATCATTTCGAGCATCCGCGCAATGTAGGAGTCATTGAGGATGCTGACGGAGTAGGTGAAGTCGGGAACCCTGTCTGCGGAGACATCATGAAGATGTATCTCAAGGTAGAGGACGATAAAATTGTAGATGTAAAGTTCAAAACTTTCGGCTGCGGAAGTGCTATCGCAACAAGCTCTATGGCAACAGAGCTCATCAAAGGCAAGTCGCTCGACGAAGCACTCGAGCTTACAAATAAGGCTGTGGTCGATGCACTCGATGGACTTCCGGCAAGGAAAATCCACTGCTCAGTGCTTGCTGAAGATGCTATCAAGGCGGCGCTTGTTGACTACTATACAAGAAGCGGCAGGGAGATGCCTGAGAGCCTCGTTGGGTTTGAGCCCCACGAAGACTGACCGGTGAATACTGAAAAAGCAGAATTGGTTCGTAATGATCACGCTCTTGGGACAAGACACCAATGAGCGTGATTCTTTCGTGTCGATAATGTAACCGAGGTATTGTTTGAAACCATTAAAAAGGACAGAGAAATACATCAAATCTATAAAAAAGTTAACAATTGTGTTGTATAATTTATTGATAGTTTTGCTGTAAGTGAAACTATTTAATTATTTACAGGCTGGAGATTTACTTGAATGACTGAAAAAAAAGTAATGAAACTTGCCTCCAGAGGCAAGAGATTCGGAGCAGCATGCATTGATTC
Source organism: Anaerovoracaceae bacterium (assembly GCA_045114615.1). Taxonomy (GTDB): domain Bacteria; phylum Bacillota; class Clostridia; order Peptostreptococcales; family Anaerovoracaceae; genus Crickella. The sequence goes on from JBGUKU010000008.1 coordinate 7,223, forward strand.
TGTTGTGCCGTTCGTAAGTTATCTGCTGTATACTGCTGTGATGGCAGCAAATGGCATAAAGACCGGTTTTCCGGGATATGGATACGGTAACGATTTTGGTTATGGCTACGGTTACGGCTACGGTTATGGCTATGATATAGGAAGGAATCATCTCAACGGAGCATCTTCCGTTATTATGATAGTTGTCTTCCTCATCCTTATTGCGTATATAGTTCTGGAATTTATCTTATTCGCAAAAGGCAAGTCCATAGGAAAGGCCATAATCGGGCTGCAGGTCGTATCCAGCACGGACGGAAAGCCTTTCAGATTCTGGAAGATGCTATTCAGAGAATGCTTTGTAAAAAGTGCATCGGGTTCTGTGTTTGGACTCGGATACATCTGGATACTTATTGATGAGAAGAACAGAGGCTGGCATGATAAGATCCTGGACTCTTATGTAGTGGATCTCAAGGAATCCGAGAAAATGAATCTCAGAAGACACTTGGAAAAAGCCCGTGCTGAAGCACAGAAGTCCGAATCATTTCCGATGCCTATTGCTGAACCAGAACCGTCTGAGGATGTGAAAGCTGAAGAACCTGCTGTTCCTGATGCGGAGCCGGCTGAAGAACCTGTTGTCGAAGTGATACCTGAAGTCGTGGTGAACGAAGCAGAAACATCCATTGAGGAAACATCGGAGACTGAAGTAAACACATCAGACGAAGAGGCCGTAAATCCTGCTGATGAAACCGCAGAAGAGGTCCGCACAGAAAAGCCGGAGCCGAGCATGGCGATGAAAAAAGAGGAGCTCCTTGAGGCTGCACGGGAAAGAGGCGTGCAGATCAGCTCAAGGGCTACCAAGGCTGCGATCATCGAGGCAATAGAAAAAGCGGATAACGAAACTGAGAAATAAATAAAAGAGAAAGATTACCAGGCATGAAAAAAACAGGCAAGATCGTACACAACGACAATCTTGTTCGCGATATTTACAAGATGACATTTGATATGGGGGAGTGCGATTTCAGACTTCCCGGACAGTATGCTATGATAGAAGCGGGCGGAGTCCGCAGACCTTATCAGGTGTGTGATTTCGACAGCAACAGATTCACTGTGGTATTCCCGGCAGACGGCAAGGAGAGCAGGATTCTCGCTTCACTCAGACCGGGTGAAGAGGTTACAGTTACAATGGGACTGGGCAATGGGTTCGATCTGGATGCGATGCCGGACGAAGTTCTGCTGGTGGCAGACGATCTTGGTATCCCTGAGATGCTTGGCCTTTCCCGGGCTCTTTTGGTACGCGGCATAAAATGCAAGCTCATCCTCAGCTATCCAAGCAAGAAAGACATATATATGCTTGAATCATTCAGGCATCTTGTGAACGAGATCGAAGTGCTGACACTCGACGGTAGCAATGGCAGAGAAGGCAGCGCATCGGACGCGGTCAGGCACGTTCCGTACATCTGCGCCGGAGGCTCTCTCAGTATGCTGAAGTCGCTTGCCGACAAGGCAGACGAGGGACAGTTCAGCATGAGCAGCACAGTGCTTGCTGAGTCAGCTGATTACGATGACTGTTTTATTGAAACAACCGAGGGCAGACTCAACTGCAGCGATGCCGGCCCGGTGTTCGACAAGAATATTATCAGATGGGATGTACTCGTCTGATCGAATAAACAAGGAGAGGTATTGCCGATGTATGCATTGACGGCAAAAGGAATGAAATACATGGATCAGTTCGCTTCTCAGGCAGGACTTCCGGGTGTTGTTCTCATGGAAAACGCTGCAAGAGGAGTTGCTGATGAAGTGGCTGAAAGGATACCTGATAAATCCGCAAAGATACTCGTTCTCGCCGGTCACGGTAATAATGGCGGCGATGTGGTGGCTGCCGCAAGGTGGCTTGCTCAGAAGGGGTATACGGGCATCAGTGTATATTTTGCCGGCAGGATCGATAAGGCGAGCGATGAGCTGAAACGCCAGATGAGCATACTTGTGAATTCTCATAGAGATGTACGTATATCAGGGCTGAGAGGTATTGAACGCAATATTCTTAACGCCAGATATGACTGTATAATCGATGGCATTTACGGCATCGGTTTAAACAAGGCTCTCGGAGATGATGACATCAGGCTGGTGAAATATATAAATTCCAAAACGGGATACAAAGTTGCGGTCGACATTCCTTCAGGACTAAACGCCACAAGCGGCCTCATAATGGGTGAGGCAGTCAGAGCAGATCTCACCGTAACATTTGGAAGCTATAAGACCGGTATGTTCTTCGGCGCCGGCAGAGAGTGCTGCGGCGAGGTCAAAGTCGTGGACATCGGTCTGATGAATGACGGCTACGATAACATCAATGATAAGCTTGAGGTACTTGACAGAGCATTCCTTGACAGAACGATCGGGAAGGCTCTCGCACCTCGCGCTGAGAACGGACATAAAGGTACGTTCGGCACTGTAGGGCTTGTAATAAGCTCGAACGGCATGCTGGGAGCCGGTATGCTGGCTGCGAAAGCAGCATACAGAGCGGGATGCGGTCTGGTAAAGATCTTCTGTCCGTCAAAATACACGGGATTCTTTAATGTTTCCATACCTGAAGCTGTAGCAGTTCCTTACAAACCTGATGATGTTCTCGGAGCTTTTGAGAGTTTCAAAGACGACGCAGATGTTATTCTTATAGGTCCTGGTCTCAGGGAAGATTCCGTAGGAAGACTGCTGGTCAAGCAGATACTCGCCGGGAACAAGCCTGCTGTATTCGATGCCGGAGCGCTGAACCTTATTGCCAGGAACCTCAAATCACTGCGAAAGAGGAAATGCCAGTGCGTCATTACACCTCATCTGGGTGAAATGGCAAGGCTTTGCGGAGAAGATATCAACATCGTTGCAAGGAGCAGGATAGGCTACACTCGCAAGTTCGCTGAGAAGTTCGATGTGAGCATGGTAGTAAAGTCAGACGTATCGCTCATAGCTCTGAGAGATGCCGGCAGCGGCCAGAAGCTCTACCTCAATACCGTTGGAAACTCGGGTCTTGCAACCGCGGGTTCTGGTGATGTCCTGGCGGGAGTAATCGCATCACTCATTGCTCAGGGCAACACACTTGATACAAGCCTTATGTATGGAGTGATGATCCACGGAAAAGCGGCGGAGAAGTTTGCGCAGGACGGCGATTCAAGGCGCAAAATGATGGCCGGAGATATTATTGACAATCTCTTTTAAGAGTAGTACAATCACTTCGTTGCGGTCTATGGCCGTAATAATCCCATGACGAACGGAGGTGAGACAAGAATATGGCACAGGTAATAGTAAGAGAAAACGAGAGCCTGGAGAGTGCTCTTAAGAGATTTAAGAGATCTTGCGCTCGCGACGGCGTCATGGCTGAGCTGCGTAAGAGAGAGCACTACGAGAAGCCAAGCGTAAGACGTAAAAAGAAGTCTGAGGCTGCCCGTAAGAAAGCTCGTAAGTATTAATAACAAAAAACGAAGATGCGAACCAGCTTTTATCGGTTCGCATTTTTTCTTAATCAGATCATAAAGGAGTATGCAATGGGTCTTAAAGAACAGTTGATGCAGGACTATAAGGACGCTATGAAGAGCGCAGATGTCCTGAAAAAGAACACAGTTAACATGGTCAGAGCTGCCATCAAGCAGTACGAAGTTGACCAGAGGGTCACTCTCGAAGACGATGCAGATATCGTTAAGATCATAAAGAAACAGGTAAAGATGAGAGCTGACGCTCTTGAGGACTTCGCGAAGGCCGGAAGAGATGACATGGTGGAAGGCTACAAGAAGGAGATCGAGATACTCAAGTCTTATCTGCCGGAAGAGATGGGCGAAGAAGAGATCAAAGCCAAGGTAAAAGAAATCGCCGAAAAACTCGAGATTGAGGCTAATATGAAAAGTATGGGAAAGCTGATGAAGAGTGTCATGGCAGAGCTCAAAGACAAGGCTGACGGATCCGCTGTAAACAAAGCTGTAAAAGAATTCCTCAGCGGTAAGTAATATATGGATTATAAACTGAACATACCTGAAGAAATCAATATACAGGGGCTTTTCGGCAACTATGATGCCAACATCCGATCTGTTGAAAAATTTACAGGCACTGAGATGTCATTGCGTGATAATGTGCTTTCCATCAGGGGCAGAGACCCTGAACTTGCTGCGCGCATTATTGCAAGACTGATAGAAGCTCTCAATATTGAGCCGGAAATCGATTCCCAGAAGCTCAGCTATCTCATAGAGATGGAAGCCGGAGGCAAGAGTTTCGACGAACAGAAGGCATCGCGTGACATCATTTGCTATACACATACCGGAAGACCCCTCAAGCCAAAAACTCAGGCACAGAAGGATTACGTGGATAATATCCGCGCTGCAGACATGGTTTTCGGCATAGGACCTGCAGGTACAGGCAAGACGTATCTGGCCTGTGCAATGGCAATAAACGCGTACAAGAACAAGGAAGTGGAGAGGATAATCCTTACAAGACCCGCAGTGGAGGCCGGCGAGCGCCTTGGGTTCCTCCCGGGCGATATGCAGGAAAAAGTAGACCCTTATCTCAGACCGCTTTATGATGCCCTTTACGATGTGCTCGGAATCGAGGCTGCTGCAAGGCTCAGAGAAAAAGGAGTGATCGAAGTCGTGCCGCTTGCGTACATGAGAGGCCGTACTCTTGACAACGCGTTCATTATCCTTGATGAGGCTCAGAATACCACGCGGGAGCAGATGAAGATGTTCCTCACACGTATGGGATTCAATTCAAAGGTGGTTGTAACAGGCGACATCACTCAGATAGACCTTCCGGGCGGAACGGTTTCAGGACTCAAGGAAGCGCGCAAGGTACTCAGCGGTGTCGAAGGAATAAGGTTCAATACTTTTTCCGAGGTCGATGTAGTAAGGCATGAGCTGGTGAAGCGCATAATAAGGGCATACGACTCATATGACAATAAAAACAGGGTTAGAGCCACTACTTCAAAAGGCAATAAGGTCAGCGACAGGTGATATATGCAAATAGTATTCAACGATGAATTTGATAAACTTACGCCTGAGATGTGGAACCTCATGGAAAGGGCAGCGGATATCGCTCTCAGGACCGAGTTCGCTGAACTTGAGAATATCAATCTTGAAAACGAACCTGAGCTCGGCGTAACGGTAGTTGATGACAGTGAGATACTCGAACTCAACCGCGAGTACAGGGAAAAAGACAGTGTCACAGACGTTCTGAGTTTCCCGCAGTTTGAAGGTCATGAAGAGCTTCTCGAGGACCTGCTTGACGACGAAGCAGAGACTCTGATAGGCGATGTGGTAATATGCTTTGAGCAGGCTGAACGACAGGCAGAGGAATATGGAACGGGGCTTACGCGCGAGATGCTGTACCTGTTCGTTCACAGCGTGATGCACCTTTTCGGATACGATCATATGGATGAAGAGGAGAAAGCAGTGATGCGGACCCGCGAAGAAGAAGTGCTTTCAGCGATAGGAGTAAACAGAAACAAGTGAAATCAGGATTCATAGGAATAGCAGGCAGGCCTAATGTAGGCAAGTCCACTTTGATGAACAGGATGCTTGGCGAAAAGATCGCCATTACATCGGCCAAGCCTCAGACAACATTAAACAGAATAACAGGAATCTATACTGACCTTGATTATGAGAATGGTGAAGGACTTCAGATGGTTTTCCTTGACACACCGGGGATACATAAGCCGCATAATAAACTTGGTCAGGCAATAAATGAAACAGCCGTCAACACCCTTGGTGGTGTTGACGTCGTTTTGCTTATTGTCGACGGGACTCTTGAATTCGGACGGGGAGACGAAGCGATTATCAAGCTGCTTGAAAACATCTCCGCACCTAAGATACTGGCTATAAACAAGACCGATCTGATCGGACCGGAAAAGTATCTGGAGCTTTACAACAGATATGACAGTACCGGCCTCTTCGAAGACATATACGGAGTCTCAGCTCTGAAGGGTGATAACATTGAAATGCTCCGGGACAGGCTTGCAGCCTGCATGAGCGAAGGACCGATGTATTATCCTGATGATATCGCGACTGAAGATCCTGTGAGATTCATAGTGAGCGAGATCATACGCGAGAAGCTCATGAACTATCTGGATGATGAAGTTCCGCACGGTGTTTTTGTGGATATAGAGTCGTTCGTTGAGCCTGAGGACCCGCGCGCTGCGGTGGAGATATCCGCCGTGATCTACTGTGAGAAGAAATCACATAAGGGAATAATTATAGGCAAGGGCGGCAGTAAACTGAAAGGTGTAGGGAAGGCTGCCCGTCTTGAGATAGAAGACCTGCTGGGACACAAAGTGTTCCTGAGCCTGTTTGTTAAAGTAAAAGAAGGCTGGAGGGATTCTGAACGCACTATACGCAACTGGGGCTATAAAGATGAGTAAGAAGAGACGATCAGAAGTCCGTTCGGATCATTAACTGACCGTCTCTGTATCCGGATCATGGTCATAAATACAGAAGGCATTGTCTTAAGACAACGTAAGATAGCAAATAACAGGCGAATGATCGTCCTTTTCACGAAGCAGTACGGCAAGCTGTCAGCGGGAACTTCAGTAAACGAGAGATCCCGGAGCAAGGCAGCGCTGGCGCTTCGTCCTTTTACTTACGCCGAATATGACATATTCAAGGGCAGGGAAGCATACAGCATCAACTCGGCACAGGTAAACAAAAGCTTTTACTCTATTGGTGAAGACATCGACAGGTTTATGAACGCATCAGCTTTTATAGAGTACCTTGACAAGGTCCTTGAAGAAGGCGTTCCGGCACCTAAACTTTTTGACCTGAGTCTGGAATTCCTGCAGTCTGTTTCGGAATGCAAAGCAGGGACTGATACGCTGCTTTTTGCATTCATAGTTAAGACTTTCAGGATGCTTGGCGTAGCGCCTGAATTAAGCTGCTGTGTCAACTGCGGAAAGCCGGCAGGAAGCTTCGGAGACGGCTTTAAAACATTCTCTGTTTCAGGCGGCGGGATCATCTGTCCTGACTGTGCCGGAGAGGAGAAAAGAGAGGCCGATTCGTTGCTTTACAGGCCTGATTTCGATATAATCAATGTGTTTAGGTACTTTGAATCTAAGCCTATAAAAACATTCGAAAAAGTAGACCTCAAGCCTGAAGTGCGCAGTGAGGTCAGGGAAATACTTTCTGAGTATACAGACCGGTATCTAGGTGTAGATGTGCTCAGATCATCCAGAGGATTGGAGGTAAGATAATGGAGATCACGCTGGAAAAAATCGAGTTGGTAAAGGATAGAACGGGCTCAACTTACGCTGAGGCTAAGGCGGCTCTTGAAGCTTCTGAAGGCAGTGTAGTAGATGCCATCATCGCTCTCGAAGAAAAAATGAATGAAGAGCATGACAAAGTTGACGGCGCAAGCCTCAAAGACAGCCCGTTGTTCGCAAAACTCAAGGAGATCGTAGACAAAGGCAATGTTTCGAGGATCCTTGTAAGCAAAGGCGGAAAGACTATCGTAAACTTCCCTGTAACAGCAGGAGTCATCGGCGCAGTTCTTGTACCATGGGGAGCCATCCTCGGCATAGTAGCAGCTATGGGTACTCAGTGCAGCATCGATTTTGTCGATGAAAAGGGTGAAGTTGTAGATATCGACGGTAAGGTCGTAGGTTTTTACGACAAAGCCAGAGGCGCTGTTGTAAAGAGTATGGACAAGGCACAGGATGCAATCAACAAGGAGACTCTTGACGATCTTATGAATACTATCGACGGCTTTGCAAAGAAGGCCGGCAAGACCGTAAAGGAGCTTATCAAGGACGCTTCTGAAGCTTATAAGCAGAGCGATGCTGAAGATATCATTGAAGAAGAATTCAAGGACGAGGAGTTATAGTATATGCCAATTGATAAAAAAGATATTCCTGTAACCGACAGAGCCGTAACGATGGAGAAGATAATTGCTCTCTGCAAAAATAGAGGCTATATCTTCCCTGGATCGGAAATATACGGCGGTCTTGCAAACACATGGGACTTCGGCCCTTTGGGCGTGGAGTTCAAGAACAACATCAAGGACGCATGGAGACAGAAATTCGTAAGGGAGTCCGGGCTCAACGTAGGACTCGATGCGGCAATTCTGATGAACCCTCAGACATGGGTGGCATCAGGACACGTAGGCGGCTTCAGCGATCCTCTCATCGACTGCAGATCGTGCAAGACCCGCTACAGAGCAGATCAGCTGATCGAGGACTGGTATAAAGAGAACGAACCTGATACAGAAGTCGTAGTTGACGGATGGTCAAGAGAAGAGATGGAGAGCTTCATCACGGAAAAGGCTATCAAATGCCCTAACTGCGGCAAGAGCGACTTCACAGGCATCAGACAGTTCAACCTGATGTTCAAGACATTCCAGGGAGTCACCGAAGACTCAAAGTCAGAGATCTACATGAGGCCGGAGACGGCACAGGGAATCTTTGTAAACTTCAAGAATGTACAGAGGACTTCCCGCAGGAAGATACCTTTCGGTATCGCGCAGGTAGGAAAATCATTCAGAAACGAGATCACACCGGGCAACTTCATTTTCAGAGTAAGAGAGTTTGAGCAGATGGAGCTTGAGTTCTTCTGCAAGCCGGGCACTGAGCTGGACTGGTTCGCTTACTGGAAGGAATATTGCCTCAGCTTCCTCAAAAATCTGGGCCTGAAGCCTGAGTATACAAGGTTCAGAGACCATACACCTGAGGAGCTCTCGCACTACAGCAACGCTACTACTGACATCGAGTATCTGTTCCCGTTCGGCTGGGGCGAGATCTGGGGTGTGGCATCGCGTACAGACTACGATCTCATGGCACATCAGACACATTCGGGCGAAGACATGAGCTATCTTGACCCTGAGACTAACGAAAGATATGTGCCATACTGCATCGAGCCGTCTGTAGGAGTCGAGAGACTGGTTCTGGCGTATCTGGTGGATGCGTATGATGAGGAGATCCTTACAGACGCAAAAGGCAAAGAAGATGTACGTACAGTCCTCAGACTGCATCCGGCTCTCGCACCATATAAGGCAGCCGTGCTCCCTCTCTCAAAGAAACTCGAAGACGTTGCACGTCCTGTATATGAAGAGCTCTGCAAGTACTTCATGGTGGAATACGACGCTGCAGGGTCGATCGGGAAACGTTACAGAAGAGAAGATGAGATCGGTACGCCGTTCTGCATATGCGTAGACTTTGACACTGCTGAAGACGGTTCGGTCACGATCCGCGACCGTGACACAATGGAGCAGGTAAGAGTGCCTGTCAGCGAGGTCAGAAACTATATCGAAGAGAGACTGCGTTTCTAATAAGCCAATAATTAATGCATTGATGCATTTAGTAAACAAATATGATAAAGGAGAATGGGCCTATGGCAAAATATGTTTATTCATTCAATGAAGGTACAAAGGATATGAGAGCTCTGCTCGGCGGCAAGGGAGCTAACCTTGCTGAGATGACCAATATCGGACTTCCTGTACCTTTCGGATTCACTATCACTACAGATGTGTGCAGAAAGTACACTGAAGATGGCGGAGTCCTTGCTCAGGAAGTTATTGATGAAGTCTGGGATCATATCGCTGAGCTCGAGGAAGTAATGGGCAAGAAGTTCGGTGACAACGAGAACCCACTGCTCGTCTCCGTAAGATCCGGAGCACCTATTTCTATGCCGGGCATGATGGATACCATCCTCAATCTTGGTCTCAATGACATCGCTGTTGAAGGACTTGCAAAGAAAACGGGCAACGACAGATTTGCATACGACAGCTACAGAAGATTCATGCAGATGTTCGGCGACGTCGTAATGGAGATCAAAAAGTCCAACTTCGACGCAGTATTTGAAGCCCAGAAGAAGAAAGCCGGAGCTGAGTTCGATGTTCAGCTCACAACTGATGACCTCAAGGAAGTCATCGAAGGATATAAGGAAGTAGTAAAGAGAGAGCTCGGAAGAGAATTCCCTCAGAATCCTAAGGATCAGCTTCTCGAGGCTATCAAGGCCGTATTCAGATCATGGAACAATGACAGAGCTATCCTTTACAGAAAGATGTATGGTATTTCCGATTCTCTCGGAACGGCCGTAAACGTACAGTCCATGGTATTCGGAAACAGCGGAAACGATTCCGGTACAGGCGTCGCGTTCACACGTAACCCTGCAAACGGCGAGAACAAACTCTTCGGAGAGTTCCTGGTTAACGCACAGGGTGAGGACGTAGTAGCAGGTATCAGAACTCCGCAGCCTATCTCTGAGATGGCAGATGCTTTCCCTGAGGTATATTCTCAGTTCGAAAAGATCGCAAACACACTCGAGAACCACTACAAAGACATGCAGGACATGGAGTTTACTGTTGAAGACAGAAAGCTCTTCATGCTCCAGACCCGTAATGGTAAGAGAACAGCGGCTGCAGCCGTTAAGGTTGCCGTAGACCTCGTAAAAGAAGGTCTGATCGACAAGGATACTGCTGTTATGAGAGTAGAACCTGATCAGATCAATCAGCTTCTGCATCCTGTGTTTGACGCTGATGAACTTAAGAAGGCAACACCTGTAACGAAGGGCCTTCCTGCATCGCCTGGCGCTGCTACGGGACAAATCGTATTCTCTGCAGATGACGCTGCTGCATTTGCTGCAGATGGTAAGAAGGTCATCCTCGTCAGAGAAGAGACTTCCCCTGAAGATCTCGCAGGTATGGTAGCTGCTGAAGGTATCCTGACAGCACGCGGCGGAATGACATCGCACGCTGCTGTAGTCGCAAGAGGAATGGGCAAGTGCTGTGTATCCGGCTGCAAAGAGATCACAGTTGATGAGGCTAAAAAGACTCTGACAGTAGGCGGAAAAGTATATACTGAAGGAGATTTCATCTCACTTAACGGAACAGACGGAAACGTTTACACAGAAGCTATTAAGACTCTTGCTCCGGAACTCTCCGGAGACTTCGGCCAGATCATGGAGTGGGCTGATGAGGCCAGGACACTCAAGGTCAGAACAAATGCTGACAATCCGAGAGATGCTGCTCAGGCTGTAGCATTCGGCGCTGAAGGTATCGGACTCTGCCGTACAGAGCACATGTTCTTCGATGACGAGAGAATTCCTAAGATCAGAAGAATGATCCTTGCTGAGAACGAAGAGGAGAGGAGAGAGGCTCTTGCTGGTCTCCTGCCATATCAGAAGGAAGACTTCAAGGGTATCTACAAGGCAATGGGCGACAGACCTGTAACGATCAGACTTCTTGACCCGCCTCTGCACGAGTTCCTTCCAAAGACCGATGAAGACATCAAGCAGCTTTCCGAACAGTTCAACATCCCTTACGAGAAGGTAGTCAATAAGACTCTCGAACTCCACGAGTTCAACCCGATGCTGGGACACCGCGGATGCAGACTGGCTGTTACATATCCTGAGATCGCAGAAATGCAGACTGAGGCTATCATCACAGCCGCTCTCGAAGTACGCAAAGAGGAAGGCATAGATGTAGTTCCTGAGATCATGGTACCGCTGGTAGGTCATGTAAACGAACTCAAATTTGTCAAGAAGACTATCGTGGAAACAGCTGATAAGCTGATTGCTGAGTCCGGAGAAGAGATGAAGTACATGGTAGGTACTATGATCGAGATCCCAAGAGCTGCAGTTACTGCTGACGAGATCGCGGAGGAAGCCGAGTTCTTCTCGTTCGGAACAAATGACCTTACACAGATGGGATTCGGATTCTCCAGAGACGACACAGGATCAATAATCAAGGAATATGTTGAGAAGGGAATCTTTGACACTGATCCGTTCCAGTCACTCGACCAGTCCGGAATCGGCAAGCTCGTAAAGATCGCTGTTGATGGCGGAAAGAAGACCAGACCGAACATCAAGCTCGGAATCTGCGGAGAGCACGGCGGAGAACCTGCAACCATTCACTTCTGCCATGAAGTAGGCCTCAACTATGTATCCTGCTCGCCGTTCAGAGTTCCTATTGCAAGACTTGCTGCTGCCCAGGCTGCAATCGAGGAGAAGAGAGGCTAGCAATATCTTCCGTTTATAACCGAAATAATACAGAAAACACACACCTGTAGAACAAAGTTGATTTACAGGTGTGTTTTTTGATGCAATAAGGCAGTCAAATGGTTTCGGGCCGCAATATAACTGCAATGCGTTTGTTTTTGAAAACAAAAAAGTTTTAAAATTATTGTCAAAAAAACAAGATTTAGGCCATGTTTCGTTGTATTTTTCAAGCAATCTGCTATACTGAAGGAGTAAGGAAAAACAAAGCAATACATTGTCTTTTATTGAGAACAAGATTACCTGAGTATATAATAAATCCAAAGGGTCTGACATTCAGACCGCTTGTATAATTCAGAACTGTTACGATATGGAACAGCAAACAATTGCTTTGTGGAGTTATATAAGGAGGCAATTAATATGCAAGACTATCTGTTATCACATCTGTATTGGATCAGTCTGTTTGCTTCTATCTGTGCTCTGATTTTTGCCTATGTACAGGCAAAAAAGGTCCTGAACTCAGATGAAGGTACAGACAGGATGAAAGAGATCTCACGCTTCGTACGTACAGGAGCAGCAGCTTTCCTGAAACGTCAGTATCGCACGGTAATAATCTTCTTCATCGTCATGTTCTGTGTGCTCTGCGGAATGGCAGCCGCACACAAGCTGACATGGTACGTACCGTTTGCGTTCATTACAGGAGGCTTTTTCTCTGGTCTTTCCGGTTACATCGGAATGAGCATTGCCACAAGAGCAAACGACCGTACAGCCTGCGCTGCTCAGCAGAGCCTTAATAAAGGCCTGAGAGTTGCGTTCTCAGCCGGTTCGGTAATGGGGTTCACAGTAGTAGGTCTCGGCCTGCTTGACATCTCACTCTGGTATGCGCTGCTCGATCTCGTATTCCATGAAACACTTGAGAATATCACTGCTGCGATGGTCACATTCGGAATGGGAGCTTCTTCAATGGCTCTGTTCGCCCGTGTCGGCGGCGGCATCTTCACAAAGGCTGCTGACGTAGGAGCTGACCTTGTAGGTAAGGTAGAAGCCGGTATTCCGGAGGATGACCCGCGTAACCCTGCTGTTATCGCAGATAACGTAGGAGACAACGTAGGCGACGTTGCCGGAATGGGAGCTGACCTCTATGAGTCGTATGTAGGATCAATGGTATCGACATGCGCTCTCGGAGCCATCGCATTCTATGCAAGCGGACTCGGTGTAAAATCGGTAGCATTGCCTCTTCTGATGGCAGCTGTCGGAGTAGTCTTCTCCGTCATCGGTTCGTTCTTTGTACAGACAAAAGAAGGCGCAAGTCAGAAGAATCTGCTTGCAGCTCTGCGCCGCGGAACCAACTTCTCAGCTATAGCTACTGCAGTATTCTCGTTCGTCCTTGTATGGTGGCTTTTCGGAATCGAGTTCTATGGACTCTATCTGGCTATCATAGCAGGACTTCTTGCAGGAGTGCTGATCGGACTCTGCACAGAATACTATACTTCGGATACATATAAACCAACACAGAAGATCGCCGAATCTTCACAGACAGGTACTGCTACACTTATCATCAGCGGACTCGGCACAGGAATGATGTCCACAACACTCCCGATCCTCATCGTCGGAGCAGCTATCATCATTGCTTACTACTGCTCTGGGATGTGCCCTGTAGATGTAGCACCATCGAGCATCGGACTCTACGGTATCTCGCTCGCAGCTGTCGGAATGCTCTCAACACTCGGCATCACACTTGCAACAGACGCATATGGTCCTGTAGCTGACAATGCCGGAGGAATCGCTGAGATGGCGGGACTTCCTCCTGAAGTCCGTGAGAGAACAGACGCTCTTGACTCACTCGGCAACACAACAGCTGCAACAGGAAAGGGATTTGCTATCGGTTCGGCTGGAATGACAGCTCTTGCTCTTATCGCAAACTTCAAAGAGAAACTGCTCGTTTACATGCCGGATGGACAGGATCTGCAGCTCAATCTGCTCGATCCTAAAGTCCTTGTAGGACTCTTCATCGGAGCATGCCTGCCATTCCTCTTCTCATCACTGACAATGGGCGCTGTTAACAGAGCGGCTCAGAGCGTAGTGCTTGAGGTGAGACGTCAGTTCAAGGAGATCCCTGGACTCATGGAAGGCACTGCGACTGCGGACTATGCGCGCTGCGTAGACCTCTGCTCAAAGGCATCCCTCAAGGAGATGATCCTTCCTGCATGCGTAGGAATCGCAGCTCCGATTGTTACAGGTCTCATACTGGGCGGACTCGGAGTAGTCGGAATGCTCTGCGGAGCGACGGTCTCCGGATTCATCATGGCTATCTTTATGGCTAACTCAGGCGGCGCCTGGGATAACGCCAAGAAGTATATCGAAGCCGGACACTTCGGCGGCAAAGGCAGCGACAACCACAAGGCTGCTGTTGTCGGTGATACCATCGGTGACCCGTTCAAGGATACATCCGGTCCTTCAATCAACATTCTGATCAAACTGGTATCGATGGTATCTATCGTATTCGCAGGACTTATTGCTTCAGTAAGCCTCCTGTAAGGCGATACGTGTATGGATTAAAAAGCACCCACACTTGCGTGTGGGTGCTTTCAGTTGGAGCCGGAATCCCGGTGGTATGGTATAATAGCTACATATATATAACAAAACTATTCAAGAAATAATGATATGAATGAAAACGTACTGGTAACCGGAGCATACGGCCTTCTGGGCAGCCACACGGTCAGGGAACTGATCGAAAATGGCTATCATGTAAGAGCGTTCGGTCGTGATGCTGATAAGCTTTCAAAGCTTGCTGAAGAATATGATGACAGCCAGATAGAAATCTTTAAAGGGGATTTCTGCAATCCGGAAGACATAGAATGTGCATGTAATGGAATGGACTATGTAATTCATTGCGGTGCACTGCTGAAGGGATGGGGCAGACGAAGTGAATACATAAAAACGAATGTTGAAGGCACCCGGAATGTGCTGGAAGCCTGCGCAAAGCATAACATAAAGCGTTTCGTACACACATCGTCTCCGAGTGCTCATGCTCTGAAGAACAACCTGAACATAACGGAAGAGGATCAGAACTGGAACAACAGGCTAAATTACTATATTGAAAGCAAGCTGATGGCAGAAAAGCTTGTGAGAGGTCAGGATAAAGTTCCTTACTCCATGATAAGACCGCGGGGAATCACCGGTATCGGTGACAAAAACATGCTGCCTGTACTCATCAATGTCAACAGACAGATTGGGATACCTCTTTTCCAGAAAGGCAGGGTTTTGGTAGATCTGGTATGTGCTGAAAACGCCGCACTTGCGCTCAGACTTTGTATGGAAAAGGAGGAAGCCCTGGGACAGGCATACAATATAACGAACGGAGAGCCTAAACTCGTCACCGAACTTGCAGAAGAAATGTTTACAGCGCTCGGAACAAAGGCCAGATACATAAAAATGCCGTTTATTCCTGTTTATGTCATGGCAGGAGTGATGGAAGCAGTATGGAAGCTCTTCCGCATATATGACAAAGCACCTCCGCTGACACGCATGAATGTATGTACGCTTGGGAGAAGCCAGATATTCAGCATTGAAAAAGCAAAAAGAGAACTGGGATATAAGCCTAAAGTAAGCCTCAGCGAAATGATAATAAAGTATGCGGAGGATTATAAGCGTGGATAAAGGCCGCATTAGATTCAGATATAAGTTCATATATAAGGCGGTGAGAAGCCTGGTTCCGTTCATTCTCCGCAAGTATGGATTCAGTACAGACAGAATAAACAAAAGGGACGAACCATACATAGTAGTGGCTAACCATCTGACGGAAGTCGATATGCTGATGGTCGCAGGCGCTTTTTCCGAGCACATGTATTTTGTCGCCGGTGAACATCTGCTCAGGACAAAAGCCGGGCCTAAGATAAAATGGGCTCAGGATCCCATCTTTACGTACAAGGGGGCGCCTTCAGTAGATACGATGCGCGAGGTCATAAGAAGGATCAAAGCAGGCCACAATGTCATGATTTTCCCTGAAGGGAGCAGATCTTTCAATGGAGAGACAATCAGGCTGGACAGCGGTATCGCCAAACTTGTGAAAATAGCAGGCTGCGCTCTGGCAACTTATCGTATAGAAGGAGGATACTTTGTTGCTCCAAGATGGGCGTATACGACCAGGACAGGGCCTATGAAAGGGCATATAGTCAATATCTATTCATCGGATGAAGTTAAAAGCATGAGCAAGGATGAGCTCACTGACTGCATTAACAGGGATATTTACGAGAATGCGTATGAGACCCAGCGCCGCAACATGTACAAATACAAAGGCGAAAGACTTGCTGAAGGCCTTGAGAATTACCTCGTGAAGTGTTCGTGCTGCGGAGCATTTGATTCCATGGTCACAGAAGATGACAGATTCCGCTGTACGGAATGCGGTCAGTCCGGGCGATATACTCAGGAAGGTTTTCTTAAGGGTAAAGGACTGAAATTCGACAGCGTTTATGACTGGGGAGTCTGGTCAGAAAAGGAAACCTGCAGATACATAGAGGAATTTGAAGGGGAAGAACCTGTTTTTTGCGATAATGATGCAGTACTGTATGAGGTTCTTAAGGATCACAGCCGTATCGATCTGACATCCGGTGAAGTGAAAGGATACAGGGACAGGCTGGAGATAGGAACTGAGGTATTCGCTTTTGAAGACATCAGCGGAATGGACATGCTGTATTACGGAAAAACTCTGGTGTTCACTTATAAGAAGAGGCATCTCGCCATAACTGGTGAGCATTATCATGCTATAAAATACCAGAAACTGTACAATGTTCATTTGTCAGACAAATAGCATATTTTTTAATTTTCTGTGATATAATATTTTCAATTGTATTTTGATTCAACTCTTTTGACTGGTAAGGTGTGAAAAATGGGAAGACCGCTAGAATACAAACCTGATAATCAAATTGAAGACAAAAAAAGCAAATTCAGCATGGGAATGATCCTCGTCGCGATCGGTATTGTGTACGGCGATATCGGAACATCCCCTATGTATGTAATGAAATCTATTGTAGAAGGCAATGGGGGTATACAGCATGTCGATCCGGAATTTATAGTCGGGTCTCTGTCGCTCGTCATCTGGACCATTACTTTGCTCACTACAGTCAAACATGTTCTTATAGCCCTTAAAGCAGACAATCACGGTGAGGGAGGTATTTTCGCACTGTACACACTGGTCAGGGATTATGGTAAATGGCTTATCATCCCTACAATGATTGGCGGATGTACGATGCTTGCAGACGGAGTGTTAACGCCTGCTGTTACAGTTACGACAGCTGTCGAAGGCCTCCGAAGCATTCCTTTCATGAACAGATTGCTCGGAGAAGGCCAGTTCGTGGTTATAGTTATTACACTTACGATTGTAAGTGTGCTGTTCATGATCCAGCGAAGCGGTACGAGCTCGATCGGTAAAATGTTCGGCCCGGTTATGATGATATGGTTCCTCTATCTTGGGGCAACAGGTATCTGGCTTTCGCTGGGAGATCTTACGATAATCAGGGCACTTAATCCGATATATGCGATTAAAGTGCTTTTCAGTCCCGGCAATAAAGCCGGTCTCATGATACTCGGAAGCGTATTCCTCTGTACAACGGGAGCTGAGGCACTCTATACAGACATGGGCCATGTTGGAAAAGAAAACATCATGCGCAGCTGGCCTTTTGTTAAAACCTGCCTGATCCTTAACTATATGGGACAGTGCGTCTGGATCCTAGCAAACCGTAATAACCCTGAAATGGCTGCGATACATGACCTTAACCCATTCTATATGATGCTCCCTCAGGGTATGCGCCCGGTTGCCATTATACTCAGCGCTATGGCCGCCATTATCGCCAGCCAGGCTCTCATAAGCGGAAGCTATACACTTGTACACGAAGCCGCAGCCCTTGATCTGATGCCTCATCTCAATGTCAGGTATCCGTCGGATACACACGGTCAGATCTACATACCGTTAGTGAACAACATACTGTGGATACTGTGTGCAGCAGTTATCCTGTATTTCAGAAGCGGATCGCGCATGGAGAACGCATACGGTCTTGCGATCACGATAAGCATGCTCATGATGACTGTTCTTTTCACGGTCTACATAGGAGTTCTGCATCGGCGCATTATCGGAGCGATCCTGTTTGCAGTCACGTTTGCTTCACTTGAGGGAGTCTTCTTCGTATCCAGTCTGGGCAAATTCTCTATCGGCGGCTATGTTGCAATAATCATTTCACTTGTTATACTGCTGATCATGATCAGCTGGTACAGGGGAACCCAGATAGAGCGCATGCAGAAGGTAAAACTTCCTATGCGTGATTACCTCAGCAATATAAAAGGGCTTCAGAATGATCCTGACATCCCGTATATAAGTAATAATCTTGTTTACATAGCAAAGGGCGACAATTTCGAAGAGATCGACCGTGACATCCTTTATTCGATCCTCGACAGGGATCCGAAAAAGGCCGATGCGTACTGGTTCATCAGTATTAATACGACACATGAACCGTTCGACAGGGAATATGAAGTAGAAACATTCGGAACGGACTATATTTTCCGTGTGAACCTCATACTCGGATTTAAAGTCAAGCAAAGTGTCAACGTATATCTCAGACAGATAGTACAGGATCTTCTGAAAACAGGTGAGCTGCCTAAACAGTTCCGTGAGCACTCTATTTACGGGCCATCTGAAGTAGGATCATTCAAGTTCTGTATGATCCGAAAGATGATGCCGGGCGAGGGAGATCTTTCCCCGATTGATAACTTCCTCATACATAACAAGTATTTGATCAGGAGACTTGCGGGAAGTCCTGTCAGATGGTTCGGCCTTCAGACTTCGCGAGTGCTGATAGAGTACGTACCGCTCTTCCTTCCAAAGAAACAGAAGGAAGAAGAAAGACTTGAAAGGGTAAGCAGATGAAATCCATAAGATTCGGGAAGCTGGAAGACGGCAGAACAGCAGGACTATACATTCTTGAGTCGCCTGATGGCATGAGGGCTGCTGTCACTGATTACGGCGCAGCGCTGGTTAGCCTTGCCGTACCTGACAGAAAAGGTTTGATACGCGATGTGGTTCTCGGTCACGACGATGCCTCGGGTTATGAGACCGGAAGCGGACATATCGGAGCTTCAGTCGGACGTTTCGCAAACCGTATTGCAGGAGCCGGCTTTGAACTTAATGGCCGTACTTACGAGCTTACGGCAAATAACGGTGCGAACTGTCTGCATGGCGGAAGGGACTTCTTTAAAAACAGGCTGTGGGAGGTCAAAATAGACTTCACCAGTGTAAGATCCGGAGATATCATGGCT
This sequence comes from Anaerovoracaceae bacterium, assembly GCA_045114615.1. Lineage (GTDB taxonomy): Bacteria > Bacillota > Clostridia > Peptostreptococcales > Anaerovoracaceae > Crickella. The sequence continues at coordinate 26,458 of JBGUKU010000008.1, forward strand.
GCATATGCATCAGAAAGCATAGCCGATAAGGATCCTTCCCGAGGCATGAGAGGAATGCATGATAACATGATAACGTTCTGCCTTGACAGTCCGGACGGAGATCAGGGCTTTCCGGGTAATATGCATATAGAAGTCACTTATTCGCTTCCCGGCAACGGTAAGCTGAGAATAGACTACAGTGCAGTAAGCGACGCGGACACACCGGTAAGCTTCACAAACCACAGCTATTTCAATCTCAACGGGCATAACAGTGGCACCGTGACAGGCCACATGGCAAGGATAAACGCTGAATATTATACTCCGGTAGATGCAGGGCTTATTCCTCTGGCTGAGCCTGAACCGGTCGCCGGTACACCGTTTGACTTCCGTGAAGATAAGATGCTCGGAAAGGACATTAATGCAAATATTGAGCAGATCGCATATGGCGGCGGCTACGATCATAACTTCGTAATAGGAGACTCAGCACGTGAGGTGCGCGAGAGAACTATAAAGGAGGCCGGCATACTGTATTCTGTCGACAGCGGTATCTGTATGACTGTTCTGACCGACATGCCGGACATGCAGGTTTATACGGCCAATGGCCTTAAGGACGAGCCCGGTAAGGACGGTGCGGTCTACGGAAGACGCTCTGCAGTCTGCCTTGAAACACAGTTCAGACCTAACGCTATAAACAGCAGTGATCCGAGTATACGTGAGGGGTGCATACTTAGGGAAGGCGAGACGTTCACATCATCCACAATATACAGATTCAGCAACATATAATGATGATTTGTGCATAGGAAAACCTCCGGGATACCGGAGGTTTTACTATGTTTATAATTGCCGTGCTGTTGCTGAGCTATACCGAATGCTTAAATATCAAGCAGCTTTGAATACTCTGCAAGAGCTCCTTCTGTTTCATGAGCCAGTACTTTCTTAGCCAGCACTTTGCCAAGCTGAACACCTTCCTGGTCGAAGCTGTTGACGTTCCACAGGAAGCCCTGGAACATGATTTTGTTCTCGAAGTGGGCAAGAAGCGCACCAAGTGTCTCAGGGGTAAGCATATCACCAACGATTATGCTTGAAGGCCTGCCTCCATCGAAGTTCTTGTTCAGATTCTCATCATCTTTACCGCAGGCAAATGCGACTATCTGAGCTGCAACATTTGCCTCGAGTTTTTTCTGACTTGTGCTGCCCTGAATAACCACGTCTGTTCCGGTCTGGTTCTCTCTGAAGGCAATGAACTGCAGCGGCACGATCGTTTTACCCTGATGCAGCAGCTGATAGAATGAATGCTGACCGTTTGTTCCCGGTTCGCCGAAGATCACCGGACCTGTAACGTAATTTATCGGCTCTCCGAAACGGTTGACAGACTTTCCGTTGGATTCCATATCAGCCTGCTGTAGGTGTGCAGGAAATCTTGCAAGGGCCTGTGCGTAAGGAAGTACAGCAGTGCTGTCATATCCAAGCACGTTTCTCTCATACACGCCAATTAGTGCATCCAGCATGGCAGCATTTGCCATAGGATCAGCCTGAGCAGCCAGCTTGTCAGCTTCTGCAGCTCCCTTAAGGATAGCATCAAATACATCAGAACCCAGAGCGAGAGAAAGGACAGCTCCTCCAACAGCAGAAGTCGAAGAATATCTTCCACCGATATAATCATCCATAAAGAAAGCTGCAAGATAATCGCTGCTCGTAGCGAGAGGTGATGTCTCACTGGTTACTGCGACCATATGCTTTGATGGATCAAGTCCCGCAGAAACAAGCGCGTCCTTTACGAATGCCTCGTTGGTAAGAGTCTCAAGAGTAGTTCCTGACTTTGATACCAGAATGAAAAGTGAGTGTGCGACATCTATGGACTTAAGAACGCTTACAGCATCATCCGGGTCAACATTGCTAATAAACTTAGCATCCATCAGCAGTTTGCCGTTGGCACGTGCCCAGTTCTCAAGTGCAATATACAGCGCGCGAGGTCCGAGATCACTGCCGCCTATTCCTATCTGAACAACAGTTGTAAATTTCTCTCCATCTGCATTACAGATCTCACCTGCATGCACTTTTGCTGCAAAATCAGCGATATCTTTCTGTACACCTGTGTAGAATACTCTCTTGTCTGTACCATCCTCGACTACAGCATCACCGAGCTGACCGCGTGTGAGATGATGGAGAACAAGTCTCTTTTCACCTGTGTTGATCATTGCTCCGTTATAGAGCTCTTTAAACTTGCCCTCAAGATCTGATTCCTCAGCGAGAGCCTTAAGCATATCGAGAACTTCTTCATCTACCTGCTTAGCAGCGAAGTTATATGTCATTCCGCATGCCATTGGCACAGAATACTTTTTTACACGCTCAGCGCCGGCATCGCCTGCAAGAGCTTTTTTGATATCCACCCTGTGATCAGATTCCATCAGAGCTTTATATGCTTTGAGAGTATCAAGATTTTTCCATTCAGCCATTTATGTATCCTCCTGTAAAGTTCGTTGATGCAGGAAGTACAATGATTCCTGCTGCGATTCTTTCCATTTAAGTTTACATTAAAAACAGTTGTATGTAACGTGAAAAATACTTCATAATACGTTTTTTTAGCACCGAAGTGAATGTTGAGAAGTAAATCAAACGGATGTAGAATAACAAGACGTGGCGAAGCGGTAATATGTGCAGATATTCTTTTCTGCCAGGCTGCAAAACAATACGCAGATAAAAACGGATAAAGGAAGATTATGAAATGAAAAAAGAGATCGCAGAGCTGAGGAAACTGATGGCAGAAGAAGGTGTGAACGCGTATTTTGTGCCTTCCGGTGACTTTCATGGGTCTGAGTATGTTAATGCATTTTTCAGAACAAGGGCATTTCTCAGCGGCTTTACAGGATCAGCAGGGGAGCTCCTGGTTACAGCGGATGGAGCGTGGCTCTGGACTGATGGAAGATACTTTCTGCAGGCTGCAAAACAGCTTGAAGGAAGCGGTATTGAACTGATGAAAATGGGTGAAGAGGGAGTGCCGACGGTAGATGAATTCATTAAGAGGCTGGTTGATTCCGCCGATAGTGAGTATGTGATCGGTTTTGACGGAAGAGTAGTTTCATCGAAATTCGGAAAGGCGCTTGCTGAAAGACTCAAGGAATCAGACAGGAAGGTCATCTTCAGGCTTGAAAGAGATCTTGGAGGAGAGGTGTGGAAGGACAGACCGGAGATCGTACCAAGCAAGGTGTGGGAGCTTCCTGTAAGTTCTGCCGGGAGAGAATCATCAGACAAGATAGAGTCGGTAAGAGCAGAGATGAAGGAAGCCGGAGCAGATCATCTTCTTATTACGGACCTGATGGAATCCGCGTGGCTGCTCAACCTGCGTGCAAATGATGTACTGTATACGCCGGTATTCTTTTCATTCATACTTCTGACACAGGATAAAGTTACTCTGTATGTTATGAACGGGACTGTGGCAGACGGGCTTCCGGAGAATCTCTCGTTCGTTGAAGTCAAAGCATACGAGGATATATATAAAGATATCGCAGAACTTCCTTCAGACAGCACACTGTGGCTTGATCCTGCTACATGCAACTGCGCTCTGTATAATTCTATACCTGAAGAGGTAGGTATACATGAGGCTCTTACTCCTGCAGCTCTCATGAAGATCATAAAAAATGATGCTGAAACAGAGGGAATGAAGCATGCTCACGTGCTCGACGGAGTTGCAGTCACTAAGCTCATCAAGTGGCTGAAGGAGACATCCTTTACATTGCCGAAAACGGAGATATCTGTCGCGGAAAAACTTAAAGAACTGAGACTGAACAGCGAGGAGTGCTTCGACCTTTCATTTGAGACAATATCCGGATACGGTCCTAATGGTGCTATCATACATTACTCGCCGACACCTGAGTCCGATGCGGCGGTAAAGCCCGAGGGCTTTCTGCTTGTGGATTCCGGTGGCCAGTATATGTGCGGAACTACAGATATCACAAGGACCATAGCTGTTGGCCCGCTGACTGAAGAGATGCGGGATGATTATACTTATGTGCTCAAAGCTCATCTTGCTATGGCGTTGTTCAGACTTGCTCCTGAAATGGACAGTGTTGAAATAGACAAGGCAGCAAGAGCGGAGCTTGAACCGGCTGGACTGGACTTCAACCACGGGCTTTCTCACGGAGTAGGCCATGTACTCAGCGTTCATGAAGGCCCTAACGGCATAAAGAAGGGTAAGCCGTCATATCCGGTCAGGGCCGGCATGATAATGTCAAATGAACCGGGGGTGTATATCGAAGGTAAATTTGGCATAAGAATAGAAAACCTTGTTTCGTTTAAAGATGACGCAGAAGGGTATATTGTAAACGAGCCTCTGACATGTGTCCCTTACGAAAGAGAAGCAATAAAAAAGGAGCTTCTCACTGATGAACAGCTCAGATATGTCAACGAATACCATAAATGGGTGAGGGAAACACTTACTCCTCTTCTTGATGATGATACAGCAGCCTGGCTGGCAGCCGAGACTGCAGAATTATAGAATAAAGCAAATAAAAAAGCTTCCGGTTCATAAGTGCCGGAAGCTTTTTCTATATTAATTCCATGTTCAGCTCAGCATATCCGTTTTCAAATTCGAGATGTCCCATTGATCCGTTGACCAGAGTAAACGATGGCTTGGTATGTCCTATATCTGCGTTCCAGATCAGAGGAACATCGAGATCGCCGAAAACTCTCTCGAGCTGTTCAAGGTAGTCTTCATCGCTTGCGTCTCCCTTGAAGCATGTGCGGCCGATGATTACAGCTTTTGCATAATCGAATAAACCCATCTGCTTCAGTCTGTTCATGGAATACATGAGACCCATAGGGGTAAGTTCGAAATTGTCGAAGAACCATATCAGACCGTCGCTTTTATATCTCTCTGCGAAACCGGTCAGATCTATATAAGGGGTTCCGATACATTCGTCTATGACATCTATACATCCGCCTATCAGCCTGCCTGTGACATCAAGTTCAGCTTCCTCGTAGAGCTCATGGCCTTCTGGATCTCCCCTGAAAAGCAGCCACTCCACAGGGGCGTCCATTTCATACTCTTCAGTCTCTTCGTTGAAGCCTGTGGAATTGTATAAATCATATGAATGCTGTACGGGCATGTCTCCGAAAAGAACTGAAAGGGCATTGAAATGAAATTCGTGCAGCGGCCTCCAGTCCCAGGCTCCGGCATTCACTCCGTAAATGGTAGCGATATCAAAAACAGTAGTCAGCAGCATCTGGATAGCAGTAGGGTCTGAATACCCTGCAAACCATTTCGGATTGTTTTTTACGAGTTCCCAGTCTATATAAGGCAGCATCTCAACTGTGTAGTCTCCGCCCGAGGCACATAGTACCATTTCTATATCATCATCAGCGAACAGCTCATTGAATTCATTACCGCGCACCTCAGCAGGAGCGGAAGGGCAGTCGTCATTCGCTACACTTTCCGTTTCGACCGGTATAAGTCCGGCCTGCTCGAGAATGTCTAGAGACATGTCGAAGAGGTCAAGCTTGTATCCTACACCTGCGCTTGGTGCACATATTCCTATATAAGATCCTTCTTGTGGAAATTCAGGGTAGATCATTTATCAATTCTCCGTTTCTGTAAATCTCACGGCAACGCCGGGTAATCATAGAGACCATTATAACACGTAACTTTATTGTTTACGTTCGGAATAAAAAACATAACTGTAACAGACTGAAAAAACAGACAGGGAGGGCAGTATTTGATGCAATTACTAACGTTTCCGTTAATTAATTGTCAAGGGTAACAATTTCCTGCTTGCCTTTTAAGTCGGTTTTAAGGATAAATATAAAGCATTTAACAGCGCTAAAGGAAAAATAATTAATAAACAAAGTTAAACATTGCCAGAATAATAACAATAAGGTACAATAATTATGAATGGAGGAATAGCTGAATATATTGAAATTTCAAGCGTTAATCCCCATTAAGTTTGTAGGAATTAGATAAGTATAAAGGAGGCTTTAGCAGATGAAAGTATCGAGCGTTCCTTTCAAGGGAACTAAAGATCAGGAAGCCAAACTGCTCGAAGTGATCGCCAAGTACAAAGGCCAGAAGGGAGCACTGATGCCTATCATGCAGGAGGCACAGAATATCTATGGATATCTTCCTTATCAGGTACAGAAGATCATTTCCGATGAGACAGGTATTCCTATCGAAAAAATTTACGGTGTAGCTACTTTCTATGCGCAGTTCTCGATGTCGCCTAAGGGCAAGTATATCGTATCGGTATGTCTCGGTACGGCTTGCTATGTAAAGGGCGCCGGCAAGGTTCTCGAAGAAGTTGAGGCCAAGCTTGGAATCGGCGACGGCGAATGCACCCCTGACGGCAAGTTCTCTCTCGAGGTTTGCCGCTGCGTAGGCGCATGCGGACTGGCACCTGTTATGATCGTTGCAGGAGATGTATATGGTAAGATGACCCCTGACAGAGTCGGCGGCATCCTTGCGAAATACGAATAACGCATAATGGAGGGCAAGTCATGAAAACACTGCAAGAAATAAAAGACATCAAGGCGGCAAAGTGCGGTCAGATCGACATCAGATTCAATCCTGACACTGCAGAAGAGGCCGTCAAGACCTACGTCCTCGTTTGCGGAGGTACCGGCTGCCAGTCAAACCACAGCGTTGAGGTAATAGACGAAATCAATAAGCTGATTGACGCTGCCGGCAAAAAGGACGAGATCCAGGTTATCCAGACAGGCTGCCAGGGACTCTGCGCTAAGGGACCTATCATGGTAGTACATCCTGGAAACATCTTCTATCAGGAAGTTAAGCCTGATATGGTAGAGCGCATTTTCAATGAGCATATACTCGGCGGAACACCTGTCGATGAATATCTCATGGTAGAAGAGCTTCCAAACGGAGAGAAGATCCACTATGTTGATTCTCCGTTCTACAAAGATCAGCTCAGAATGGCTCTCCGCAACTGCGGCAAGATCGATCCTGAAGATATCGATGAGTATATCGCAAGAGACGGATATCAGGCTCTTGCTAAGGCTCTGCTCGAGATGACTCCTGATGATGTAATCAAAGAAGTCGTTGATTCGGGACTCAGAGGCCGTGGCGGCGGCGGATTCCCAACAGGAAGAAAGTGGATGTTCGCATCTGCAAACAGAGGAGAAGTTCAGAAGTTCGTAGCCTGCAACGCTGACGAAGGCGACCCGGGCGCATTCATGGACAGATCCATCCTTGAGGGAGACCCTCATTCAATCCTTGAAGCTATGGCTATTGCCGGCTATGCTATCGGCGCTAACCAGGGCTACATCTATGTAAGAGCTGAGTATCCTATCGCTGTTGATAGACTGAAGATCGCTCTCGACCAGGCCAGAGACTATGGCGTGCTCGGTAAGAACATCTTCGGATCCGGATTCGATTTCGATGTAGACCTCAGACTCGGTGCAGGAGCGTTCGTATGCGGCGAAGAAACAGCTCTGATGACCTCAATCGAGGGCAACAGAGGCGAGCCTCGTCCTCGTCCGCCATTCCCTGCAGTAAAGGGTCTGTTTGCAAGACCTACAGTACTCAATAACGTTGAGACATATGCAAATATCCCGCAGATCATCCTTAACGGTGCAAGCTGGTTCAACCAGTACGGTACTGAGACATCTAAGGGAACAAAAGTATTCGCTCTCGGCGGCAAGGTAAACAACACAGGTCTTGTAGAGGTTCCTATGGGAGCTACTCTGAGACAGGTAGTAGAAGAAATCGGCGGCGGAGTTCCTAACGGAAAGAAGTTCAAGGCTGCTCAGACAGGCGGACCTTCCGGCGGATGCATCCCTGCTAAGTCATACGATGTTCCTATCGACTACGAGTCACTCAAGGCTATCGGTTCCATGATGGGATCCGGCGGAATGATCGTACTCGACGAGGACAACTGCATGGTAGATATCGCCAAGTTCTATCTCGGATTCACAGTAAGTGAGTCCTGCGGAAAGTGCACACCATGCCGTATCGGTACAAAGCGCATGCTCGAGATCCTCGAAAAGATCTCAGCAGGCAGAGGCGAGATTGAAGATCTCGACAAACTCGATGAGCTGGCTCACTACATCCAGGCAAACGCTCTCTGCGGACTTGGACAGACAGCTCCGAACCCGATCCTCTCGACAATCGAGCACTTCAGAGATGAGTATGAAGCACACATCATCGACAAGAGATGTCCTGCAGGAGTCTGCAAGGCACTGCTCAACTACGTGATCGATCCAGAGAAGTGCAAGGGCTGCACAAAGTGTGCCCGCAACTGCCCGGTCGGCGCTATTTCAGGCGCTGTCAAGCAGCCACACGTTATTGACTCGGCTAAGTGCATCAAGTGCGGTGCCTGCATGGATAACTGCGCATTCGGTGCAATAAGCAGAAAGTAAGGGGAGGTGAACACAATGGCAGATATCAAAGTAACAGTTGATAACATTACTGTAACTGTTCCGGAAGGTTCCACCCTGCTGGATGCAGCTCATAAGGCGGGCATCGACGTTCCTACACTATGCTATCTGAGAGGCATCAATGAGATCGGTGCCTGCAGAATGTGCGTATGTGAAGTAGTTGGAGCAAGAGCTCTTGTCGCTGCCTGCGTATACCCATGCACAGACGGTATGGTCGCATATACCAATACCGAGAAAATCAAAGACTACAGACGTAAAACTCTTCAGCTGATCCTGTCCGATCACGATCAGGACTGCCTCGGCTGTGTAAGATCCACGGACTGCGAACTTCAGGCTCTCTGCAAACGCTACGGTGTTGAGAAGACTGACTACTATGCAGGCGTTAAGAATGAATTTGCTATCGATGCTTCTTCGGCTTCGATCGTAAGAGACAACAACAAGTGCATCCTCTGCAGAAGATGTACAGCTGCATGCGAGAAGTATCAGAGCATCGGCGTTATCGGCGCCAATGACAGAGGCTTCGCTACACATATCGGCAGCGCATTCGAGCTTCCTCTCGCAGAGACAAGCTGCGTAAACTGCGGACAGTGCATCGTTGCATGCCCGGTTGGCGCACTGCATGAGGTTGACGCTACTCAGGCTGTCAAGGCTGCTCTCGCAGATCCTTCGAAGACAGTAGTAGTTCAGGCTGCTCCATCCGTCAGAGTCGGACTCGGCGAATGCTTCGGCATGCCGATCGGCGCTGAGGTAGAAGGCAAGATGGCTGCCGGCATGAGAAGACTCGGATTCGACGCTGTATTCGACACCAACTTCTCGGCTGACCTCACAATCGTTGAGGAAGCTAACGAGCTGATCGAAAGAGTTACAAAGGGCGGAGTGCTCCCGATGATCACATCCTGCTCACCTGGATGGATCAAGTTCATCGAGCACTACTATCCTGAACTCCTTCCAAACGTTTCGTCCTGCAAGTCACCGCAGCAGATGTTCGGAGGCGTAGTCAAGACTTTCTGGGCAGAGAAGAAGGGCATCGATCCTAAGGATATCGTTTCCGTATCGATTATGCCTTGCACAGCTAAGAAGTTCGAGTGCGGCAGAGACGATCAGTCTGCAGCAGGAGTACCTGATGTAGATTACGCTCTGACAACAAGAGAACTCGGAAGACTTATCAACGAGGCCGGTATCGACTTCGTCAACCTGCCGGATGAGCCATATGATGATCCTCTGGGCGAGAGCACAGGCGCTGCTGTCATCTTCGGAGCGACAGGCGGAGTTATGGAAGCTGCTCTCAGAACAGCAGTTGAATGGATCACAGGAAAGCAGCTCGGAAAGGATCTGCTCGAGTTCCAGGATGTCCGTGGCGTTGAAGGCGTTAAGGAAGCAAGCTACAAGGTAGGCGACCTCGAAGTAAGCGTTGCCGTAGCTTCCGGACTTGCTAACGCACGTAAAGTACTTGAGATGGTCAAGTCAGGCGAGAAGAACTACACATTCATCGAGATCATGGCTTGCCCGGGCGGATGCGTAAACGGCGGCGGACAGCCACACGTTCCATCCAAGATCAAGAACTTCATAGATGTTCGTGAAGTAAGAGCTAAGGGTCTGTATGACCTCGATGCAGCAAGACCTCTGAGAAGATCTCATGAGAATCCAAGCATCAAGGCAATCTACGATGAGTACTTCGGATCATACGGAAGCCACAAAGCTCACGAAGTTCTGCACACAACTTACGTTGCACGCAAGGTTAATGCAGATCACGAGTAATTTATTACATCGTTCAAACAACAGAAGCTGCTCCGTTATATAACGGGGCAGCTTTTTTTCACTGCCGGTATGTTAGCGTTTAAAATGGCCCCGCGTTGTGATACAATATTATGGCGTCTGACCAGGACGCGAATAATTATCACTACGGAGGAAATAATGATACACGATAATGCTTGGTTAACTTACAGCGCTGAGGATCTGGAGGAACTTGAGAAACTTAGCGCTGATTATATTGGGTTTTTGAACAACGGCAAGACTGAACGCGAATGTGCAGTGCAGCTTGTCGAAATGGCAAAGGAGAAGGGATACAGAGATCTTGCAGATATCATAAAAAATGATGAAAAACTGGCAAGTGGCGATAAAGTTTACGCCGTAAACATGGGCAAAATGGTGATGATGCTCAATATCGGAGAGGATATCATCAATGACGGAATGAATATACTGGGTGCTCACATCGATTCTCCTAGACTCGATCTCAAGCAGAATCCTCTGTATGAGTCAGATGAACTTGCTTACCTTGATACACATTATTATGGCGGTATCAAGAAGTATCAGTATGTTACTCTGCCTCTTGCACTTCACGGTGTAGTTGTAAAAACTGACGGCACAAAGGTAACTGTTAATATCGGTGAAAAGGATGATGATCCTGTATTTATTATAAGCGACATTCTTATTCACCTGGCATCAGAGCAGATGAATAAGATCGCGGCAAAAGCGGTAGAAGGCGAATCCCTGGACATTCTTGTAGGAAGCAAGCCGCTTAAGGGAGAAGAAAAAGATGCCGTAAAAGCACAGCTGCTTGATCTTCTGAAGAGAGAGTATGGTATCGAAGAGGATGACTTTATTTCAGCCGAGATAGAAGCTGTTCCTGCCGGCAAAGCAAAAGAGGCAGGTTTTGACCGTTCTATGATAGTCGGATATGGTCATGATGACAGATGCTGCGCATATCCTTCAGCCATGGCGTTGCTTGACGTAGTCGATCCTAAGACTACGTCCTGTGGCCTCTTTGTAGACAAAGAGGAGATCGGAAGTGTAGGGGCTACCGGAATGGAGTCTCATTTCTTTGAAGATATGATGAGAGAGATTCTCGACAGAATGGGCATTTACAGCGAACTCAACCTGGTAAGATGCCTTAGAAACAGCCGTATGCTCAGCTCAGATGTCAGTTCAGCATATGATCCGCTTTATGCAGACAGATTTGAAAAGAAAAATGCGGCAAAGCTCGGGCATGGACTCGCTTTCAATAAATACACCGGCGCAAGAGGAAAATCCGGTGCAAATGACGCTAACGCTGAATACCTCGGTATGATCAGAAGAGTTCTGGATAAACACGGTGTCGTTTATCAGACCTCCGAACTCGGCAAGGTCGATGCAGGCGGCGGCGGGACCATCGCATATATTCTTTCTCTGTACGGCATGCAGGTAGTAGACTGCGGAGTGCCTATACTTTCAATGCACTCTCCTTGGGAGACACTCAGCAAGTCCGACCTTTACGAAGCCTTCAAAGGGTATAAGGCTTTTCTGATTGAAGCTTAGTAAAGTAAAAAAAGCAGGAGGGCAGAATTATTTGTTCAAAGCAGCAGTTATTACATTCCTGATGGCCATGGTGCCTGTAGTAGAGCTTAGAGGAGCGATCCCTTATGGAGTGATCGCGGGGCTTAGTGTGCCTGCAGCATTCATAATAGCGGTGATTGGAAATCTTGTGCCGATCCCGGTGCTGGTGGTTTTCACACGCAAGGTGTTCGAATGGCTCAGAACAATCAGTGCCGGACTAGACGGATTTGTCAGCAGGCTTGAGGCAAAGGCAGAGAAAAACAAAGAAGTAGTGATGAAATATGAATTCTGGGGGCTGGTGCTGCTTGTAGCGATACCGCTTCCGGGAACCGGAGCCTGGACGGGTGCTCTCGTAGCCGCAATGATGGATATGAGGCTCAAGAGAGCAATGCCGGCCATAATACTGGGAGTGCTGATCGCTGGAGTCATCGTTACTACCGTAACATATGGTGCAGGCGCGCTGTTCTAAAACAAAAAAACCCGGTTCAATCGAACCGGGTTTTATATTGAACTGAAAATCACTTACCTTTGCCGAGCTCCTTTGTGCGCTCAGTTGATTTAATGACTGTGTCTATGAACGCGCCGCGGACTCCGTGCTCCTCAAGTGTCTTTATACCAACGATAGTGTTGCCGCCGGGCGAGCAGACCTGATCCTTAAGGAATCCAGGATGCTGGCCTGTCTCAAGGACCATTTTGGCAGCTCCCATTACTGTCTGGGCTGCAAGATTCTGTGCAGTTTTGCGAGGGAGGCCCTTGGCAACTCCTCCGTCTGCAAGAGCTTCTATGACCAGATAGATATATGCCGGGCCTGCTCCGGAAAGACCGCATGCTGTATCTATAAGATCTTCGGACATCCACTCCACGATGCCTAGAGACTCAAACAGCTTCTGTGCGAAAGCTTTTTCGTCGTCGGTGAGGTCTGTGCCTGAATCAAGAGCAAAAGCTCCCATGCCAACCAGAGCAGGGGTGTTAGGCATGAGCCTCAGCAGCCTGAAATGGCCGCCTGTCATTTTACGAATGGTTTCGGTTGTGAGACCTGCCATTATGGATATCATTGCCTTGCCATCGAGAGTATCGCCGAGTTCCGCAAGCGCTCCTGCAGCATACTGCGGCTTTACGCACGAGAGAAGGATGTCGACTGTCTCGCCGAGCTCTTTGTTGCTCGAAACAACATTGCATCCCATTTCTGCATACTTATCTGTGATCGATTTTGAAACATCAAATAAATAGATATCATCCGGCTTTACAACGCCTGCCTTGATAGCGCCGGAGAGGATAGCTCCTCCCATTGCACCTGCGCCAAGAAATCCTATCTTCATTTAGTCCGCCTCCATAAGAAAAGTGCTTTGAATTATTGATTACAGAACCATTTTAACACTCAATACCCACATCATATCAAGTTATTTTATAAACTAATTGAGGCGATGTTTACAAACAGATGTTCAAGTGCTATTATTTACGGGTAAAAGCACACTTAGATCAGTTTATAAAAAAGACCGATAACATCAGGGATACAAGTAGATGAAAAAAGATTTTCCAAAGATCGGTCCTACGGTTACGATGTTTGTACCGTATGACTGTAATAATGCATGTCCGTTTTGCGTAAACAAAAAAGAGTACAGAGATACATCGGGATTTGATCTTCAGAGATGCTACCGGTCTCTCGATCTTCTGAACAGGATATTTCCACATAACGATATTGTTCTTACAGGAGGAGAGCCTCTGGCAGAGCTTGAATCTCTTCAGGACATCCTCGATCATATTGAAGAAGGCCATCATATCTATATAAACACAACTATGCCGGTCGGAGAGGGCCAGACGATAGAGAGTGTTGCTGCAGTACTCAACAAGTATGCCGACCGTATCAGCTGCATTAATGTGTCAAGGCATCTGAAACACTACGTTAAGGAATGTCCTGATGAGATATTTGATCTTCTCAAGTTCAGAACCAGGATCAACTGCGTTGTATTCGAGGATGCGAAAGATCCTGAGACGAAGGAGAAGCTGATAAAATTCCTCGACAGGTTTAAAGGACATGAGATACAGCTCAGAGCAAACTATTCTTTCCTGAATCTTGAGAATGTGTTCGACACTGAAAATGACAATCTTTTCAAGCTCATCTCGGAGATCTGTGAGTACAAGTATCCTCTTGAGAAGGAGAGATTCAGAACCGGATTTGTGTTTGAGCGCGAGGGCAGTAAGATCACATACCACAAGACACTGCCATTTGCCAAAGTGGATGGTATTGTCGGAGATATCATTATCAGACAGACGGGACGCATCTACGATGACTGGAATGAATACGGTCACGAGCTGAACATCAATGATCTGGTGGATCATAAGTACAAATAGCGGAGGAAAGCCATGAAAAAGAGTGAACAGCGCCAGAACGACATCCTCGCATTTATGAAAAAGACCATAGCAACAAAGGGTTATTCACCAACGGTCAGAGAGATCTGCGCAGCGCTCGGGATCAAGTCAACATCGACAGTACACAGTGACATCAAGGCACTCGAAGATAAAGGTCTGGTCAGAAAAGACCCGGCAAAGCCGAGAACAGTGCTCCCTGTAGAGAATGAATATATAAAAGCTTCTGAGGTATCATATGATACCGTTGCACTCCCTGTTATCGGCAGGGTTGCTGCAGGCGAACCAATACTTGCTGAGCAGAATATTGTAGATGAGATGCCAATACCTGCACGCTTCGTAGGATCCGGTACAAATTTCATTCTTACGGTGCATGGCGACAGTATGGTGAATGTTGGCATAAATGACGGAGACTATCTCATTGTGCAGGAATCACACGAAGCATCCAATGGTGAGATCGTCGTAGCCCTTGTAAATGATGATTACGAGAGCGGAGCCACTGTTAAGAGGTTCTTCAGGGAAGCAGACCACATCAGGCTTCAACCGGAGAACGACTACATGGAATCTATAATCGCAAGGGATGTGACAGTAGTAGGTAAAGTAAAGGGAGTATTCAGATACTTCAACTGATATAGTCAAAAACAGTCCGGTCTGCCGGACTGTTTCATTCCATCCCGTGACCAATTTTT
>JBGUKU010000009.1:0-26719 GCA_045114615.1 Anaerovoracaceae bacterium
TACACCGAGGATTATCAGAGGGCCGTGCATACCTGCCGCGATCCCGTTGAAGCTCTGTGAGATCGCAACACCGGCCATACCGACTGCGAACAGTCTTATGTAACTCATTACGTTTCCGAAACAGCTTATGGTATCCAGGAAGTCCGTAAACGCATTTGCAAGGCCTGCTTTGAGACCCTGTCCGAAGGTCTTGTCAGGTGACATTCCTCCGAACAGCAGTACCAGAACGAACGCCACGCCAATCAGGGCAAACACCGGTACAAGGCTGATGTTTTCGTGGATGACCAGATTCAGAGCCAGCAGGTACATCGCTACTACGGCGATCGCCCAGCCTAAATTGGAAACCCACGACAGATCCTTTTTAGGAAGTTTGTCCTTTATTGCAAGGATGGATCCGAGTACCATCTGTATTGCGCCGATCGAGAACGAGAACTTCATTATCGCGTTCTGAGTAACAGTAGACGTAAGTCCGAAGTATTCAGGATACGTTGCCAGACTCGGTATCACGAGCCCCTTAAGCAGCGGAACCTTCATTGCGCTTTCCATTCCGAACCACGTGCCTGTAACAGCACCCCATATAATGGTTGCTATCGACAGCACGAACAGGAGGAACGTAACAGTGCTTCCCTTCTTCTGCTTTACTCTGAGCGCGATCGTTCCGATCAGTATGAGTACACCATAGCCTCCGTCTCCGATTATCATCGCGAAGAACAGGGTGAAGAACAGGAGGAACCAGAGCGATACATCCTGCTCCCTGTAGCCAGGCAGAACACCAAGAATGTTGAATACCGGTTCGATTAGCTTTGAAACCTTGTTGAAGCGAAGCTTCGTAGGAATCTTATCATCATCTTCGGCTACATCTTCGGCCGCCCATGCGAAGTTTTTCTCGGCTGCCATGGCTTTGACCTTATCGAGCTCGACTTCAGGGACATAACCGGATATCCACACGAAGTCATCATCGCCCTGAGCAGTCGCGTTTGCAGATGAGTAATTAACCTCATTCTGCACCTTGAGCATCTGATTTTTGAAGCTTGCGTCATAAATGGATGCAGCTTTAAGAGTTTCGTTGCATTCATCTATTCCTTTGTTGGCATCTTCGATCTTCTGCTTAAGCTCGCTAATGCTGTTTTCACCAGGTATAAACTCGCTTGCCTGAATGGATGCCGGAAGTGTACCGAAAACAGCTACCGCATCCTGTTTATCGACAGGTGCAAGGCGGAGATACCGCACGCCTTCTTCAGCCTGAAGAGCCTGGAATTCCTTGCTGCCCATGCGATAGAAGTGGAAGTCGTAACCTTCTTCCTTAAGATCTTTGACATCCTGCGGCGAGAATTCGCCCCATGCTGAGATCCTGTCTATCTCTGTGTTGGCAGCACTTATCTCCTGCCCAAGGGCTGTCTTGCGGTCTATTGCCTCAAGCACCCCGTCGTACATTTTTTTGAATTCATCGTCCGTGAGGATCTCGCTTGCCTGCTCCTGCTTTTTCTCTGCATAGTCCTTAAGAGCCATCTGAGTCTTTGACAGTGTCTGGAAGCGGTCGGATACCTCACGATCCGCACTTTGTTTTTCTGCGAGATGCATTACGCCTATATCTCTAAGGCTTCTGATCATCTCGTCTTTAGCAGAGGCAGATGTGACGATGTGTACCATTTTCATTTTTTCTACCATCGCTATACCTCCACTAATTTCTTCTTTGAGATCTTGCCGCGGACTACCGCTGCCGTCTGCTGGTCTCCCAGGTATACCTGGATGACGCGGATATTCTCCTTGGCCTCAGGGATCTTGACCTTTTCAAACAGGTTGACCCTCTGTGAAGTCGTCCGGAGTTCTTTTTCCAGAAGCTCTGTCTGCTTCCGGAGTGTCGAGACTAAAGCGTCAAGTCTGGCGATCTCACGAAGTTTGAAGACTGCAGTGTCTACCCAGAGCGGATAGTCGTCCACATCGTAATTGATGTCTTTGAACGTGAGCTCCTCGAAGGCAGGTATCGTTACGCCTGCGATGTTATCGTCTTTAACGATTACTCTGTCAGGCTGTACCAGCTGATCAAGTCTTTTCTTTTCTTCGAAGAGTTCGTTTTCTGCGAATACAGCTACCCAATCGTCCAAATCACCGATCATCTGAATGCGTTCGGCTTCCTTACGCTCGAGTTCTGCGCGTATACCCATTATTACCGTCTGCAGCTGCTGTTTTTTGAGCTGCAGTGTCGGAAGATAGCGCTGGAACTGCTTAAGGTTGTCCTTCTGCTTCTTCAGCTCATTCTTTGTAAGTTTGATAGCCATGACCCGCTCCTTTTGTTAGTTCAACGCATCCTTATTCGGCCATCTCTCCTCGATCAGACTTGTCTTCATTCCTGTCTCAACAGGGTCGAAGCATTCTGCGAGGATCTCCCAACCGAGGTCAAGTGCATCTTCAAGCGGAATGTTCACGGAAAGATCCATCATCTTTGTCTCGAACATCTCACCGTATTTAAGGAGCTTGTCATCCCACTCAGTCATCATGAATCCCATGGACTTCTTCTCAAGAGATTCCTTGTACTGAGCGTAGAGCTTGATCATGCCGTCCATCAGTGCACGGTGGTCGTTTCTCGTTTTGCCGT
This sequence comes from Anaerovoracaceae bacterium, assembly GCA_045114615.1. Lineage (GTDB taxonomy): Bacteria > Bacillota > Clostridia > Peptostreptococcales > Anaerovoracaceae > Crickella. The sequence continues at coordinate 2,597 of JBGUKU010000009.1, forward strand.
TTACGTTCTGTTTCAGACGAGACAGCGATCCGAACGGTTCGATACGGCCGCCCTTGAGATAGTACTGACCTTCCGTGATATATCCCGTGTTGTCCGGTACCGGGTGAGTTACGTCGTCACCAGGCATCGTTGTAACACCGAGGATGGTGATGGATCCTGCACCTTCGATATCTACTGCCTTTTCATAACGCGAAGCAAGGCAGCTGTAAAGGTCGCCCGGATAACCACGGTTCGACGGTACCTGCTCCATCGTGATAGCCATTTCCTTCTGCGCGTCAGCGAAGTTGGTCATGTCTGTTAGGAGCACGAGTACTCTCTTTCCTGTAAGAGCGAACTGCTCAGCAACTGCCAGCGCCATATCAGGCACCAGTGTGCACTCTACGATAGGGTCAGCAGCAGTATGGATGAACATTACCGTGTGGCTCATGGCTCCGCCCTTCTCAAGAGTGTCGCGGAATTCCATGTAGTCATCGTACTTGAGTCCCATGCCTCCGAGGATGATGACGTCTACTTCAGCCTGCATCGCGATTCTCGAGAGCAGCTGGTTGTAAGGTTCTCCGGAGATGGAGAAGATAGGGAGCTTCTGACTCTCAACCAGTGTGTTGAATACGTCGATCATCGGGATACCGGTACGTACCATCTTATTAGGAAGGATACGCTTTGCCGGGTTGAAGGACGGACCTCCGATAGGGATCATGTTTTCGGTCAGAGCCGGTCCATTGTCTCTCGGAACGCCTGCACCGTCGAAGATACGGCCGAGCAGGTGGTCGGAGAACGAAACCATCATAGGTCTGCCGAGGAAACGTACAGGGTCAGTTGTGCTGACGCCCTGTGCGCCTGCGAATACCTGGAGTGAGACTACGTCTTTGTCCAGTTTGATTACGTTCGCGTAACTGTCGCCTACGAGAGCAAGGTCGCCGTTCTTGACGCCAGGAGCACGTACGGTGACAACGTTACCGACTATCGATTCTATTTTTGTATATACTTTTTGCATTTTGTTCGACCTCCTACTCTACGACCTTTGCCATGTAAAAGTCTGAGATCTTTTTCTCCTGTGCTTCGAACTCCGGTGTCTCGAATAATGTACCATGCCAGTCGAGGAATTCCTGTCTGAGCTGGTTGAAGAATGCACGGATCTCTCTCTTGTCTGTGATATCGTATTTCTTGGTCAATGCATCATAGAGCCTGTTGAATTCCCTGCGCTGTCTCTCCGGTACGCAGGCCTCATCGATCGGGTCGAATGAGTTCTGCTGCAGATATACAGCATCGAGGAGCTCGCCCTTCTGATAGATGATATAGTCTTCAGATGAAGTACCTTCTTCTCCGACTACTTTCATCATCTGGTTTACTTCCGTGCTCCTGATAAGTATGCCGCGGGCTCTGTTTACAAGATCCATATCGACAACACCTTTATACTTGGACCATGAATCAACCGGGTGAATAGCCGGGTATTTACGGGCATCGGAACGCTCTCTTGCGAGTCCGTGGAATGCTCCTACTACCTTCAGAGTCGCCTGGGTTACAGGCTCCTCGAAGTTACCGCCGGCAGGTGATACTGTACCGCCGATGGTGATGGAAGCGATCTGTCCGTCATCAAGACGTACTCTTCCGGCTCTCTCATAGAACGCTGCGATCGTGGATTCGAGGTAAGCAGGGAACGCTTCCTCGCCAGGGATCTCCTCAAGACGTCCGCTCATCTCACGCATCGCCTGAGCCCAGCGGCTTGTAGAGTCAGCGAGCAGCAGGACGTCAAGTCCCATCTGTCTGTAGTACTCAGCAAGTGTTACCGCTGTGTAGCAGGAAGCTTCACGGGCAGCAACCGGCATGGACGATGTGTTGCAGATGATGATGGTTCTTTCCATCAGTGAACGGCCTGTCTTAGGGTCGATCAGTTCAGGGAACTCCTTCAGTACTTCTACTACCTCGCCGGCACGCTCTCCGCAGGCAGCTACGATTACTACGTCTGCCTCAGAGTTCTTTGCCTGCATGTGCTGAAGTACAGTTTTGCCCGCTCCGAAAGGTCCCGGTGTGCAGAATGTTCCGCCCTTTGCTACCGGAAGGAACGAATCAATACAGCGGATCTTTGTTACGAGCGGTTCTGTCGGACGCAGCTTTTCAGCATAGCACTTTACTGCCTGCTTGATAGGCTGTGTGAATATCATTGTAAGATCTCTTGTTTCGCCCTTTGCATTTTCGATCGTGCAGACCGTTGATCTCACGTTGTAAGTACCTGCTTTGTTGATTGACTTCACTGTCCAGTCATTGCCTCTCAGTGTGAAAGGAACCATGATGTGGTGTGTGAACAGACCTTCAGGTACAGTACCGATGGTGCTGCCTGCCTTTACATGGTCTCCGACACTGGCTACCGGTGTGAAGTCCCAGTCGCGATCTGGGATCGCGTCGAGGTATACTCCTCTGTCCAGGAAGAAACCGCACTGCTCAGCGAGCTTTGGCAGCGGGTTCTGCAGACCGTCGAATACCTGTGTCAGCAGTCCCGGACCCAGATCTACGCTCATCAGCTCGCCGGTGAACTCTACTTTGTCACCGACCTTGATGCCGTTTGTCATTTCGTAGATCTGCATGCTTACTTCCCCGTTGTTTATACGGATTACCTCTCCTTTGAGGCGTTTATCGTCAACGAGGATGTAACCTACTTCATTCTTTCGAACGGAGCCATCGAAGTCTACCTTTATAAGGTTGCCGTTGACTCCGGCTACAAATCCTGTTTGTGTTTTCATATAGCACTCCTGTTACAAACTGTATACGCGCTGCTGTATCCCGTCGAATAGAGACTTGAATTCAGCCTTGCCCTTCGTATCCTCGAAGCAGTTCTGACGCTCCAGCAATTTCAATTTGATCGCATATCCGAACAGCACATGATCATCGAACATATGCAGTCCTACCAGTGAGTCAAGAGCCTCAAACTCATATTCCAGAAGAACCTTTTCCGCTTCAAGCGGATTCTTTGCAGACAGTGCGGCGGCAACGACCTGCGCGATCTGACCATCCTTATCGAAAGCCGATGAATAGCTCTTTCCGAGATTCATGCTCCTCTGATAATTCAGTTCTTTGGTCAGCATCCCGTAGAACTTTGCCCACTCATCTACAAGCGGACCTTCTGTGGAAGAAAGAGTGAGGTCTTCAAGCAGCTGATATTTTGCATCACTCACATTTGACTGGCAGCATGACAGAAATTCGTCGTATGTTATCGGCATATCTCCGTCTGCTCTGAGGTCAGGAAGGCTTGCTATCAGATAATAATACGAAGCCATACCGCTCCTCCTTCTTTACTGGAAGTCAAGATCTCTGAAGTAAGGCATCAGCATTTCCATTATTCCGTCATCGGAACAGTCGAAGTAACCGGATCCGTCCTTTGCTGCAAGGCGGAATCCCTGCTGAACATCCTTTGTAGGTCTGATCTCCAGTCCTTTTTTGATTTCCTCTGCGAGTTCCTTTTTGAGAACCTCGCCGACCTCGGATACTTCTGCTGCGTAATCTGCAACATTTTCACCGGCAACGGCCGCGCGGATCAATTTACCGAGTGCTGCTCCTGAAAGCTCTTTGCCGATATCAGCGGCGAGGATCTTCTCAAACTCACCCTGAATCTCGGACTTGAATGCCAGGACAGCATCACGCTTAGCCTGCTCGGCACTGACTGCGGCACTTTCTTTAAGAATACTAATTTCTTTCTCAGCTGTATCTTTGTACTGCTGTGCCTCAGACTTTGCCCCGGCAACAATTGATTCGGCTTTCTTTTTTGCTTCTGCAATAATAGATTCCGCTTCGGCATTTGCCGCCTCTATTCCTTCTTTACGGATAGAGGAGACAAGGTCTTGAATCTGTAATTCCATAGGCACCTCCTGATTTTGAATCAACAACCTTCATCACCGAAAACTTATGGAAGTACCCCTTTAAGCAAACGCTTCGGGGCACAGTTTCTCCTATGTTAATTATAACGGCACAGCAGATGCACTTCAAACAAAACATGATTTATTTTCCTTGACAATCTTTTAACGCAGTTATTTCAAGGGTTAACAAAAGAGCCCTTTCGGGCTCCGTACACAAAAAAACAATTCAGTTACAAAAAGGCCGCTTTTTCAAGCATTAGAGGAAACTCTTTTCAGTATTTCAGTCCCACAAAAACATCCCTGCAGATATCACATAAAAAACCACCATAGACGCCACAAGTATCAGTGCCATTACTTTTGCGCCGGTGTTGAGACGTTTTCTTCTCTCCTGATAATCTTTCATAGTCTTGCCTGAATTGCTGCTTTTCTTTGCCATCTTTTTCCTCTTTTAAATTACTTATGGTATGTCTCTCCTGCGTTGATCTTGAACGCCCTGTAAACCTGCTCGAGCAGCACTATACGCGCCAGCTGATGCGGGAGTGTGATCCTTCCGAAGCTCAGCCTGAGCGCTGCGCGTGATTTTACTCCCTTGCTGAGACCCAGGCTGCCGCCGATCACAAAGTCTATCGTAGAGCTTGTAAAAGATATCTCAGCGATTCTGGATGCAAGTTCCTCTGATGAAAGCTCGCGTCCACCTATATCGAGAGCTATAACATAGTCTCCTGACCCGACCTTGTCGAGAATCGACTTACCTTCTTTTATTATAACGTTCTCTTCATCTGCATGCGAAGCATGTGAGGGTAGCTTCTCCTCTTTTACTTCAATAACCGAAATGCTGCAGTAGGCCCAGAGCCTTTTCATGTACTCAGCAGAGGCGGCTTCCCAGTACTTTTCTTTGAATTTTCCTACACAGATGATTCTTATATTAAGCATATCGTTTTATATTTTAACCTCTTTCCTGCGCATCCCGGGCATGAATGTGATGCCCTCTTTTGCGGCTACATCCAGCAGGTAATCTTCTCCCTTGTGAAATCCGGCTGCCCCCAGCGCATCTTCGACGGTCTGACGGGCAAAAAGCGGTGCATTGTTGTGGAAACTCAGGTGTGCCAGCATGATGCGCAGCGGTTCCCGTACCTCCCTTGCTTTTCTGTCTGAAAGAATGCTCGCAAGCACATCACCGGCATAATCGTTTGACAGATGTCCTTTTTCGCCCTTTATCCTTACTTTCACAGGGTAAGGATACTCTCCGAACATAAGCATGTCCAGATCGTGATTCGCCTCAAAGACCAGGAGCCCGGCGTCGTTTATGGCAGCATAGATTTCTTCTGTTACCACACCTGTATCCGTCACGATCGCGAGCTTTTCACTGCCCGACGTGATTGTAAAGCCAAGAGGCTCAGCCGCATCGTGGCTCAGCGGAAAAGCTCCTATCTCCATATCATCATCATTATCTATCCTGACGATCTCGCCTGCGGATAAAAGTACTATCCTCTCCTGCGGTATATAACAAAAGCCTGCCGCGCTTTCAAATGTGCCCCGGCTCACGTAAAAGAATGCATTGCAGCATTTGCGGGATATCGCCCTCACACTTTTCACATGATCAACGTGCTCGTGTGTGATGAGAACTGCATCCACATCAGCAGGATCCGTACCGAGATGCTCAAGCGCACCGATTATCCTTTTTGCCGGAAGGCCGGCATCAACCAGGACGGTACGGCTTTCGGTCATTATTATATATGAATTTCCGGAGCTGCTGCTCCCTACTGAAACTATTTCGATCATTATTTCTCTTTCGGTTTAGGTTTTATCGACCGGTAGGAGTTTTTTACGTATCCCCGGTCACGTCTGCAGACCGACCTGTAACTGCAATAACCACATGCCAGTTTTTTGTCGACCCTGAGCGGATTTATGCCGATCTTTCCGTCAAGTATCCCTTCAGCAGTCTCCTCTATGCGGGCAATAACATCTTTGCGGATCTCCTCATATGCTTCACGGCTTACAGCGTTTTTCGCTGATGACAAGACTTTCTCTGGCATGGCTCTCAGCACACCCTCTTCATTTATGAAAGCTCCCTTCAGCTTGAATTCGTCTGCCGCTTCCTTATCCATCAGTGAATTGATCTGGTTCACGCTCTTATCATTTATTGATTCTATCGGATCCTTGATGTTGAAATAGAACATGCCTGCAGGAGTAAGTTCTCCCGACGTAGCAGAAATAAGGTATATCATCAGCTGCATCTTGTACCCCTGGCGCATTTTCCAGAGATCGAGCTTGTCACTGCCTGTCTTGTAGTCGATGATCCGCACCCGTTTTTCACCGCCTACATCCATGATATCTGCACGGTCTATCTTTCCCTCAACATATACCTCGCTGTCACCGGCGCTGATCCTCAGAGGTTCAAGATCCGCATGCCTTCCGAACGGCTCTTCAAACGAAGCACTTATCACCGATCCGGCTGAAAGCTGCGCAGCCATGGCCTTTGCAGCTGAAGCGCAGATCTCGCGTATACGGCTCATGCGGTATTCCTCACAGCCCGTAGAAATGAAAAGGCCTCCCATATAGTTTTGCGACAGCTCATCGAGAGCAGCTGTTACCAGCTCCTCAAGCGAGTCATCGTCAGGTACTTCTTCAGCCTTCATTATCTGTCTTGCAACAGCCATAAGGCACTCGTGGTAGACATCTCCCACCGAGCGGGCATCGCTCGCAAAGGTCCTCTCCTCTTTTGGTCTTAGGCCTCTGTCAATAAAGTATCTGAACGGACAGTCGATATAATTGCCTATCGACGACGCACTCAGTGAAAGGCTTCCGTCCCTCCTGCAGAACAGATCTTTTGCTGCAGCACGGCCAAGCGGGCGCTGTACATTATCATAAGCTGCCGCCCTCAGCATGGTGTCGAGCTCATCCTTGCGGTTATCAGCATACCAGTGAAGCATGGCTCTTGTGAGTGCGTCAGGCTCGTCCGGAGCATTCGCATCTTTTAAGCGGTTGATGAGATGTCTCATGCCATCTCCGGCAGTGTTGATCTTATCAGCCTCACCGGCATTCAGAGTATAGCCGCGTCCCATACTTATTATGTCTTTACGGATCAGTCCGTCGGTGTCTATCCTCGGGAACAGCATCCTCAACGAGTCGATCACAGGTGACGGACTTGTGTCGCGGCCTTCAGAGTCTGTCATCGACCAGCTTATGTATATTTTTTCGGAAGGTCTTGCCATCATTCGGTACATGGCAGCGTTTTCCTCATCCATCTTTATGTCATCAAGGCTTCCGAGAGCAAATCCATGAATCTTGAAGTATTCCTTCTCATCCACCGAGAACAGTCCTTCGGTCTGAGGAGAAAGAGGCATGACACCTTCACATGCGCCCAGTATCACAGCCGCCCTCATCTGACGTGGTCTTGTTCTTATCATGGTGCCCATCGAGAGGCCATCGACAGATGGAGGAATGACCCCTACCTCCACATCAGACAGTCCGGCCACATATATGTCCGTGAACTCCGCAAGATTCATATCGGCATCGCCCATAATACCGTCGATCTGACTGAGCAGATCCATAGCCTTTGCAAAACTCTGGGTCATTCGCTGAGCTTCATCATGCAGCCCTGCTTCATCCATTGAAGCTGCTGCTTCTTCAACCTTGCCGTCCAGCTCCCACTCATTGCTGAGATAGGCTTTGAAATCCTTTATGAATTCCGTGATCGTCCTGCTTTTTGAAATCTCTGCAAGCTTCGAAACAGAACCTGATATGCGGGCTCTTATTGACTCCAGTCTTCCGAATGATTCTTCGCCCAGATCGTCTCCGCCGTATTTGAAAGGTTTGTCCCACATGGATCCTTTTATACGGTATCCTCTCGCGTAATTTTCGAGGTCTTCGATATCGCGGTCATCATAGTCTGTGAGCCCTGTCTTGAGCATCGCGAAAAGATACTGGGATGACTTGCGGTGCACCAGGAATTCAAGAAGATTTACTATGAATCCAACTGCAGCGCTGTCTGTGATATCGCGTGAAGTATCTGCAAAGACAGGAAGTCCGTATTCTTCGAACACCCGTCTTATGATCGGCTGCATCGCGCCTTCATCGTTTGCTATCAGCTGGATCTCACGCATCCTGTATCCGAGATCACGTATCAGATGCCAAACGTATGCAGCCGCACTTTCCGCCTCGTAATACGGGTTTGCAGCACACACTATAGTAAGGTCTTCCGGAACAAAAGCTGCATTTTCCGCTCTTTCCTCCGCACTCAGTACATCCTTCCACAGGGATCTCTCCATGCGCTTTATTGTTTCGCTTTTCTGCGTCTGATATGAGTCAGGGATTTCTTCACAGCTGATGTCTATACTATTATCCGCAGCAAGCTGAATAAGAGATGCGGTAAGGCGCTTATCAAGGTCAAAATCACTTGCATTGACAATAAAGCTGACCGATTCTGCATTCTTTGCAAGTTCCATCAGCGCACCGGCAAATTTTGGAGTTATGCTGTCATATCCGTAGACCCAGACCGACCGGCCGCGTATGAACTTAGAGTCTTTTATAGCGCTGACATACATTGCTATGTAATCCTCTGAGTCAGTGTATCTGCCAGCGATAGCCTCTTCATATGCAGTTATCACTCCGCTGAGTTCCTTCAGCTTGGCTTCGAGTATAGGATCACCGCCGGCATCTCCGCTCATTTCCTGCAGTTCTTCGATAGTGCAGTCCTGCTGCTTGAATTCTGAGATGAAGTCGTTGAGCATCGCAGTGAAGGTCAGTTTGCCTGCTGCTCTGCTGAAAATGTCGAAATCTTCAGCATGTTCGCGTATGAGCATAGACAGCAGCATGAACCGTCCGTATTTGTCGATCATACTGACGGATTCCGTCCCCTGCTCCATGAGTATTTTTAATCCGAGACGGTTCATCGATGTGATCTCAACATTGAACAGGCAGCTGGTATCAAGATATTTCAGCGCCTGTTCTTCAGCCACCAGAGTGTACTGATCGGGCACCAAAACAAGCGTCTCACCTCCGTGCTCCTTTATCGAGTCGTAGATGAAACGCTCCTTATCGATATTCTCCCTGCCTGTAAATAGTCTCAGCATCTGATACCGTTACTTATCCGTTTGCCTTTGCCGCGTCCTGTGACAGTTTGGCGCGGACGAATACGTCCAGATCTCCGTCCATTACAGCCTCTACATTGCCAACCTCGGCACCGGTACGCGTATCCTTAACCATGGTGTACGGCTGGAACACATAATTTCTTATCTGTGAGCCCCATGTCGCCATCGACTGGTCTCCCTTTATTTCGTTGAGGTTCTCTTTATGAGCTTCCTCTGCTATCCTTGTCAGCTTGGATATGAGGATTTTCATGGCAACCTCGCGGTTCATGATCTGTGAGCGCTCATTCTGACATGTAACGACTATGCCGGTTGGGATGTGGGTGATCCTGACGGCTGAATCCGTCGTGTTGACGTGCTGGCCCCCGGCGCCGCCCGATCTGTAAGTGTCGATCTTCAGATCATTAGGGTCGATGTTGACCTCTATCTCGTCACCGATATCAGGAACTACCTCCACCGCAGCGAACGAGGTCTGCCTCTTGCCCATAGCGTTGAATGGCGATATACGCACCAGCCTGTGGACACCGGTCTCTGACTTCAGCAAGCCATATGCATTGTCACCGCTCACCTCAATAGTTGAGCTTTTTATGCCGTAGTCAACGTCATCCTGCCTGTCGAGGATCTTCGTTTTGAAGCCCTTCTTTTCGCAGTATCTCAGATACATCCTCTCGAGCATCTCAGCCCAGTCATTGGCATCGACTCCGCCCGTGCCTGAATGTATGCTAAGTATACAGTCCTTGCTGTCGTATTTTCCGGACAGGAGCATGTTTGTCTTGAGGTCTTCGAGTTCATCAGAAAGCTTGCCGAAGCTTGCGATAACGCTCTTCGCCTCGTCCTCATCCTCCAGTTCTTCCGCTATATCTATAAGCTCGGGAAGTTCATCCGCTTCAGAGGCCAGCCTTTCATACAGACCGAGCTTGTCCTCAAGAGATTTTTTCTCCTTGAGCACCTTCTGCGCGTTCTTCTGATCATTCCAGAAGCCTTCCTTCAGGCTCTCATCCTCGAGCTCTTTTATCCTTTTTTTAAGACCCTCCGGGTCAAAGATAGCCTCCCACTTCCGCGATCTGCTCCTTGAGAGCCGGAAGCTGGCTTCTTATTTCATCAAGCTGTAACATTTATTCCTCCAATTACAAAAGCTGCCTGCAGAAATATCTCTATGCATCAACGTCCCTGCACAAAGCCCTCTGGCTCAGAAGGCCCATGTGTTCTGCCTGTAATATCATGTCAAGTTGCAGCATCATCTGGTTAACTGCTGATCCGAACGCATTGAACAGTATGTCAAATATCATGGCAGCGATAACATACTCCCTTCCTATTCCAAGCTGACCTATTATGACAACATACGACAGCAGGTTGACCCCCGGGATAGGCGGTGCCGCCACGAGCAGAATAAGTGCAAAAACTATCGCAGTGAGTATCCATACAGGTGTTATCGCTACTCCGCTCCTTAGTGCGGCAAACACAACGAATGAGATCATTCCTACAATGCTTGCAGGCATGTAGAGCACCAGTCCGAGAGGGAACACCCTCTGCGTAAATATTTTCTGTATGCCAAGGCTTTTTATGCAGCACTTCTCGGCGAGAGAATATGAGTCTGTGTCAAGTCCGTTTTTAAGAGTAAGAATGAATGACGGCCAGAGTTTTTTCAGCAGCACGCCCGCGCTTACTCCAAACCTTTTGCTTACCAGCAGAAATACAATGGCCATGACCAGTATCGAAACTATTATCGCAAACGGTATTACTATCAGCAACGATGTGAGCAGCTGGGCATTGTGGCTGATCACAAGCTGTGCAGTAAGAAAGACTGTAAACACAGGCATCAGCACTGCGATCCACTGTGCCAGCTGCATGCTTATCAGGTTAAGTTCATGTATGAGCACTACGATACCGGCAGCCTGCTGGCCTACTGCCATGGTGGCATACGCGAATACGATACCCATCAATATGAGCTGTGCTGTATTAAAATCTCTTATCGGGTCGATCATGTTCTCCGGAACCACGCTGAAGATCCCTCTGATCAGATCAGACAGGATATTTCTCGAGAATCCGTTATAGGCGAATTTTTCTCCGGACAGCAGTACAGCTGCTACTATAGTGATCATGCCAATAAGCAGACTTATAAAGAAATATCTGCCCGTAATAACGCTTGCATTTCCGCCCTGCTCTGACACTTCGCGTGTATCCAGCATGGTGGACATTACTATGATCAGCATAGCCGGTGCAGACACACTGTAAAGTATGTTGTTCCACAAGTCATATACCGGCATCAGGAGCCCTTCGGTAACGTATTGAGCGTCACCTTCAGCCAGCGCGACCAGAGCAACACTGCCGGTGATAATTCCGAAAATGATCGAAAAAACAACTACTATAACCGGGTTAATGCTCAATCTCCGCATAGGAATCTTCATTATATTTGTCCCATGCGAATAACTGTATGTAGGGCTGATTCCCGCAGAAGCAAGCAGCCCTGTGCTCCATTCATCAACTGATGATTTCGTCTTGCTGAAAGGATTATATGCGTCGCCTACATGCTCAATCCTGATCGAAGGTCTTCCGAACCTTACGCTCGCAATCACCTTCACCATGTTGAGTTCTCCAAAACGCTGCCAGATACTGAGCAGTGCTTCTTCTACTGTAAAGCGGATCCTTATGCGGTTCTGTCTTTCAGTTCCGGTGCCCTTCAGGAAGACTTCCAGATCTTCTGAAATACGTTCCACGCTTTCTCCGTTCAGTATGAAGCTTCTTCTGACCGATATGTCATCGATGATCTCCCGTATAAATACAATTGTCATGATGATAACCGCAATGGAGTTGCAGATATTTGAAAGCGATATCCCGTAATACAGTGTCTGGGCAGCCATTCCAAGAATCGGAAGCACCCATATGCACATAAATGCGCTGTACTCTCTTTCCGGGAGAGCATCCCGCTCACTAAGCGTCCTGGTTATCAGAATGAAAACAGCTGCTGCAGCAAGTACGGGCAGTACAGGATACAGGATTCCCCTGTGATAGAAGTTTTGCCCGTCAAAACTGTACAGGAATCCGAAAAAGGCCGAAATTGCAACCAGCGCCACGCCTGTACCGCACAGACCGTATACATAATTGCGCTGTTTCTTGTCTTCTCCGGCGCCTTTTTCCTCAAGCAGAGCATCCAGCAGATTGTTCCCCAGCGCAAGCAGCACAAACATTCCTGTGAAAACAACAAAGTTGCTTACCCTTACCATTAAATATCCGGTATTCGTAGGATCTCCGCGGTAAACGTAAGCCAGCGCGTCTGCAATGTTGATCACTGTATTCATAAGCAGACACGCGATTATCGCATTTGTCGCTTTGCGGGTCCCGGTGTCATACATACGGATAGAAAGTACTGCCAGCAGGCAGAACAGCGCAAACCCTGATTCAAGTGTTATGTGCAGGAATGTTATAAGGTTCATTTTCGGCTCAGATTATCTCCAGTATCTGCTCAGGTTTTTCCATGCAGTATGTAGGCACAAAGCCTTCAGCCTGCATTGCTTCTTCGTCGACATAATGGCTCCAGCCTACCATCACACTGTCTACTCCGGCATTGTTGGCGCAGCCTATGTCGTATTTAGTGTCGCCTATCATTATTGCAGCATCGCGGACTGAAGCCGGGATACCGGAATCATCATCAAATGCTTCGCCGGCATGGATCATCATTTTCTTAAGCACTGCATCAATGGTCTCCGGATTCGGCTTATGGGATGTCACATCATTCATGGTAACGACCTCGTCCACAAGCTGATCCATACCGAGTTTCTTCATATAATTCCAGAAACTGTATGCAGTTCTGGACGTGCCGACGCCTATGATGCATCCTCGCGCCCTGAGCTGCTCAAGAAGTTCCCTGACGCCCTCAAAGACATACACTTCGTAGTCCTGCTGATGTGAATCCTGATATGCCCTGTAGTAATCTACCACTTCATTGACAGGAGCTTCAGGAAGCAGTCTGCCGATCGTGTTCACGAGTATCTCCCCGAAAGTTGCTTCGATCTCCCTGACCGGCATGGAATGTCCCAGATATTTCTCAAAAGTCGCCTGCCATGACGCTATTATTATGTTGTTTGTATTGGCAAGAGTGCCGTCAAAGTCAAATATTATATACTTTTTATTCATAAATTCTTTAGCAAGCGAGCTCTACCAGCCGCCGCCTCCGCCGCCTCCGGCACCACCGCCGCTGAAGCCGCCTCCACTGAAGCCGCCTCCGCCACTCCAGCTTCCGCCGCCTCCGCTGCTCCAGCCACCGCCGCTTCCGCCGGAACTGCTATGTGATGGAGCCGGAAGAATTATGTTATTGCCAACGCTTGCGCTGCAGTCGCTCATCATTCTTCCCATCATATAGTAATCGAAGCTGTCGAAGCCGCGGGTGCCGCGATACCAGTTCGGAGCAACGACAGGCAGATCTTCAAAGTTCTTGATCCACTTGTTGCTCAGACCGAATACATAAGCATATGGCATTATATGATAGAAGTACTGTGGATCCTCCTCGACGAGCTCATTCAGCTTGTCGAGCTCAGCCGTTTTTATGAAGTCTCTGAATCCGAGCACTCTTCCGAGAAGGTCAGTGTACGTATCTGTTTTTGCGATCGCGATCACCGCGAAGAACATACTGATAAGTGTACCTATCACAAGATACAGCACCAGAGCTATCGCTTTAGGTCTTGCAAGCAGGCTGAGTGCGTCTGACGTCATTGGGAGTATGCCGACGCCCATGGTAAAGAACCAGATGGCGCCAAGGCTCTTGAGCACCGTTTTCACTTTTGATGTTCCGCGGATATTGTCATACACGGAACACATAAGATAAACCGAAATAAGGATGTGTGCTGCTGACCAGAACAGGAGGAACCCTCCCATCTCGTCTCCGTTGATCCCTGCCCATGTTATGTATGCTGCGGATGGAACGATAGCTGCTACTGTACATCCTGCTCTCGCCATTACAGAATCCTGTCTGGTGATAGCCTTGCTGCCTTTGAACATTTCTTCAAGCTGCTCTTTTGACTTCACGTACAGCTTTCCGAACATAGTCGAAGATCCGAGCTGGGTGCTCGTCCTCACGTGGGATTTTTCCGTGAACATACCGTTATAAAGCGTACGCACATATTGCGGGACTTCCGTACCCGGTTTTCTTATCGAGATGAACCTGAATTTCTTTCTGTCCATCTCCTCTATCTCGATATACCCCTTATCCGCGAGGTAAACGATAGTAGAGATCACATCCTGCTTATCAGCTCTGCCGTCAACAAGGTATCCGACCTCTCCCGGAGTAAGATCGTCCGGAGGATAGAACTCAAGCGTCTTGACCATGTGCTTGTCTCTGCCATAGAGACTCCAGAGCAGAACAGCTCCGACAGGTCCGAGCAGGAACAGGAACATATTGATAATGCTGAGTTTTCCAAACTGAGGAACTCCTTCCCAGTATCCCTGCGGAAGCTCCAGCTGGAGTGTTATGCCGTGATGTGCAGGTATGTTGCTCGCGGTGACCGTTATGGTCTTTCCGTCATCTCCCGTTTCGAGAACAGCATTGTCTTCATTGGTATCAGTGCCGTACGAACCTGAGTAGATCCTCGCTTTGCTGAGATCCGCCTCCTTCGGAAGATTTATCACGCATCTGCTGGACTCTATATCTGTCTCCCAGTCGGTCGGAACCAGATTGAGGAGCAGCATGTCCATCTCTTCATTCTCATCCTCATACATGGAGATCCTGTAAAAAATATCGTAAGGATTCTCGCCTGTGAGAGTATAATTGCCGCTTCCGATCTTTATGACCTGATAACCCGATTGATTATAGGACTCATAATCATATTCCGGCACTTTGATTCCCGATATCTTCTGGCCCTGCATAGGCAGATATCTGTAGATGCCGTGATGAGCCGTGACATAGTACATGTCCAGATGCTCATGGAAATCATATGAATTGTTTTTTGCGACATCGACGTTGACATCATAATTGATGGTATACATCGTGTTGTCGCTGGCATAACTGCCTGTCTCCGCCTTTGCAAAAGGCATCATCATGACAGCGACCGCCGCAATCGCCAGCACCGCAGCTGCCCTTTTCAGGATGCCGGTGCTGCGTGTCTTAATAGTTCTCATGACAGTATCCCCCTAGAGACCTTCATCGAAATCCTCAGTGTGCATCTTAGGAAAGTTGAACATATTTGCGACCAGGCTGGTCGGGAAGCTTTCGACCTTATTATTGTAGTCACGAAGCACTGCGCTGAGATACTTTTTAGCGTTGTCAATGTCTTTAGGGTCTCCTGCCTCCTCGTACTTGCGCAGTTCAACTTCGGCAAGTTCGATGCGGTTCTTGTCCTTTGTCAGTGAATTGTAAGTAAGCGCAAAGAATGCAGCCACTACGATCACCAGAATAATAACAAATGTCAACATTCCGGACTCCTTTCGTTCCTGGTGTTGTAACTTCTATTTATCAGGCATTTCTGCCGCAGCAGTTCTTGTATTTTTTACCGCTTCCGCAAGGACAAGGATCGTTTCTGCCTACCTTAGGCATGTCGCGCCTTATGGTCTCCTGTTTGCCTGTCTTATCAGCTTTAGGAGCTGCTGCCGGCATATTGCCGCCCTTTGCCTTAGCCTGGGAAGCTGTATCATCCTTGTATTCTTCCTTTGCTGCAGAAGTTTTGCCGGTCACGACGTTGCGTCTCTCAGTCTTGGTCGTCACAGTCACGTTGTAGCAGAACTTGACAGTCTCCTCCCTGATGTCAGCGACCATTTCGTCAAACATTGCGAAGCCTTCCTGAGCGTATGCAACAGCAGGATCCTGCTGACCGATTCCCCTGAGGCCGATACCGTCCTTCAGCTGATCCATAGCATCGATATGATCCATCCAGCGGTTGTCTACAACCCTCAGCAGGATCATGCGCTCGACTTCCCTCATCTGCTCGCTGCCTATCTCGGCTTCCTTCTCCGCATACATCTCATCGAAGATCTGCTTTATGTCATCCTTGAGCGTCTGCTCATCGAGACCTTTTATATAGTCCTCATCAACTTTGAGCCTGCCCCTGAAGTTCGGCGTGATCTGCTCGAGTCCGTCGGTGATCCTCTTAATATCCCACTCTTCGGAATACTTTGACTCCATGACTACCGGATCGACTATGCCGTCGATCAGCTCGTAAGTCATGTTCTTTATATAGCCCGAAACATCCTCGCCGTTGAGTACCATGCGTCTCTGATCGTAAATGATCTCACGCTGTTTGTTCATTACGTTGTCGTACTGCAGCACGTATTTACGGATACCGAAGTTTTTGCCTTCGACTTTCTTCTGGGCGCTCTCGATAGATCTTGTCAGCATTCCAGCCTCGAGGGGCTCGTCTTCGTCCATGCCTACTCTTTCGAGCATACCCTGCATTCTCTCGCCGCCGAAGAGCCTCATCAGATCGTCTTCAAGAGCGATGAAGAACTGTGTTGTACCAGGGTCTCCCTGACGTCCGGAACGTCCTCTGAGCTGGTTATCGATACGCCTGGATTCATGACGTTCGGTACCGACTATGCAGAGTCCGCCAAGTTCCTTCACTTTCTGCTGTTCCGGAGCTCTTTCCTTCTTTATCTGCTGATGCAGTGTATTGTACTTTTCACGCGCTTCGAGGAGTTCAGGATCATCCGATTTCTCGAAACCGGTCGCAAAAGATATCTGCTCCGGTGTGTATCCTTCCTTGCGCATCTGCTTGCGCGCTTCGAAATCCGGGTTGCCGCCTAAAATGATATCGGTACCACGGCCGGCCATGTTGGTCGCAATTGTAACGGCTCCGAGCCTGCCTGCTTCAGCGACGATCTCAGCCTCCTGCTCATGATGCTTAGCGTTCAGCACATTGTGCTTGACACCGCGCTTTTTAAGCATGCTGCTTATGAGCTCAGATATCTCGATCGAAATGGTACCTACCAGTACAGGCTGCCCCGTCTGATGTGCTTCCACAACCCTGTTGACTATCGCCTTGTATTTGGCCTTCTGATGTGCGTATACCGAGTCCTGTTTATCATCTCTGATAACCGGCATATTGGTCGGTATAACAACTACGTCCATGTTATAGATGTCGCGGAACTCGTCTTCCTCTGTTTTTGCTGTACCGGTCATACCGGCAAGCTTGTTGTACATCCTGAAGTAGTTCTGAAGAGTGATAGTAGCAAGTGTCCTTGACTCTGACCTTACCTTGACACCTTCCTTCGCCTCGATAGCCTGATGCAGGCCGTTGCTGAAGCGTCTTCCGTACATGAGACGTCCGGTGAACTCGTCTACGATGAGGATCTCGCCGTCTTTTACGATGTAGTCGACATCCTTCTTCATGAGGTAGTTCGCACGGAGAGCCTGATGCACGTAATGGTTGAGCTCCATGTTGTCAGGGTCCGAGAAGTTGTCGATCTTGAAGTAAGATTCGCAGAGCTTGACACCATCATCAGTAAGCGACACCTGATTGTCCTTCTCATCCACCTTGTAGTCTGTACCTTCGATGAGAGTCTTTACAAAGGTGTTGGCATTTCTGTACATCACGCTGGAGTCAACGCCTCTTCCGGAAATGATGAGTGGTGTTCTGGCCTCATCGATGAGGATCGAGTCGACCTCGTCGACGATGGCGTAGTTGAGCTCCCTCTGTGTGAGTTCTTCCTTGTACGTGACCATGTTGTCGCGCAGATAGTCGAAACCGAATTCGTTATTGGTTCCGTATGTGATGTCAGCCATATACTGTTCGTGTCTGGCTTTACCCTCGACCGCATGAATAACGCATCCCACCTTGAGACCGAGGAATGAATAAAGTTTGCCCATCCACTCTGCGTCACGCTTGGCCAGATAGTCGTTGACTGTAACAACGTGTACGCCGCGTCCTTCAAGAGCGTTGAGGTAAGCCGGCAGAGTCGCTACCAGAGTCTTACCTTCACCTGTCTTCATTTCGGATATGCGGCCCTGATGAAGTACTACGCCTCCTATGAGCTGCACTCTGAAATGCTTCATTCCGAGTGAACGCCATGCTGCCTCGCGGCATACAGCGAATGCTTCAGGCAGTATGTCGTCGAGAGTCTCGCCCTCAGCGAGCCTTGCCTTGAATTCCCCGGTTTTGGCTCTCAGTTCATCATCCGAAAGAGCCTGCATCGACTCATCGTATGATTCAATTACATCTACGATTTTTTCGATCTTTCTGACTTCCTTTGCATTGAGGTCGCCGAAGATCATCTCCATTAAACCCATTGATATATCATCCTTTCGTTTTTACTGAGCCGCGCGGCCCGTTCCAAAAGATTATTAATCCTCATCTTCCGGCTTATCTTTGACCGTGATGCGCGTCATGAGAGCGCGCCGTGCGTCGGCCTTTGTTACCTTGACGTGGAATAATTTATGTCTTGATTCATAGTCGAACTCATCGCCCACTTTAGGCAGCCTGTCAAGTTCGATCATTACCCATCCGTTGATCGTTGTGGCATCAGCCTCGATCTCCTCGTCGAACATCTCAAAGAAGTCCTCGAGATTTGCTCCTCCGGCAACCATGTAGACGTCATCGCCTGCAGGTCTTACATCCTTGGATGTGACTGTGTCATGCTCGTCGTAGATGTCACCGACGATCTCTTCGATTATATCCTCAAGCGTGACCAGTCCGGTCGTGCCGCCGTATTCATCCACGACTATCGCAATGTGAGTTCTCTTAGCCTGCATCTTTTTGAGCAGAACCGCCGCCTTGAGGGTCTCGGCCACATAAGCCACCGGCTTGATGATCTTCTCAGTGTCTTTTATCGTCTTAACATTGTTGTTATATAGATCTTTCTGGTTTATGACACCTATGATGTTATCAAGGTCATCTTCATACACCGGCAGCCTCGAAAGGCCGGATTCCTTGAAAACCTTTTTGATATCCGCGACAGGAGTGCCTTTTTCGACCGCAACTATATCGACCCTCGGAGTGAGGATATCGATGGCTTCTATGTCATTGAATTCAATCGCATTCGCGATGAGCTCGCTCTGCTCTTCACCTATGGCTCCGCCGGCCTCAGCCTCCTCGACTATGGTCAGAAGTTCATCCTCGCTGAACTCCGGCTCGTCCTTCTTGCCAAAGGCCTTTTTGAGAAAGATCTTCAGTCCGTTGAAAATGAATGTCAGCGGAGTCAGTATGAATATGAGCGCCCTGACAAAAGGTGTCAGGAACAGTGCGACCTCTTCCGCGTACTCTCTGGCAAGGATCTTAGGAGAGATCTCGCCGAACACTAGAACGAGGAATGTGACCATGACAGTGGCGATGGTCGGACCTATCTTTCCGCCCCATGTCATGATGCCGTACACTGTAGCGACAGATGTCATGGTGATGTTGGATATGGTATTTCCGACCAGCACTGCAGTGATCAGCCTGTCGAAGTCCTCACAGAGCTCAAGCGCGTAAGCTGCGCGCTTGTTGTCATCAGCCGCGAGGTTCTTGAGCTTGATCTTGTTTGCTGAGCTGAACGCGGTCTCAGTAGCCGAGAAAAACGTTGAGCTGAGCGTAAGAAGTATTATTGCTATTAGATATCCGTTCATTATTCCTTTCCGGTGATCTCCCAGTCGATGGTAGTATCGATCTCAGGAGTCTCGTAATTTTCATTATCGTATGTCAGATACGCCTTGGCAGTATACCTGCCCGGAGCAACAGCCCTGTTGTCTCTGTATCTGACGGCAATCTGCCAAGGAACTCCCTTCAGAGTGATGTGCTTCTCAGTACCATCATATTCGAACGGTTCGTCGTAATCCCAGTGAACTGCAGAAGTATCATATTTAGCTCTGTGGATCCTCCACTTAAGATCAGGTATCTCTACTGCCTCACAGTTGCGTGTATCATAGATAAGCCTTGCTCTTGCAGTGTATGTGCCGGCGTTTATCTTGCTGTTGTCAGTGTATACGACCTCGATATCTTCAGGCACTCCTTCGAGCTTAACTTCTTTCACCTTGTCGTCATACACGAAGACGGTTTCATCATCGTAATCCCACCTGATCTCTGAGAGATCGAGAGGCCTCTTCGCGATCCTCCACCTGAGTTCAGGTACGGAAGGTGCTTCATAGTTCTCTTTATGTTTGTATCTGAGTTTAGCTTCAGCGGTATATCCGCCTGCATCGACACCCTTGTTGCCTACATATGCTTCTACCCTGACACCTTCAGGCAGACCGAGCAGTCTGACACTCTTTTCCTTGCCGTTGTATACAAACTCATCCTCGTAATCCCAGCGGACTTCAGACATGTCATAGCACGCCTTGTCTATATGCCACCAGCATCCGCTTACAGGAGCAGGAGTCTCAAAGTTGACCGGATCCTTTGCCTCTACAACAGCCATGGCTTCATACTCACCGGAGTTCACGGCTCTGTTGTTGGTATAAGTCACCTTTACTGTGTCAGGAAGTCCTTCAAGTTCAACGCACTTCTCTTCGTTGTCGAAAGTGAATGGTCCCTCGTAGTTCCAGTGTACTCCGCTCATGTCGATAGGAGCTTTCAGTATCTCCCATTTGAACGGAGGAAGCTCACGCTCCGTATAGTTGCCCGGCTCTCTGTTCACCAGTTTTGCGGTCGTATAGTAGACACCGGCATCGGTAGCCGTCTCACCTGAGTAGACCACATCGAATCCCTCCGGGATGCCTGCCAGGTATGGCTTGACTTCTACTCCGCGCAGCTTCTCAAAGAATCCGAGCTGGCGCGTCTTTGTAGCTATGCATACGCTCTTAGGTGTACCGTCATACATATACGGACCGTCGTAGACCCATTCCACTGCATCTGTATTCACGTCGACAGCAGCAGGAGCGATGCTCCAGTTGCATCCTCCGAACGTAGGCTGCTCGTAGTTCTCCGCGTCGTATTTCAGCTCTACCGAAGCCTCATATGATCCGGCATCAGTAGCTGTGTTGCCTGAATATACTGGGGTGATACCTTCAGGCAGACCTGTAAGCTCAACAGTCTTTGGATTTCCGTCAAATACGAATCCTGTGACGCCCTGCCATGCAGTTCTGGACATGTCGTAAGAAGCCTTGCTTATGCTCCATTCACAGCCGCCCATCTCAGGTGTATGGTAGTTGGCAGCATCATACTCCAGATCCACTGAAGCGCTGTAATTACCTACATTGACTCCGGTGTTCCCATGGTATACAGGAGTGACTCCATCAGGAAGACCCGCGATGTATACGCCCTTTTCGCTTCCGTCATAAACGGATTTGAATTCGCCTTCCCATCTCGCTCCGGACATGTCATATGTGGCTTTTACTATGCGCCACTCGCAGTCTCTTATGGATGCGCCATTATAGTTATTCGGATCCTTTGGTATAAGCTCTGCATGCGCAGTGTAAAGACCGGCATCAGCTGCGGTATTTCCTGTGTATTCGACGCTGAGAGTTTCCGGAACTCCCTCGAGTTTTACCGTCCTGGTCTCACCGTTATAAACAAATGCACGCGAGTAATCCCATCTCAGTCTGCGGATATCCGGATCTGCCTTTTCGATCGTCCACTCACAGCTCATTTCTTCAGGGACATTGAAATCCGAAGTATCGATACCGAATCTTGCTATAGCTCTGTAGCTGCCTGCGTTTACGGCCGTATTGCCTTCATAGCTGACGCTCACTCCCTCAGGGATTCCTGTCAGCTGTATTCTCTTAGGCGTACCGTCAAATACATAGTTTCCGTCATAATCCCAGGCGGCTTTGCTCATATCGTAGTCGGCCTTTTCGATGCACCAGTCGATGCTTATCGGATCAGGAGCACTGAAGTTGCTGTCAGATGTAGCAAAGCTTGCCGTAGCAACGTAATTGCCTGCTCTGTCAGCACTGTTCTCATTGTACGTTGCAGTTACATGCTCAGGCAGTCCATTAAGTTCAATAGTCTTTCTGCTGCCATCATACTTGAAGCATCCCGGTTCATAATCCCAGCGGACTGCAGACATGTCATAGTCAGCCCTGGCAATCTCCCAGTCACAGTCTGCCACCGATGGCGCATTGTAGTTTGCAGGATCAGATACAGTGAGTATCGCTTTTGCGGTATAGCTTCCTGCTTCCTTACCCTCATTGCCCGTATAATCGGCTTTGATGCCGTTCGGGAGATGCTCAAGCATTACGCTCTGATCTCTTCCGTTGAACACCTTAGGGCTGTTATAATCCCATCTGACAGCTGACATGTCGTAATCTGCTTTTACTATCTGCCACTTGCAGCTCTCGATGACCGGCTGGCTATAGTTGTACGAGTCATATGGGATCAGTTCCGCCGCTGCCTCATATGAACCTGTATCAGCCGCCGCGTTGCCTGAGTAAACCGCCCTTATTCCATCAGGAAGTCCTCTGAGCGACACTTCATGCATTCTTCCGTTATATTTGAACTCGCCTTCATAATCCCAGGAAGCTCCCGACATATCGTACTCGGCTTTCCTGATCTCCCACTCGAGTTCCAAAGGATCAGGCGTGTTGAAGTTGCGGCTGTCAGCAGCCGTGAATGAAACACTTGCCTTGTATGTACCGGCATCACGGGCAGTGTTGCCTCTGTATGAAGGCAGTACGCCCTCCGGCAGTCCTTTCAGTATAACTCTGAACTCACTGCCGTCATATGTGAACGGCTTCTCGTAATCCCAGCGGACATGGCTCATGTCGTAATTGCCCTTATCGATCCTCCATGTGAGGTTCTCAAGTCTGGACTTTGTGAGGTTGTCCGTATCTTCAGGAATGATTTCTGCAGCTGCTACATATGTGCCTGCCTGATTTGCTCTAGCGTTATTGTATTTAACAGATGTGCCTTCCGGAATGTTTCTTACGGCGACCGTCTTATCAGTACCGTCATATACAAAGGCTTCATCATAATCCCAGTTTACTGCCGATATGTCTACAGGAGCTCTCTCTATTACCCAGTGGCAGGTAGCCACCTCAGGCTTTCTGTAGTTCCTCTCATCGTATTCAAATCCGGCTCTTGCAGTGTATTCACCTGCTTCTGAGGCTGAGCTGCCTTCGTACTGAGGTATGAGCCCGTCTGGCAGTCCCGTCAGCCTGACGCTCTTTGTTTCGCCGTCATACGAGAACTCCCTGTTCTCCTGCCATCTGACTCCGCTCATGTCGAACGATGCCTTGTCTATGCGCCAGTCAAGCATCATATCCGGGATATTGTCTTCATAGTTATCGGCGTCCATTACTTTGAATTTCGCCGTTGAAGTATACGCGCCCGCGTCAGTAGCCGTTGCGTTGAAGTATTCAGCAAATACTCCCTCAGGCAGTCCGGCGACTTTTACGGTCTTAGGACTTCCGTCGTAGATGAATGGCTCGCTGTAATCCCAGTACGCTCCGCTCATGTCAAAGTGAGCCTTGCTGATGCTCCAGGAGCGTCCCTGAGGAGCAGGTGCGCTGAAGTTGTCATCGTCTGCCGGCGAGAACACAGCCTTTGCGAAGTATCTGCCCGCGCCGACTGCGGTGTTGCCTGTATAGTCAACTCTGACTGCATCGCCAAGGTCGTTGACTATACCGACAGTCTTTTCACTTCCGTCGTAAACGAATGCAGATGAGTCTGTCCATGAAAGCTGAGGCAGTTTATATTCTGCTTTATCGATCGACCATGAACAGCCGCTGATCTCAGGTACTTCGTAGTTGTTTGCATCTGTCGGCAGAAGCACTGCGCTTGCGGCGTATCTGCCCGCGCCGACTGCAGCGTTGCCGCTGTACTCTACTTCGACACCCTCAGGAACATTGACAAGATATATGCTGTGCTCATTCCCGTCATATTCGAACGGTTCGGAATAATCCCAGCGTACATCAGAGATGTCGATCCTTCTTTTTACGATCCTCCATCTGCAGTCCGCAGGGGATACAACGTCAAGATTGTCTCCGTCAAATCTGAGATTTGCATGAGCGATATAAATGCCGGCATCATACGCTGATGAATTCTCGTATTCGGCATAAACGCCCTCAGGCAGCCCTTCGAGCTCTACCCTTTTGACCTCTCCGTCATATGTGAAAGCTCCGTCATAATTCCATCTGACGCCGGACATGTCGATGCTCTTCTTGCCTATCCTCCAGTCAATGATCATGTCGTCAGGAGTATTGTAATTATGTGTGTCCGGATTGACGAAAGATGCGCGCGCTGTATACTCACCTGCTCTTCTTCCTTCACTTCCGCTGTATCTGACTGTAAGCTCCTCCGGCAATGACACAAGCTACACGCTATGTGTCTCACAATCATATTCGAAGTCGG